>NZ_JAAALN010000002.1 GCF_009906795.1 Kineococcus siccus
CGGCGGGCTCCGACGTCACGACACGGCCCGAGAACGAGCAGCCGGTGAGCGCGAGCGCCACGGCGGCCGACAGCAGCGTCCCGCTCGTCGCCCTGCGCACGCGGCCACCCTACGAGGGCGACCGGCGCCGACCGGCGGCTCCGGCCCGGTGCCGCGTCACGGTCCCGGCACACCTCGCCCGGTCCGGTCACACGCGCCGGCGCCGGTCTCGCGGTGGCGGGCGGGGGAGCATCATGACGAGGTGCCGACGATCCTGCTCGCCGACGACGAGTCGGCGATCACCGACAACCTCGCCCCGCTGCTGCGCCGCGCGGGCTACGAGGTGGTCGTGACCTCCGACGGCCGCCAGGCGCTGGACGGGATCCGCGCGCACGCGCCCGACCTCGTGGTGCTCGACGTGATGATGCCGGGGCTGGACGGCCGGGCCGTCCTGCGCACGCTGCGCGCCGAGCGGCGCAGCACGCCCGTCATCCTCCTGACGCAGGTGGGGGAGTCCAGCGAGCGGGCCATGGCCCTGGAGGAGGGCGCGGACGACTACCTGAACAAGCCGTTCGACCCGCAGGAGCTCATCGCCCGCATCCGCGCGGTGCTGCGGCGCGGCGCCGCCAGCGGGGGTGGGCTCGGGCAGTCGCCGCGGCTGCGCAGCGGGACCGTCGTGCTGGACCGGGTCTCCCAGCGCGTCTCGCGCGACGGCCGCGACGTCGTGCTCACCCCGCGCGCCACGGCCCTGCTCGCCTACCTCATGACCCACCCCGACGAGGTCATGACCCGGGAGCGGCTGCTGGAGGCGGTGTGGGGGTGGACGTTCCAGACCAGCACGCGCAGCGTCGACACCCGCGTCGCGGAGCTGCGGCGCGAGCTCGAGGTCGACTCGGGCGACCCGCAGCTCATCACGACCGTCCTGGGCACCGGCTACCGGTTCTCCGGCCGCGTCGAGAGCGCCTGAGGTGCGCGGGCGCGCGGCCCGCCGGGTCCTGCGCGGGCTGCCGCCGCTGCTCCCGGTCCTGGCCGGGGTGCTGCTGTGGGGGCTGTGGCGCGCGGGTGAGCTGCCCGGTGGTGCGAGCCGCGTCGGCGCGGAGGTCACCGCGCGCCCGGGGGACTGGGTGCTCGCGGCGGGCGCCCTCGCGACGGTCGTGCTCCTGCTCGGGGCGCTGCGCCGGCGCCGCGCCCGGGTGGCGCGCGAGCGTGCGCTGCGAGCGGTCGCCGCGCAGGGCGCGGGGGACCGGCAGCGCCTGGTCGGGCGCCTGGACCACGAGCTGAAGAACCCGCTGACCGCCATCCGCCTCGCGCTGGCCAACCTGGCCGCCGACGACCCCCGCCCGCAGCAGGCCGCCGGCCTGCGCAGCATCGAGGAGCAGGTCCTCCGGCTGAGCCGGCTCACCACCGACCTGCGGAAGATCGCCGACGTCGAGACCAGCCGCCTGGACACCACCGACGTCGACGTCACGGCCCTGCTCGAGGAGGCGCTCGAGGTCGTCGGGGAGCAACCCCGCGCGGCCGGGCGCACGCTGCGCCTGGACGCGCCCCGCGCCCCGTGGCCGCTGCCGCGCGTGCAGGGCGACGCCGACCTGCTGGTGCTGGCCTTCGTCAACCTCGTCGACAACGCCGTGAAGTACACCGCCGACGGCGCGACCGTGGAGGTGCGCGCGCGCGAGAGCGGGCCCGACGTCCTCGTCGAGGTCGCCGACACCGGTCACGGCATCAGCGCCGACGACCTGCCGCACGTCTGGGAGGAGCTGTTCCGCAGCCAGCAGGCGCGCGCCGTCCCGGGCAGCGGTCTCGGCCTGCCGTTCGTGCGCGCCGTCGTGCACCGCCACGGCGGGTCCGTGACCGCGGACAGCCGGGAGGGTGAGGGCACGGTCGTGCGCGTCGTGCTGCCCGTGCGGCAACCCGCCGAGGCGTGAGCGTCAGGAGTTCCCGGGCGGTCAGAAGTACCAGGGGAACGGGCTCCAGTCCGGGTCCCGCTTCTCCAGGAACGCGTCGCGGCCCTCGACGGCCTCGTCGGTCATGTACGCCAGTCGCGTCGCCTCGCCCGCGAAGACCTGCTGCCCCACGAGGCCGTCGTCGAGGGCGTTGAACGCGAACTTCAGCATCCGCTGCGCCGTCGGGGACTTGCCGTTGATCTCCGCGGCCCACTGCAGCGCCACGGCTTCCAGCTCCGCGTGGGGGACGACCTCGTTGACCATGCCCATGGCGTGCGCCTGCTCCGCGGTGTACGGCCGGCCCAGGAAGAAGATCTCCCGCGCGAACTTCTGGCCCACCTGCCGCGCGAGGTAGGCGGAGCCGAAACCCCCGTCGAAGGACCCGACGTCGGCGTCGGTCTGCTTGAACCGGGCGTGCTCGGCGCTCGCCAGCGTCAGGTCGGCGACGACGTGCAGGCTGTGCCCGCCGCCCGCGGCCCAGCCGCCGACGACGGCCACGACGACCTTCGGCATCATCCGGATCAGCCGCTGCACCTCGAGGACGTGCAACCGCCCGCCCTCGGCCTTCGCGCGCGCCGCGTCGACCGTGTCGGCGGTCTCGCCCTCGGCGTACTGGTAGCCCGAGCGGCCGCGGATGCGCTGGTCCCCACCAGAGCAGAACGCCCAGCCGCCGTCCTTCGGGCTCGGCCCGTTGCCGGTGAGCAGGACGCAGCCGACGTCGGGCGTGCGGCGGGCGTGGTCCAGCGTCCGGGCCAGCTCGTCGACGGTGCCGGGGCGGAACGCGTTGCGCACCTCGGGGCGGTCGAAGGCGATGCGCACCGTGCCGCGCTCGGGGCCCGGGCGCACGCAGCGGTGGTAGGTGACGTCGGTGAGGTCCTCGAACCCGGGCACCTCCGCCCACGCCGTCGCGTCGAAGGTCTCGCTGACACCGGGGAGGGCGGACACGTCGTCGAACGGTAGGGCATGGGTGCGGGAAGTCCCCCGATCGGGGCGGGCTGACAGTTGCGCTGCACCGAAAGCCCCAGGAGGGCCACGCAACCGCCTGACCGCGGCTCCGGGACAGCGGAACTGTCAGCCTCCGCGCAGCGCGGGCGAGACTGGTCCCGTGGACACGACCCCGGAGCAGCCGCCGCCGCTCGCGGACCTGCTGGCCGCCGCGCACGTCGTGCGCCTGCCGCTGCGCACGCGCTTCCGCGGCATCACCGAGCGCGAGGCGCTCCTGCTGCACGGGCCCGCGGGCTGGGGGGAGTTCTCCCCGTTCCTGGAGTACGGCCCCGCGGAGTCCTCGCGCTGGCTGGCCGCCGCGGTCGAGGCCGCGTGGGTGGGATGGCCTGCGGCGCAGCGCGGCAGCGTCGAGGTCAACGCGACCGTCCCCGCCGTCCCCGCCACCGCGGTGGCGGACGTGCTCGCGACCTTCCCCGGTTGCCGCACCGCGAAGGTGAAGGTGGCCGAACCCGGGCAGGGGCTCGCCGACGACCTCGACCGGGTCCGCGCCGTGCGCGAGGTGCTGGGGCCGCAGGGGCGCGTGCGCGTCGACGCGAACACCCTGTGGAGCGTCGACGAGGCCGAGCGGGCCCTGAGCGAGCTGGCCGTCGTGGGGCTCGAGTACGCCGAGCAGCCCTGCCGGACGCTGGAGGAGATGGCCGAGGTGCGCCGCCGCCTCGCGCGCGCGGGGACCCCCGTCCTGCTCGCCGCCGACGAGAGCATCCGCAAGGCCGAGGACCCGCTGCGGGTGGCGGGCCTGGAGGCCGCGGACGTCGTCGTCGTCAAGGTCGCGCCGCTGTCGGGGGTGCGGGCGGCGCTGGACGTCGTCGCGGCCTGCGGGCTCCCGGCCGTCGTCTCCAGCGCGCTCGACACCTCGGTCGGGCTCGCGGGCGGGCTCGCGCTGGCCGCCGCCCTGCCGGCGCTGCCGTTCGCGTGCGGGCTCGGCACGGCGGCGCTGCTGGCCGCCGACGTGCGCGCCGACCCGCTCCTGCCCGTGGACGGCGCGATCGCGGTCGGGCCGGCGCACGCCGACGCCGACCTCCTGGCGCGCCACCGGGCCCCCGCCGCGCGCGAGCGCTGGTGGCGCGAGCGGCTGGCCGCGGCCTACGCCGAGCTCGCCTGAGGCCCCGCCCCGGCGCCCGGCGGCAGCGGCCGCACGAGGTTGGTGATGCGCGCGGTGCAGACCCGCCGGCCGGCCTCGTCGGTGATGACGACCTCGTGGCTGCACAGGGTGCGGCCCAGCGTGATCGCGGTGGCGGTGCCGGTGACGACCCCCGACGTGACGGCGCGGTGGTGGGTGGCGTTGATGTCGGTGCCGACCACCTGGGCGTCGGGCCAGACGTGCAGCATCGAGCCCAGCGAGCCGAGCGTCTCGGCGAGCACGCAGCTCGCGCCCCCGTGCAGCAGGCCCATGACCTGCGTGTTGCCCTCCACCGGCATGGTCGCGACCATCCGCTGCGGCGACGCCTCCACGACGACGATGCCCATCCGCTCGATGAGCGTGCCGCGGCTGCGCCGGAGCACGTCGTCGAGGAGGGACGGGGGAGTGACATCGCTCACCCGGGGGAGGGTGCCACACGATCGGGGAGGGCACCGGCACCCCGGCGGGGGGAAGATCTGGGGGTGAACCCCTCGACCGCGCTGGCGACGGTCCTCGTCGACGCGCTGGTCCGCCTCGGACTGCGCCACCTCGTCCTCAGCCCCGGCTCGCGCAGCGCGCCGCTCGCCTACGCCGCCGCGGCCGCCGACGCCGCGGGCCGGCTGCAGCTGCACGTCCGCATCGACGAGCGCAGCGCCGGCTTCCTCGCCCTGGGCCTCGCCCGCGGGGGCGGTTCCCCCGCCGACGCGGGCCTCGTGGCCGTCGTCACCACGAGCGGGACGGCCGTCGCGAACCTGCACCCCGCCGTCCTCGAGGCCCACCACGCGGGCGTGCCGCTCATCGTCCTGTCCGCCGACCGGCCGCACGAGCTGCGCGGGTCCGGCGCGAGCCAGACCGCCGACGCGCAGGCGCGGATGTTCCTGCCCTCGGTGCGCTTCTCCGCCGACGTGCCGGCGCCCTCGGACCCGTGGCGGCAGGCGCCGGGCTGGCGCTCGACGGCCTCGCGCGCCGTCGCCGCCGCCCGCGGCCTGCGCGGGGGGACCCCGGGGCCCGTGCACCTCGACGTCGGCTTCGCCGACCCGCTCGTGCCGGGCGCCGACGACGTCGCCCTCACGGGCGAGACGGGCCTGACCCGCGTGGCCCTGCCCGAGGCGCCCCGCCCCGTCGTGCTGCCCCGCGGGCCTCGCACCCTGGTGCTCGCGGGCGACACCCCGGACCCGGCGGTGGGTGTGGCCGCGCGGGCGCTCGCGGAGCGCGCGGGCTGGCCCCTGCTGGCCGAACCCTCCTCGGGCGCGCGCGGCGGGCCGCAGGCCATCGGCCCCTACCGGCTGCTGCTCGACGCGGTCGACGAGGAGGGCCCGCTCGGCGCGGCCGTCCAGCGCGTCGTCGTGCACGGGCACCCGACCCTCTCGCGGCCCGTGACCCGGCTGCTGGCGCGCGACGACGTCGACATCGTCGTCGTCAGCCCCGGCGGCACGTGGGCCGACGCGGGCTTCCGCGCCGCGGCCGTGGTGCCGGCCGCCACCGTCGAGGAGCCGCCGGCCACGGGCGAGCACGCCTGGGCCGCGCGCTGGCAGCAGGCCGGCAAGCGCGCCACGGCCGCCGTCGACGCCGTGCTGGACGCGGAGGCGGCGCAGGGCCGGCTCAGCGGCCCGTGGATCGCCCGGGCCACGAGCGCCGCGTGCGCGGCCGACGGGGCGGCCCTCGTCGTCGCCGCCAGCAACGCCGTGCGCGACGTCGACCTGGCGGCGTTCCCCGACGGCGTCACGGCCGTCTCCAACCGCGGGCTCGCGGGCATCGACGGGACGGTGTCCACCGCCTCGGGCGTGGCCCTCGCGCGCACCGACCGCGGCGAGGCCGGCGCGCGCGTCCTCATCGGGGACCTGGCGTTCCTGCACGACGCCGGCGCCCTCGTGCTGGGCCCGGCCGAACCCCGCCCGGACCTCACCGTCGTGCTCGTCGACGACGACGGCGGCGGCATCTTCGAGACCCTCGAGCACGCCGGGGCCGTCGACCGCGCGGTGTTCGAGCGGGTGGTCGCGACCCCGCACGGCACCGACGTCGCGGCGCTCGCCGCGGCGCACCACGTGCCGCACGTGCTGGCGCGCACGCCCGCGGAGTTCCTGGCCGCGGTCACGCCCGCGCCGTCCGGGCTGCGCGTCGTCCAGGTGCGCGTCGAGCGCGCCGCGGTCCGGCCACGCCTCGAGGCGATCACCGCGGCGGTCCGGGAGAGGATGGCCGAGTGAGCACCCCCGCGCGCGAGACCGCCGACCTGACGAAGAAGCCGCACGAGGTGTCGGCGATGTTCGACGGCGTCGCCGAGCGCTACGACGTGACGAACGACCTGCTGTCCGCGGGCCAGGACCGGTGGTGGCGCCGGGCGGTCGTGCGGGCCGTCGACGCGCGCCCGGGGGAGCGGGTCCTCGACCTCGCCGCGGGCACCGGGACGTCGAGCGAGCCCTTCGCCGACCGCGGTGTGCTCACCGTCCCGTGTGACTTCTCTCTCGGCATGGTCCGCACGGGCAAGCGCCGGCGCCCCGACCTGGGCTTCGTGGCGGGCGACGCGACCCGCCTGCCGTTCGCCGACGGGGTGTTCGACGCGGTGACGATCAGCTTCGGCCTGCGCAACGTGGTGGACGTCGACGCGGCCCTGCGCGAGATGGCGCGGGTCGTCCGCCCGGGGGGCCGGCTGGTCGTCGCCGAGTTCTCTACCCCCCCGAACACGTTGCTGCACAAGGGCTACCGCTTCTACCTGCACCGCGTGCTGCCGCGCGTCGCCGCGCTCGTCAGCTCGCACAGCGACGCGTACACGTACCTGACGCGCTCGATCGACGCGTGGCCCGACCAGCGCACGCTCGCCGCGAGGATCGGCGCCGCGGGCTGGGCCGACGTCGCGTGGCGCGACCTGTCGGGCGGGATCGTCGCGCTGCACCGGGGCGTGCGGATCGGCCCGACGAACTAGACTGGCGAGTACTTCGTGAAAGCGTTCACGATCTCCCCGAGCAGCGGAGGACGAGGGTGCACGAGCCACACGTCGAGGCCGATGTCGTGGTCGTCGGTGCCGGGCCCGCGGGCTCCACGGCGGCCCGCTACCTCGCTGCCGGTGGGCGCCGCGTCGTCGTGCTGGAGAAGGCCGCGTTCCCGCGCGAGAAGGTGTGCGGCGACGGGCTGACGCCCCGCGCCGTCCGCGAGCTCGAGCTCATGGGCCTGCCCACGCCGCGCGAGGACGGCTGGATGCGCAACCAGGGCCTGCGGATGCTGGGCGGGGGCGTGCGCCTGCAGGTGCCGTGGCCGGACCTGGCCGAGTTCCCCGGTCACGGCCTCGTGCACACCCGCTCCCGCTTCGACGAGGCGCTGGCCCGGCACGCCGAGGCCGCGGGCGCGGACCTGCGCGAGCGCACGTCGGTCTCGGGCCCGGTCCTCGACGAGCGCACCGGCCACGTCGTCGGGGTGCGGGCGCGCCCGGTGGACGAGAAGGGCCGCAAGGCGGGCGAGGAGACCACCTACCGCGCGCCCGTGGTCGTCGCGGCCGACGGCGTCGGCGGCCGGCTGGCGCTGTCGATGGGCCTCGCCAAGCGCGACGACCGCCCGCTGGGCATCGCCGTGCGCACCTACTTCCGCAGCCCCCGCCACGACGACGACTGGCTCGAGAGCTGGCTGGAGCTGCGCGACGGCGAGCCGGGCGGCCGCGCCGGGGGCCTGCTACCCGGGTACGGCTGGGTGTTCGGCGTGGGCGACGGCACGAGCAACGTGGGCCTGGGCATCCTCGACTCCACGGCCGGGGCGGGCGACCTCGACTACCGGGACCTGCTTCGCCGCTGGCTCGCCGGCATGCCGCCGGAGTGGCGGTTCCGGCCCGAGGACCAGGTCGGGCCGATCCGCGGGGCCGCCCTGCCGATGGCGTTCAACCGCACCCCGCACTACACCCGCGGGCTCGTCCTCGTGGGCGACAGCGGGGGGATGGTCAACCCGTTCAACGGCGAGGGCATCGCCTACGCCATGCAGTCGGCGCGGCTCGCGGCCCAGGCCGTCGACACGGCGCTCGACGCCCCCGACGACCGCGGCCGCGAGCGCGCGCTGCAGGGCTACCCGGCGGCGGTTCGCGCGGACCTGGGCGGGTACTACACCCTGGGGCGTGTGTTCGTCTCGCTCATCGGCCACCCCGAGGTCATGCGCATCGCCACGCGCTTCGGCCTGCCGCGGCCCGGGCTGATGAAGCTCGTGGTCAAGCTGCTCGCCAACCTCGCCGACCCGACCTCGCGCGACGCCACGGACCGCGTCGTCGTGGCGCTGCAGCGTCTGGCCCCGGCGTCGTGAGCGCGCGCGGCAGCTCCACCCCGGCGGGCCGGGTCCTCGGCGGGACGGCCGTCGCGAGCGCGGCCTCGCTGCCCACGAGCGACGTCGACCTCGAGGCGTCGCTGCGCGAGGGCCTGGCCGTCGTGGAGGCGCGGCTGCGCGAGGCGGTGGGCAACACCGACCCGCTCGCCGACGCCACGTCGCGCCACCTCGTCCTCGCGGGCGGCAAGCGCGTGCGCCCGATGCTGACCCTGATCGCCGCCCACTTCGGCGACCCGACGTGCCCCGAGGTCACGTCCGCCGCGGTCGTCGTCGAGCTCACCCACCTCGCGTCCCTGTACCACGACGACGTCATGGACTCGGCGCCCACGCGGCGCGGTGCCGTTGCGGCGCACCAGAAGTGGGGCAACAACGTCGCGATCCTCACGGGCGACCTGCTGTTCGCGCGCGCCTCCAACGTCGTGGCCGACCTGGGTCCGCAGGCCGTGAAGATCCAGGCCGCGACCTTCGAGCGGCTGTGCCTCGGGCAGATGCGGGAGACGGTCGGCCCGGACCTGCACGACGACGCCGTCGCCCACTACCTGGGCGTGCTGTCGGACAAGACGGCCTCGCTCATCGCCACGGCCGGCCGCTTCGGCGCGATGTTCGCGGGCGCCGAGCCCCGCGTCGTGGACGCGATGGTCCGCTACGGCGAGGACGTCGGCGTCGCCTTCCAGCTCGCCGACGACGTGCTCGACCTCACGAGCGCGGTGGACGACTCGGGCAAGCGCCCGGGCACCGACCTGCGCGAGGGCGTGCCCACGCTGCCCGTGCTCTACGCGCGCCGCGCCGCCCGCGCGGGGGACGCGGAGGCCGCCGCGGTCGTCGCGCTGCTGGACTCCGGGCGGCTCGACGACGACGCCGTCCTCGCCGACGCCGTGGCGGGGCTGCGCGCGCACCCCGCGACCGAGGAGGCCCGCCGGACCGCCCGCGAGTGGGCCGAGCGGGCGACGACGCACCTCGCGGGCCTGCCCGACCGTCCCGCGCGCGACGCGCTGGCCACCTACGCCGCGACGGTGGCCGACCGCGTCGGTTGACCCGTCCGGGTGATCCGCGACGCGCTGCGGCGGGGCACCGCCGCCCGCGTCGGGCAGCATCGCGAGGTGCCCTCCCGACACCGCGCCTCCCCCCGCCCCGGCGGCGCGGGCGTCGCCGAGCGCCTCGGCCTCGTCCTCGCCGTGGCCTGCAGCGCCCTCGGGGTCCTGCTGACGGTGGAGGGGCTGCGCCCGGCGGCCATCGCGGTCGCCGCCGCCGGGCTCGCCCTCGCGGTCGCGGCCCTGCTGCTCGGCCGGGCCCGCCGTGCGCGCGGCGGCACCTGAGGGTCCGCCTCTGGGGGAGGTCGTGCACAGTGGGGCGGTGAGACGCCTGGCGTGGGTCCGGCGGGGTGGGCGGGGAGCCCTGCTGCGCGGCAGCGACCTCGCCCTGGTCTACGCGCTGGTCGTCGCCGCGGTCGCCGTCGCCCTGCACGCCGCTCCGGACCACCTGCAGGTCCGCTTCGTGCAGGAGACGAGCAGCAACCTCGTCAACCTCCGGCGCTTCCCGCTGCGCGTGCTGCTGCTCAGCGCGCTCGTCGTGCCGGACCTGGCGGGGCTGTGGATCCTCGTCCCGCTCGTGGTGGCCCTGACCGCGGCCACCCGGTGGCTGGGGCGCGGCCCGACCCTCGTGGCCCTGGTGTTCGGCCACGTCGGCGCCACCCTGTTCGTGGCGTCGCTGCTGCTGGCCGGGGTCACCGACGGGCGGCTGGACCCGAGCGTGGCCCGCGCTCCCGACGTCGGCGTCAGCTACGCCCTGGCCGGGGTGTGCGGGATGCTCGCGGCGCGGGTGCCCCGGCGCTGGCGCTGGGCGTACGTGCTCGTCCCGACGCTCGGGCTCGGCGCGGTGCTCGCCGCAGCCCCCGACTTCACGGCCGTGGGCCACCTCACGGCCCTGGCCATCGGCCTGGGCCTCGGGGCGGTCGCCCACCGCGCCGCGACGCCGGCGGCGGGGCCCTAGCCCCAGACCTCGGCGGCTGTCTCGACGACGAGCCGCAGCTTCGCGCGCTGCTCCTCGGCCGTGAGGGAGTTCCCCTCCACCGTGGAGGAGAACCCGCACTGCGGGGACAGGCACAGCTGCTCCAGCGGGACGTACCGCGCGGCCTCGTCGATCCGCCGCTTGAGCGCGTCCTTGTCCTCCAGCGCACCGCGCTTGGTCGTCACGAGGCCCAGCACGACGGTCTTGCCCGGCGGCACGAACCGCAGGGGCTCGAACCCGCCGCTGCGCTCGTCGTCGAACTCCAGGAAGTACCCGTCGACCGCGAGTTCGCCGAACAGCACCTCGGCGACGAAGTCGTACCCGCCCGAGGCGACCCACGAGGAGCGGAAGTTCCCGCGGCACAGGTGGGTCGTGACCCGCATCGACGCGGGACGGTCGGCGATGGCCGCGTTCATCTGGCGGACGTAGCGCTCGTGCTGGTGGGCGGCGTCGCGGCCCTGCCCCTGCAGGGCCTCGCGCTGCGCGGGGTCGTTGAGGTAGGCGAGGCTCGTGTCGTCCAGCTGCACGTGCGTGCAGCCCAGCTCGCCGAGCCCGGCCAGCTCCGCGGCGTAGGCCCGGCTCAGGTCGTCCCAGAACTCGCCCTCGTCGGGGTAGACGGCCGGGTCGAGCGCGGCGCGGCCGCCGCGGTAGTGGACCATGCTGGGCGAGGGGATCGTCAGCTTCGGCGTCGTCCCCGTGCCCTCCGCGGCGTCGCGCAGGAACGTGAAGTCGTCGCCGAAGATGGTCTCGCGCAAGCCGATCCGCCCGTCGACCTTCAGCGCGGCGGGCGCCCAGTCGAGGTCGCCGGCCTCGTTGTGGAAGGTCACGTGCAGCGTCTCCTGCGCGCGGGAGACGCCCGCCAGGCGGTAGATGAAGTCCATGTGCCACGTGGAGCGGCGGAACTCACCGTCGGTCACCGTCTGCAGCCCGGTCTCGGACTGCAGGGCCACGGCGTCGCGCACCGCGACGTCCTCCGCGGCCCGCAGACCGGCCGCGTCCAGCTCCCCGCGGGCGGCCTGCTCGCGCGCCTCGAGGAGCGCCGCGGGTCGCAGCAGGCTCCCCACGTGGTCGGCGCGGAAGGGCGGTTCGAGCCTGCGTGCCACGGGGGTCCCCTCGTCCTCGGGTGCGTCGCGGCGACGCTACAACACCGCTGCGCCACCGCGACCCGGGTGCGACCCCGCAGGACGCGGTGCGACCTCAGACCCGGAAGCGGCTCACCAGCGTCGTCAGCTCGCCCGCCATCCGGGACAGCTCCTCGGTCGCGGCGCGGGTGTCGTCGACGCCCTGCCGGGTCGCGGCCGCCGCGCCCGCGATGTGCTGGATGCCCGCGGCGATGTCGGACGTGCCGGTGGCGGCCTCGCCCACGTTGCGGCTCATCTCGGCGGTCGTGGCGCTCTGCTCCTCCACCGCGGAGGCGATGGTCGTCTGGAAGGAGTTGATGTCGCCGATGACCTCGCTGATGCCGGCGATGGCGCGCACGGCGTCCCCGGTGTCGCCCTGGATGGAGCTGACGCGGGCGACGATGTCCTCGGTGGCGCGCGCGGTCTGGGCCGAGAGCTCCTTGACCTCGCCGGCGACGACCGCGAACCCCTTGCCCGCGTCACCCGCACGGGCCGCCTCGATGGTGGCGTTCAGCGCGAGCAGGTTGGTCTGCTCGGCGATCGCGGTGATGGTCTTCACGACGTCGCCGATCTGCAGGGACGACTGGCCCAGGCGCGCGACGGTGACGCTCGTCTGCTCGGCCAGCCCCGCGGCGCGCGCGGCGACCGTGGTGGCGTCCGCGGCGCCCGAGGAGATCTCCCGGATCGCGGCCTGCATCTCGTCCGCGCCGGCGGCGACGGTCCCGACGCTCGCGGAGACCCGGCCCGCGACGTCCGCCGCGGTCTGCGCGGCCTGCGCGGTGTCGCCCGCGGCGCCCGCGATGCGCTCGGAGCTCGACGACAGCTGGCTGGACGCCGCGGCCAGCGAGGTCGCCGAGGAGACGACGGCCGTGACCGTCTCGCGCACGCCCTGCTGGGCGCGGGTCAGGGCGTCGGCCATCCGGCCGACCTCGTCGCGGCCGTGGCTGCCGGGGGAGACCGTGAGGTCACCCGCGGCCATCGCCTCGAGCGAGGCGGACACGGCGCCGAGCGGGCGCACGATGAGGCGCGTCGCCCGCACCGCCAGGGCCAGGGCGAGGGTCAGGCCCACCAGCAGGGCGACGACCACGGCCGTGCGGGCCTCGTCCGCCGTGGCGCGCGCGGCGGCCACGGTCGCGGCGGCCTCGGCGTCCTCGGCGGCCTCGGCCAGGTCGAGCGCGTCGGCGAGGACGCTGATGACGGGCTGCGCGACGTCGTTGCTGGCGGCGGCCCACGCGACCGCGTCGCGGGCGTCGGACAGCGGCAGCAGCTGCGCGTCGCGGATCGAGCGCCACTGCGCCCAGCCGTCGACGAACGCCTTCCACTGCACCGGGTCGGCCACCCCCGTGGCCTCGTACGTCGCGGCCCAGTCGTCGAGCTCGGCGTCGCTGTCGGCGATCTTGCCCCGCAGCTCGGCCTTGCCCTCGGTGTCCGGCGCCGCGGCGTGCTGCGCCACGAGCATGCGGGTCTTGATCTCCTCCTGGTGCACCCGGCCCAGGGCGGTCAGCCCGACGACGTTGCGCTCGCGCACCTGCGCGGTCTGCTCGGCGACGCTCGACAGCGCGCTCACGGACAGGACGCCCACGGCGGCCGAGACGGCCGCCAGGACCCCCACGGACGACAGGATCTTGGTGCCGACGCGCCGGTCGGCGAACCAGCCGTGGGAGTTCGTCATGGGGAGGTGTCCTCGGGGTCGAGCGGGGCGGGCCGGCGAGTGCCGGTGCACTGTGCTCATCGGCGTCCCCGCCCGCCGCTTGAGGCGCACTTCTAGATCGTGACCAGGAGGGCCCGGGGGCTGCCCGCGCTCAGGTGTCCGAGCGGGCCCGCGAGGGCTGCACGCGCTTCGGCTCGCCGGGCATCTTCGGGTAGTTCGGCGGGTACGGCAGGTCCCCGAGGCCGCCCGCCTCGTCGCGGTCGGCGAGCTCCAGCAGGGCGTCGAGGGAGTGCACCCGGGCCCGGCGGCCGGCCCACAGGTCGCCGAGGGCCGCGTACCGGTCCGCGAACGTCAGCAGGGTGAAGTCGTCGGGGTCGGCCCCCGCGGCGAGCTCCTCCCACGTCAGCGGCGCCGACACGGTCGCGCGGGCGGTGCGGCGCAGCGAGTAGGCGCTCGCGATGGTCCGGTCGCGCGCGTTCTGGTTGTAGTCGACGAAGACCTGCCGGCCGCGCTCCTCCTTCCACCACGCGGTGGTCACGCGGCCACCCGCGCGGCGCTCGACCTCACGGGCGAGGGCGATCGCGGCGCGGCGCACCTCGGTGAACGTCCAGCGGGGTTCGATCGAGACGAACACGTGCAGGCCGCGGCCCCCGGACGTCTTCACGGCCGCGTCCCAGCCGAGTTCGTCGAGGTAGGGCCGCAGCACGTCGAGGGCGACCGCCGCGGCCTCGGGGAAACCCGTGCCCGGCTGCGGGTCGAGGTCGATCCGCAGTTCGTCCGGGTGCTCGACGTCGGGGGCCGTGCAGTGCCACGGGTGGAACGTGATGGTGGCCTGCTGCGCGGCCCAGACGAGGGCGGGCGCGGCCTCGGGCTTCAGGGCGTCGGCGCTGCGGCCCGAGGGGAACTGCACCCGCACGGTGGCGACGTGGTCGGGGGCGTGCGCGGGAACCCGCTTCTGGTACACCTCCTCGCCCTCGATGCCGTCGGGGAACCGCTGCAGGTACGTGGGGCGGTCGCGCACGGCCTCGAGCAGCGCCGGGGCCACGAGGCGGTAGTGCTCCACGACCGCGCGCTTGGTGCCGCGCTCGCCGAGGCCCGGGTAGTAGACCTTGTCGGGGCTGGTCAGCCGCACGGGCACCCCGTCGACGTCGATCTCCTCAGCCGGTGGCTTGGCCATGCGGTTCCCCTCTCGCCTGACGCGGAGACTACGGGCCCGAGGGCATGATGAGCCCGTGGACCTCCCCGTGATGCCGCCCGTCGCCCCGATGCTGGCCAAGCCGGCCGCGGGGATCCCCGCGGGGCAGCACTACGAACCCAAGTGGGACGGCTTCCGCTCGATCGTGTTCCGCGACGGCGACGACGTCGAGATCGGCAGCCGCAACGAGAAGCCCCTGACGCGCTACTTCCCGGAGGTCGTCGAGCTCGTGCTCGCGAACCTCCCGGAGCGCAGCGTCGTCGACGGCGAGATCGTCATCGCCGACACCGACCGGAACACCCTCGACTTCGAGGCGCTGCAGCAGCGCATCCACCCCGCCGCGAGCCGCGTGACGACGCTGTCGCAGCAGACGCCCGCGAGCTTCGTGGCGTTCGACCTGCTGGCCCTGGGCGACGAGGACCTCACGTCGCGGCCGCTGACGCAACGGCGCGCCCTGCTCGAGGAGGCGCTCGCGGGCGCCGCGCCCGGGGTGCACGTGACCCCCGCGACGCGCGACGCCGACGTCGCGCAGCGCTGGTTCGAGCAGTTCGAGGGGGCGGGTCTGGACGGCCTCGTCGCGAAGGCGCTGGACCTGCGCTACCTGCCGGACAAGCGGGTCATGACGAAGGTCAAGCACGAGCGCACGGCCGACTGCGTCGTGGCCGGGTACCGCGTGCACAAGTCCGGGCCGGACGCGCTGGGGTCGCTGCTGCTGGGGTTGCACGACGAGCGCGGGGTCCTGGTCTCCGTGGGGGTGGCGGGCTCGTTCACCATGGCGCGCCGCCGGGAGCTGCTCGCGGAGCTGCAGCCCCTCGTGACGACGTTCGACGACCACCCGTGGGCCTGGGCGAAGCAGGCCGACGGCGAGCGCACGCCGCGCAAGTCCGAGACCAGCCGGTGGAACGCGGGCAAGGACCTGTCGTTCGTGCCGCTGCGGCCCGAGCGGGTCGTCGAGGTGCGCTACGACTACATGGAGGGGGCGCGGTTCCGGCACACGACGCAGTTCGTGCGCTGGCGCCCCGACCGGGAGGCGGCCTCGTGCCGCTACGACCAGCTGGAGCGGCCGGTCTCCTTCGACCTGGCCGAGGTCCTGCGCTCGTGAGGTCGCGCGCCGCGGGGACGGGCGTCCTCGCGGTCGCGGTCGTGGCGGCCGTCGCGAACGCCAACTTCCTGCTGGCGGGGCCGCTGGGCTCGCCGCTGGACCTCGGGCGCGACGTCATCAGCGACCTGTCGGCGGCGGGTCAGCCGGGCGCCGGGTGGTTCCGGCTGGGCGACGCGGTGGCCGGGCTGGGTTCGGCCGTGCTCGCCGTCCCGCTGCTGCGCAGCGCCGTCCGGGCCCGCCGGCTGCGCGCCGCGGCGCTGCTGGCCTTCGGCGTCGGCACGCTCGTGTCCGCCCTCGTGCCGGTGTCGGCCTCGGCCCTGCTGCACGACGGCGTCAGCGTCGCCGGGACGGCGGGGGCGCTGGGCGGGGTCGTGGTCCTCGCCTGGTGCCACCGCGAGCGGCTGCCGCGGCCGCACGCGCTGCTGACGCTCCTCGCCGCGGCGCTCACCGTGGCGACGGGGGTCTGGGAGGTGCTCACGTTCGCCGCGGGCGGCAACGGCGGCGGCGGGAACGCCCAGCGCGTGCAGGTGTGCGCGCTGTCGGCGTGGCTCGTGCTCGAGGCCGTCGACGTCGTGCGCGCCGGTGCCCGTCAGGACGACGGGAGGAAGCGGGCCGCGAACACCAGGCCGTAGGGCAGGGCGATCCGCGCGGTGTTCCAGGTGTGACCCTGACCGGCCTCGTCGCGCCGCAGCACGGGCCAGCCCCGCGCCCGCAGCTCCGCCTCGACGTGGTCGGTGTCGGCCTGCTCCGCGGCGACCGCGTCGGTGCCGATGTCGAGGAACACCGGCACCGGCGCCGGGACGGCGATCGTCGGCAGGTAGTGCGACGGCGAGACGGCGGCGAACTCGGCCGCCGTCAGCTCCCGCCGCCAGTCCGGGCCGGGGTCGCCGTACGGCTCGATCGCCAGGACCGGCCCGAACAGGTCGCGGTGCCGCAGCCCCTGGTCGAGCGCGCAGTACCCGCCCGCCGACATGCCACCGATGATGCGCGCGGCCGGCCGGGCGTCGGTGCGGAAGTGCGCGTCGACGTAGGGCACGACGACGGTCGTGAGGTACCGCTCGACCTGCGGGCCGCCGTGCGGGTCGTCGAGGCACTCGGTGTCGCGCAGCCCGCCGCCGTTGGTGTCGGGGGCCACGACGATCATCGGCGGCACCAGGTGGTGGCGGATGAGGACGTCGAGGGTGTCCGCCGCGTCGCCGGCCGCGAACCAGTCCGTCGACCGGCCCGGCGAGCCGTGCAGCAGGTAGGCCACGGGGTAGCGGCGCGCGCCCCCCGCGCGGTACCCCGGGGGCAGGTAGACGTAGGTGGTGCTGGGCGGGACGCGCAGCGCGGGCGACCCGATCCGCACCGTCTGCACGACCCCGCCGGCGGTGCCGACGCGGCCCGTGACGAGGAAGCCCAGCGCCTGCGGCGTCGGCACGTACGCCGAGAGCGCGTTGGCCACGGTCGCGGCGGCGAGGACGGTCGCGAGCAGCGCAGGGGCGAGCAGCCGTCGCCACCACCGGCGCCGCACGACGAGGACGGCCAGCAGGCCCGCCGCGAGGGCGCACGCGCCGGCCGCCAGCGGCCAGGAGTCGAACCACCCGCTGCCCGGCGCGAGCTCGCGGAGCACCTCGGGGCTCACCTCCGCCCCGCCCGGGCGGTCCCGCGTTCGCGGCCGGCCGGCGCCTCGGCGAGCACCGCGGCGGGGGCGCCGGCCAGGACGAGTGCGGCGCCGAGGACCGCGACGACCGCGACGACGGCCGCGGCCAGCCAGCCCTTCCGGACGCCGTCGCCCAGGAGCAGGGCGCCGAGCACCGCGGGGACGACGACCTCCACGGCCCACAGCAGGGCCGTGGCCGCCCCGACCGACCCGCGCTCCAGGGCCGCCGCGTACGCCCAGGTGCCCACGGCCCCGGCGACCAGGACGGTCCAGGTCAGCGGCCGCGTCACCAGCGCGGTGAGGCCGCCGTGCAGGTCGACGGCGCGCGCGGCCAGCGCCGCGACGGAGTAGGCGAGCCCGGCCAGGACCGCGAGGGCCGCGGACGGGGCCCGGCGCAGCAGCGGCGCCGCCACCCCCAGCAGCACCGCCCCACCCGCGAGGGCGGCGACCGCGGCGCCACCGGCGCGCGGGGCCGCCTGCTCGCTGCCCGCGCCCCCCACGACGGCGAGCGCCGCGACCATCGCGAGCACCGCCACGACGTCGCGGCGGCGCAGCACGGCCCGCAGGAGGACCCGGGCGAGCACGACGGTCAGCGCGAGCGACCCCGCGAGCAGCGCCTGCACCGCGAAGGCGGGCAGGCGCCGCAGCGCCAGCAGGGACAGCAGCCAGGAGACGCCGTCCGCCCCGAGGCCCGCGAGGTAGGCCGGGGAGCGCAGCAGGTCGCGGGGCGAGGCGCCGCCGCGCACGCCGACCGCCTGCAGGACCGACCCGGCGGCGTAGCCGACGGCGGCGAGCACGGCCGCGGCCAGCGCGGTGCTCACCGCGCCGTCGCGGCGGTGCGCGCCCCGAGGAAGCGGCCGACGACGGGCAGGTCCGCGAGCCCCTCGGCCCCGGCGATGGTCAGGCCCTGGGCCGCCGAGAACTCCACCGAGTCCAGGACCACGTAGCGCGGCACCCACTGCGGGTCGTACTTGGCGTTGAACCGCCACAGCGACTCGATCTGGGCGCTGTGCGAGAGGGCGTGCAGCGCACGGCGTCCCAGGTCGGCGCCGCGGCCCTCGCGCTCGCCCGCGACGACCTCGCGCAGCACGGCGAAGTTCAGCCCGAGGCCCCGCATGCCCCGCTCGGCGAGGTGCTGCGCGGTGGCGACGATGAGCAGGTCGGTGAGGCCGTTGGGCACGTCCTCGGCCGTGGAGCGGCGCATGACGTCGAGGGAGTAGCCGTCCACGGCGGCCGCCGGGACCCACTGCACGAACCCCGCGGCCCGCCCGTCGGCGAAGCGCGCGACGCTCACCAGGACGCCCGTGTCGGCCGGGTCGAACATCCGCGAGAGCGTCATGGAGTACCCGCGCTCGGCCTCGCCGCGGCGGCTGTCCCCGCTGAGCCCCTCCAGGTCGGCCCGCTCGGCGTCGGTGAGGGACGGGCCGTCGTGGAACGTCACCGTGACGCCGGCCTTCTGCACGCGGTTGACGGCGCCGCGCAGGCTCTTCATCGCCTTGCCCTGCAGCGAGAACGACTGGCAGTCCAGGACGGCCTCGTCACCCAGGTACACGGGCCGCAGGCCCGTCGCCTCGTACAGCGGCAGCCACTCGGTGCCCGCGCCGACGACGGCCACCGACCAGCCGTGCCGCTCGACGTGCCCGAGGAACTCGGTGAGCAGCGCGCCGCGCCGGTCGGGCGGGCCGATGGGGTCGGGGGAGACGAGGCACACGCCGTTGCGCACGCTGTGCGCGACGACGCCGTCCTCGGCGAAGAAGAAGTCCTTGTCGTCGCGCAGGGCGAAGTAGTCCAGCGTGCCGCCGCCCCAGCGGGCGACGACCTCGCGGGCGCGCTCGCGCTCGGTCCTGCGCTCCGCGGCGGAGAGGCGGACCGCGGCGCGCGGGCCGAGCAGGACGGCCAGCAGCAGGACCAGCAGGCTGAGGCCCAGGATCAGCAGGGTCGGGCTGAGCAGCGGGTCCACGAGCGACCCGCCCCGGCCGTGCAGGTGCGGCAGCGGCGACCGGCGGTCGCCCACGAGGCGCTCGACGACGGCGCGGACGGTCTCGCCGGGGTGGCGCTCCGCCCCCACGCCGACGACGAGCGCGGCCGAGACCAGGAGGGTCGTCAGGAACCCGGCGACGAGGACCCGGCCGGCGCGGCGCGCCCGGGCCGCCGAGGGCAGCACGGGGAAGGCGCGCACGCGGGTCGCGAGCCACGTGGCGACGCCGAGGTCGAGCAGCGCCTCCTCGCCGTCGACGCCCTTGAGCAGGTGCAGCACGGCGGAGGTGAGCAGGAGCGCCACGGTGACCGCCCACGCGAGGCGGAGCCCGCGGCGCAGTCCCGCGGCGAGCGGCAGCAGGGCCACCGAGACCGGGACCAGGACCGTGCGGGCGCCCAGGGGCACCCCGAGCGGCAGGACCTCGAGCAGGGGGCCGAAGCGGTCCCGCAGGGGCGGGGTGAGGGCGGAGACCAGTCCGAGGACCGCGACGACCCCGACGAGGACGGCGGCGGCCCGGCGGGTCCGCTCGCGCCGGGCGCGGCCGGCGAGCAGGGGAGGGAGCACGCACAGCAGAGTGCGCCCGTTTCCTCAGCCGGGACCGGGATCCGGCGGCATCCACCGGCAACTCCCAGGTGACGGTCAGGCAGCGGGCCCGTCGCGGATCAGGCGGGGACGGGCACGGGCCGGCGGCGGCCGCGCAGCGCGTCGGTCGACAGCAGCAGCAGCGCGACCCAGACCAGGGCGAACCCCGCCCACTGCGACGCGGCCATCCGCTCGCCGAGCACGAGCGCGCAGCCGAACTGCAGCACCGGGGTCAGGTACTGCAGCAGCCCGATGGTGCTGAGCGGCACGCGGCTGGCGGCGACCGCGAAGAGGACGAGCGGGACGACCGTCGTGACGCCCGTCAGCGCGAGCAGCAGCGTGTGCCCGGGCCCCTCGGTCGTGAAGGTGCTGCCGCCGGTCGCCGTGAGGACGGCCACGGCGGCGGCGGCGGGGACGCCGAGCAGCAGGGTCTCCACCGACAGGCTCGTGATGGCGTCCACGCCCTTGCCGTCGGCCCCGGCGACCTGGCCCAGCCGGTTCTTCATCAGCCCGTAGGTGGCGAACGAGGCCGCGAGGAGCAGTGCGATCCACGGCGGCCGGCCCAGGTCCACCGTGATGACGGTCACGGCCACCGTGCCCACCGCGACCGCGACCCACTGCAGGCGCCGCAACCGCTCGCGCAGCACGACGACCCCGAGCAGGACGGTCACGAGCGGGTTGACGAAGTAGCCCAGCGAGGCCTCGAGGACGTGCCCCGAGGCGACGCCGTGCACGTAGACGCCCCAGTTCACGGCGATGACGACGGCGGCGACGGCCAGCAGCCCGCGCTGGCGGGGGCTGCGCAGCACGGCCGCCACGGCGCCCCAGCGGCGCAGCGCGGTGAGCAGCACCAGGCACACCAGCAGCGCCCACAGGATGCGGTGGGCCAGCACCTCGACGGCCGGGGCCGGCGCGAGCGCGTGGAAGTAGAAGGGGAAGACGCCCCAGATGCCGTAGGCGATCGCACCGGCCACGAGTCCCCGGCGCTGTTCCACCCCCGCATCGTCGCAGCCGCGGCGCGCGCCACGAGAGCTGCCTCTCACCCGACGGGCCGCGCGCCCGGGCGGCGTTAGGCTTGGCTCACCCCGATCTCCGCGACCGCTCCGGCGCGCAGGTCACGACGCGAGACGAGAGGTTCCCGACACCCCGTGAGCACGCAGCCCTCCGCGAGCCCGCAGCGGCCCCTCCGCGTCGCCGTCGTCGGGGCCGGCCCGGCCGGGATCTACGCGGCGGACATCCTGTCCAAGGCCGACGTCGACGTGTCGATCGACCTGTTCGAGCGGCTCCCCGCCCCCTTCGGCCTCGTGCGCTACGGCGTCGCCCCGGACCACCCCCGCATCAAGCAGATCGTCGTGGCCCTGCAGAAGGTGCTCTCGCGCGGGGACATCCGGCTGCTCAGCAACGTCGACTACGGCACCGACCTCACGCTCGAGGACGTCCGCCGCTTCTACGACGCGGTGATCTTCTCCACGGGCGCGATCCGCGACGCCCCGCTGCCGCTGCCGGGCGTGGACCTGGAGGGCTGCTTCGGCGCCGCCGACTTCGTCTCCTGGTACGACGGGCACCCCGACCACCCCCGCGAGTGGCCCCTGGACGCGACGAGCATCGCGGTCCTCGGCGCGGGCAACGTCGCGCTCGACGTGGCCCGCATGCTCGTCAAGCACGCCGACGACCTGCTGCCCACCGAGATCCCGCAGAACGTCTACGACGGCCTGCGCGCCTCGAAGGCGACCGACGTGCACGTCTTCGCCCGCCGGGGCCCCGCGCAGGTGAAGTTCTCGCCGCTGGAGCTGCGCGAGCTCGGGCACGTGCGCGACGTCGACGTGATCGTGCACCCCGAGGACTTCGAGTTCGACGAGGGCTCGATGGCCGCGATCCAGGGGTCGAACCAGACGAAGCAGGTCGTGAAGACCCTCACGGACTGGACGCTGAAGGAGGGCGACGGCACCGCCTCGCGCCGCCTGCACCTGCACTTCCTGCACGCGCCCAAGGAGGTCGTGGGCGCGGACGGCCGGGTGACCGGCCTGCGCACCGAGCGGACCCGCCTCACGGGCGACGGCACCGTGGAGGGCACGGGCGAGGTGCACGACTGGGACGTCCAGGCCGTCTACCGCGCCGTGGGCTACTTCGGCTCCCCGCTGCCCGGGCTGCCCTTCGACGACCTCGCGGGCGTCATCCCCAACCAGGAGGGCCGCGTCCTGACGCCCGAGGGCGAGCACCTGGCCGGGGTCTACGCGACGGGCTGGATCAAGCGCGGGCCCGTCGGGCTCATCGGGCACACCAAGTCCGACGCCACCGAGACGATCCGCCACCTGGTCGAGGACGTGACCGCCGAGGGCGCGCAGCGGAGCGCCACCGACCCCGACCCCGACGCGGTGGTGGACTTCCTGCGCGGCCGCGACGTCGACGTGCTGACCTGGACCGAGTGGGAGGTGCTCGACGCCTACGAGCGCCTGCTGGGCGCGCCGCACGGCCGCGAGCGCATCAAGGTCGTCTCCCGCGAGGACATGGTCCGCTACTCCCGCGAGGCCATCGCGGCCGCGCACGACGCGAGCGTCGGCGGGGGCGGGGCCTGAGTGCGCGTCGTCGTCTGCGTCAAGCACGTCCCGGACATCCAGTCCGAGCGCACCTTCCGCGAGGACGGGCTGCTGCGCCGAGGCGGTGACGACGACACCCTCAACGAGCTGGACGAGGACGCCCTCGAGGCCGGGCTCCGGCTCGTCGAGGCGCACCCGCCCGCGCACGGGGAGGACCCGCACGACGTCGTCGTGCTCACCGTGGGGCCCGCGTCCGCGGTCGAGGCGCTGCGCCGCGGCCTGGCCATGGGCGCGACCACGGCCGTGCACGTGCGGGACGACGCGGTGGCCGGCTCGGACGCGATCGCGACCGCCCGCGTGCTCGGCGCGGCCGTCGCGACGCTGCACGAGGAGGCGCCCGTGGACGTCGTCGTGGCCGGCATGGCGGCGCTCGACGGCCTGACCTCCCTGGTGCCGGCGGCCCTGGCCGCCGTGCTGGGCTGGCCGCAGCTCACGCTCGCCGACCGCGTCGACGTGGATCCGGCCGCGCGCACCGTCGTGGTGCGCCGCGAGACGTCCGCGGCCACGGAGACGCTGCGGGCCGCGCTGCCCGTCGTCCTGTCGGTCACCGACCAGGCGTTCCGGGCCCGCTTCCCCGCGTTCACTGGCATCCTGGCGGCGCGCAAGGCCCCCGTGCGCGTCCTGGACCTGGCGGCGCTGGGCGTCGACCCCGCGACCGTGGGCCTCGACGGGTCCACGACGCGCGTGCTGCACACCGCCCCCCGCCCCGAGCGCCCCGACCGGGTCGTCGTCACCGACGACGGCTCGGCGGCCGTGGCGCTCGCGGACTACCTGGCGCAGAAGGGCTTCGCGTGACGGACACGGTCCTCGTCCTGGTCGACCACGAGGGCGCCCGCGTGCACCCGACGGCGACGGAGCTGCTCACGCTGGCCCGCTCGCTGGGCGACGACGTGCGCGCCGTCTGGCTCGACGACGGCGCCGCCCCCGACGCCGCGGCGCGCGAGCTGCTGGGCCGCTTCGGCGCCGTCAGCGTCCTGCCCGTGCGCGTGACGGGCGCGGACCCGCACCTGACCGCGACCGTCGTCGACGGCCTCCTGGCCGCGCTCGAGGCCGCCCCCGCGCGGCTGCTGCTGCTGGGCTCCACCTTCGAGGACCGCGAGGTCGCGGCCCGGCTGGCCGTGCTGGCGCACGGCGGCGTGGTGACGGGCGCGACGAGCGTCGTCGCGGACGCCGACGGCCGCGTCGTGGCGGGCAAGGAGGTGCTGGCCGGGTCCTGGTCCAGCCGGTGCGCCGTGACGGGCGACGTCGCGGTCGTCACCGTCAAGCCCCACTCCACGCAGGCCCTGCCCGTCGAGGCCCCCGTGGCCGCCGCGGCCGCGGACCCGCTCGTCGTCGAGGCGGGCCCCGCGGCCCGCGCGGTCGAGGTCACCGGGCGCGAGCCGCGGCCGGCGTCGGACCGCCCGTCCCTGGCCGACGCCGAGGTCGTCGTCGTCGGCGGTCGCGGGACGAACGGGGACTTCGCGCCGCTGGAGGAGCTCGCCGACGTCCTCGGCGGTGCCGTGGGCGCCACCCGCGTCGCGACCGACGAGGGCTGGATCGGCCACGAGGCGCAGGTCGGGCAGACGGGCGTGACCATCAGCCCGCGCCTCTACATCGGCGCCGGCGTGTCGGGGGCGGTCCACCACCGCGGGGGCATGGACGCCGCCGTCACCGTCGTCGCCGTCAACGAGGACCCGGACGCCCCGATCTTCGAGTTCGCCGACTACGGGATCGTCGGCGACCTCACCGAGGTCGTCCCGGCGCTGACGCAGGAGCTGCGGCGGCGCCGAGGCGCCGCCACCTCCTAGCGGACGCGCTCCGCCCGGAACTGCAGGCGGGGGTGCGCGAAGACGTCCTGCGCCTCGACGATGCGCATCTCGCGCTCCCCCGAGGCGAGCGTCGCCGCGAGGAGGTCGAAGACGCTGGAGACGGTGTGCTCGAGCGCGGTCGCGGCGTCGCCCGTGCGGCGCAGGTGCGCGGCGAACAGCGCCGCGGTGACGTCGCCGGAGCCGTTGGCCTTGAAGGGCAGCAGCGGGGTGGCCAGGAGCCACGCGCCGGTCGCGTCGACGACGGCCGTCTCGATCGTGCCCTCCTCGCGGTCGGGGCGCTCGACGCTGGTCACGAGCACGGTCGAGGGGCCCGCGGCGCGGGCCAGGTCGGCCGCGGCGAGCGTGGACTCGAGCGTCGTCGGCTCCGTGCCCGTGAGGTAGCCGAGCTCGAACTGGTTGGGGCAGATGACGTCCGCGACGGGCACCACGCGGTCGCGCAGCAGCGCGGGGATCTCCGGCGCCACGAAGCACCCGGACCGGGCGTTGCCCATGACGGGGTCGCACACGTACACGGCCGCGGGGTTGGCGGCCTTGACGCGGCGGACCGCGTCGACGATCACGTCACCGATGCCGGTGCCCCCCTGGTACCCGGACAGCACGACGTCGATCGTCGGGAACACCCCCCGCTCCTCCACGCCGGTGATGACGGCGGCGACGTCCTCCGCGGACATGACGGGCCCGCGCCACGCGCCGTAGCCCGTGTGGTTGGAGAAGTTCACGGTGTGGACGGGGACCACTTCGACGCCCATGCGCTGCAGGGGGAACGTCGCCGCCGAGTTGCCGACGTGGCCGTGCGCGACGGCCGACTGGATCGAGAGGACCTTCACCGGCTCAGAACCCCTCGAGCGGGGTGAGCTTCGTCAGGACCGGCGGCGAGGCCAGCACGCTCCCGAGCTGCGACGCCCCGTCGGGGGTCGAGCGCCACACGCGGTAGGCCGAGTCGTGCTCCAGCGACTCCCACGTCTCGACCAGCACGACGTGCGTGGGGTCGGTCGCGTCGACCAGCACGTCGACCCCGAGGAACCCGTCGAAGGCCCGCGTCGCGACGAGGGTCTCCGCGATCACCCGCGGGGCGTCGGCGACGGCCTCGGGCTTGAGGGTCAGCTCGAGCAGGGACGTGATGGCCATGGGTGCTCCTCGTCGACGGGGGTGTGAGGGCGAGACTAGGGCCCGTGACGCTGCACCGCCTGGAGCCCGCCCGCGACCTCGTGACCGACGCCTTCGACCCCGGCCTGGCCCCGGTCCTCACGGTGGACCCGGGCGACGAGCTCCTCGTCCGCACGCTGGACGCGGCGGGTCACGTCCGGCGGCAGGAGTTCCCGGGCCAGCGCGCCGAGCGCCTCCTGCCGGCCGCCGGCGGGCACTGCCTCGCGGGCCCGGTCGCCGTGCGCGGGGCGCAGCCCGGTGACGTCGTCGCGGTGCAGCTGCTCTCGCTGCGCCCGGACGACTGGGGCTGGACGGTGGCCGGGGCCCGCGACACCCCGCTGAACCGCCGGCTCGCCACCACCGAGGAGGTGTGGCTGCTGTGGGACGTCGACGCGGACGCGGGGACCGCCCGCAACCAGTTCGGCCTCCTCGTGGACACCGCGCCCTTCCTCGGGGTGGTCGGCACGACCCCCGCCGAGCCGGGCCGGCACTCCACCGTCCCCCCGCGCCCGGGGACCGGGGGGAACGTGGACTGCCGCGCGCTCGTCGCCGGCAGCACCCTGCACCTGCCCGTGCAGGTGCCCGGCGCGCTGCTGTGCCTGGGCGACGGGCACGCGGCCCAGGGCGACGGCGAGGTCGGCGGCACCGCCCTCGAGTGCGGCATGACGACCCGGCTGCGGGTCGACCTCGTGCGCGAGCCCCCGGTGCCGGGCGTGCACGCGACGACCCCGTCGGAGCGGATCACCTTCGGCTTCGGCACCGACCTCAACGCGGCCACGGAGGACGCGCTCGACGCGATGGTCACGTGGATCGCGGCCGACCTCGGCGTCGGGCGCTCGACGGCGCTCGCGCTGGCCAGCCCGACCGTCGACCTGCGCATCACCCAGGTCGCGAACGAGACGTGGGGCGTGCACGCCGTCCTGGCGCACGACGCGCTGCGCCGCCGTTGACGCGCCAGGAACGCCCGGACCGCGCGGGGCGTTGGCACCCTCGCCACCCGACAGCAGCGCCGGGCTCCCGTGAGCGACGAACGAGAGGGCCGGATGCACCGCCACTTCAACGGTCTGAAGACCGCCGCGCTGTTCGGCGCGATCTGGGCCGTCCTGCTGCTGGTCGGGGGCGTGCTCGCCTCCGCGGCGCGCAGCCCCGGGATCATCCTGGTGTTCGCGGTGCTGGGGATCGCCACGTCCGCCTACGGCTACTGGCGCTCGGACGCGCTGGCGATCCGGGCCATGCGGGCCCGTCCCGTGTCGGAGGCCGAACAGCCTGCGCTGCACCGCACCGTCCGTGAGCTGTCGACCACCGCGCGGCAGCCCATGCCCCGGCTGTTCGTGTCGCCGACGATGGCCCCGAACGCCTTCGCGACGGGCCGCAACCCCGAGAACGCGGCCGTGTGCTGCACCGAGGGCATCCTCCAGCTGCTCGACGAGCGCGAGCTTCGGGGAGTCCTGGGGCACGAGCTGATGCACGTCTACAACCGCGACATCCTCACGTCGTCGGTCGCGGGCGCCCTCGCGGGCGTCATCACGTCCGTCGCGCAGTTCGGCATGCTCTTCGGCGGCGGCCGCGACCAGGAGGGCCGCAGCAACCCCCTGGCGCTGCTGCTGCTCGCGCTCGCGGCGCCGCTGGCCGCCTCCGTCATCCAGCTCGCCATCTCGCGGACCCGCGAGTACGACGCCGACGAGGACGGCGCGAAGCTCACGGGGGACCCGCTGGCCCTGGCGTCCGCGCTGCGCAAGCTCGAGCTGGGCACCCGGCAGCTGCCGCTGCCGCCCGAGCGCGAGCTCGTCAACGCGAGCCACATGATGATCGCCAACCCCTTCCGGGGCGGACCAGGCGTGGCGCGGCTGTTCTCGACGCACCCGCCCATGGCCGAGCGCATCGCCCGCCTCGAGGCCCTGGCCGGCTACCGCCGCTGACGGGCGGTCGCCGGCCGGGGCCGCGGCTCAGCCGAGCGAGGCCTCGATCCAGTCCAGCGCAGCGCCCCACACGGGCTCACCCGGGAACAGCGGGTCCCCGTGGGTCGCGCCCTCGATGAGCCGCAGCTCGACCTGGTCGCCCGCGGCGACCGCGAGGTCGGTGAACTCCTGCGCCTGCGACGGCGGCACGGTGTCGTCGGCCAGCCCGTGCAGCACGAACAGCGGCATGCCGATCGGGACCAGCCGCGCCGGGTCGCCGAGCGCGTAGTGGTCGCCCACCTCCTCGGGCGTGCCGGCGAAGACGTTGACCACGTTGGGGTCGCTCGCCGCGAGCGTCGTCGGGTGCAGCACACCGGACATCGACCCGGCGAACAGCGGCACGACGCGGGGGTCGGAGCCCGGGGCGCCCGACGGCAGCCGCCGGCGCGCTGCGGTCCACATGGCCAGGTGGCCACCCGCGGAGTGGCCCATGACGAGCAGGCGCGAGGCGTCGACGCCCTGGGCGTCCTGCGCCTCGGCCGCCTGGTCCAGCGCGGTGGCCACGTCGGTGAACGTCCCGGTCCAGCCGCCGCCGTCGTCCACGCCGCGGTAGTCGAGGTTGAGCACGGGCCAGCCGCGCCCGACGAGGTCGGCCACGAGGTTGTCGACGTTGCTGCGGTCGGTGCCGACCTGCCAGGCCCCGCCGTGCACGAGCGCCACGATCCCGTCGCGGCGGTCGCCCTCGGGCAGCCACAGGTCCGAGACCTGCCGGGGGTGCTCGCCGTAGCGGTAGACCGTGCGCTGCGACTCCTGCAGGCCCTGCGGCAGCGTCGGCGAGCCGTCGATGCGCTCGGGCGTGCTCGGCGTGGCGCTGGGCGTCGGGGTCGGCTCCGGCTCGGGCTCCTGCGCCGAGCAGGCGCCGGCGAGCAGCGCCGCCCCCGTGAGCAGCGACCCGTGCAGCACGCTGCGGCGGGCGGTCACCGGTAGTTGACGAACTGGAGGGCGACGTCGAGGTCGGCGCCCTTGAGCAGCGCGATGACCTCCTGCAGGTCGTCCCGGTTCTTGGAGCTCACCCGCATCTCGTCGCCCGTGATCTGCGTCTTGACGCCCTTGGGCCCCGAGTCGCGGACGATCTTGCCGATCTTCTTCGCGACGTCCTGCTCCAGACCCTCCTTGAGGGTCGCGGTGATGCGGTACTCCTTGCCCGACGGCGCCGGGTCGCCCGTCTCGAGCGCCTTGAGCGAGACGCCCCGCTTGATCAGCTTGGTCTGCAGCACGTCGAGCACGGCCTTCACGCGGTCCTCGGAGCTGGCGACCATGAGGATGGCCTCGCCGCTCCAGCGGACGTCCGCGTCGGTCCCCTTGAAGTCGTAGCGCTGCTGGATCTCCTTCGCCGCCTGGTTCAGGGCGTTGTCGACCTCCTGGCGGTCGATCTTGCTGACGACGTCGAACGACGACTCGCTGGCCACGCGGGAGCCCTCCTCGGTGCGGTGTCCCGGGTGCGTCCCCCGGGGTCCCTCCGCCCGGCGCACCGGTGGCGCGCAGCACGCGGAGGAGTTGCTATCCTCTCACCGCACCTGCTTCGCCGGGTGCACGGCGGGTTGCCCGAGCGGCCAAAGGGAGCGGATTGTAAATCCGCCGGCACAGCCTACGTTGGTTCGAATCCATCACCCGCCACGTCGCGAAGCGACCCGGAGCCGTCTGCGGCTCCGGGTCGCGGCGTGTAGGCTCTCCGAGCGTCACGCGACGTGACCGGCCCCGATAGCTCAGTGGTAGAGCACTTCCTTGGTAAGGAAGAGGTCTCGAGTTCAATCCTCGATCGGGGCTCGCAGCACCGGCGGGCTCCTGCCCGGCGGGACCGCGGGGCGGAGTAGCTCAGTTGGTTAGAGCGAACGGCTCATAATCGTTAGGTCGCCGGTTCGAGTCCGGCCTCCGCTACCCCAGAGACGGCCGCCCCCCGTGGGCGGCCGTTCCACGTGCCCCGGGCACCACGCCCGGGCGCGTACCCTGGGCCGAGATCGCGGCGCGTCGCTCGTCGCCCGCCGGACCGAGAACCTGAGAGAGGCACCCAGCCGTGGCCAAGACGACTGACGTCCGCCCGAAGATCACGCTCGCCTGCACGGAGTGCAAGGAGCGGAACTACATCACGAAGAAGAACCGTCGGAACGACCCCGACCGGCTCGACCTCGCCAAGTTCTGCCCGCGCTGCGGCAAGAAGACCACGCACCGCGAGACCCGCTGACCTCTCCGCCCCGCGTGGCCGCCCCCACCGTCGACGAGTCCTTCCAGGGCCGGGTGTACCCGGCCCGTCCGGCGGGGACCGTCACCGCCGACGCCGTGCGGGCCTTCGCCCGCGCGGTGCACGCCGCGGACCCCGTCCACCACGACGCGGCCGCGGCGCGTGCGGCGGGGTACGCCGACGTCGTGGCGCCGCCCACGTTCGCGGTGACGCTGGCGCAGCGCGCCGAGGCCGTCTTCGTCGAGGACCCGCAGGCGGGCATCGACTTCTCGCGCGTCGTGCACGGCGAGGAGCAGTTCGTCCACCACCGCCCCGTCGTGGCCGGTGACGAGCTCACCGCGGAGCTGCACGTCGACCGCGTCCGCGTGGTCCGCGGCAACGCCATGGTCACCACGCGCGTGGAGCTCGCGGCCGCCGACGGTCCCGTCTGCACCGTGACGTCCATGCTCGTGGTGCGCGCCCCGGAGGAGCAGCCGTGACCGTCGCCTTCGACGCGGCCGGCGTCGGGACGACCCTGCCCGCCACCCGCTTCGAGCTGACCCGCGCCGACCTCCGGGCCTACGCCGAGGCCAGCGGGGACCGGAACCCCATCCACCTCGACGCCGACGTCGCCCGGTCGGTGGGGCTGCCCGACGTCATCGCCCACGGCATGCTCACCATGGGTCTCGGGGGCTCGGTCGTCACCGCCTGGGCGGGGGACCCGGGAGCCGTCGTCTCCTACGCGACCCGCTTCACCCAGCCGGTCGTCGTGCCCGCCACGGGGGCCGCCGCCGTCGACGTCACGGGGACCGTGGTCGCCGTCGACGCGGCCGCCCGCACGGTGGCCGTCGACCTCACCGTCACGAGCGCCGGCGTCAAGGTCCTGGGCCGGGCGCGAGCGGTCGTCCGGCTCCCGTGAGCACGGCCGCCGTCCCGCGCGACGCGCTGCGCGCCCGCACCGCGGTCTACGCCGCCTTCGCCGTCAACGGGTTCGCGCTGGCCTCCTGGGTGGCCCGCATCCCCTCGGCCCGCCAGGCGCTCGACCTGACGCCGGGCGACCTCGGGCTGCTGCTGCTGGCCGGCTCCTTCGGCTCGGTGGCCACCATGCCCGTCGCCGGGGCGGTCGTCATGCGCCTCGGCCGCGCCCGCACCGTGACGGCCGCCGGCGCCACCGTCGCCTCCGGCCTGGCCCTGCTGGCCCTCGCGGTCGACGGCCTGGCGGACGTCTGGCTGGCCGGCGCGGCGCTGGTCGTCGTGGGCGCGGGCATCGCGGCCTGGGACGTGGCCATGAACGTCGAGGGCGCGGCCGTGGAGCGGCGGCTGGACCGGGCGATCATGTCGCGCTTCCACGCCGCCTTCAGCTTCGGCACGGTCCTCGCGGCCGGCCTCGCGGTCCTGCTCGTGCGCGCCGGGGTCCCCACCTGGCTGCACCTGTCGGTCGTCGCCGTGCTCGCCGCGAGTGGCGCGGCCCTCGCCGCCCGCGCCTTCCTGCGCGCGCCCACCGCGGCCGAGACCGCGGAGGCCTCCCGGGGGATCGGCCTGCGCCGGGCCTGGCGCGAACCCCGGACCCTGCTCATCGGGCTCATGGTGCTGTGCATGGCGTTCGTCGAGGGCAGTGCCAACGACTGGCTGGCCGTGGCCCTCGAGGACGGGTACGGCACCTCCACCGACGTCGGGGTCGCCGGCTTCGCGGTGTTCGTGACGGCCATGACCGCGGGCCGGCTCCTGGGTCCCGTCCTCCTCGACCGCCTCGGGCGGGTGGTGGCCCTGCGCGCGTGCGCGGCGCTGGCCGTGGCCGGCGTCCTGCTCTTCGTCCTCGCACCGTCGGTGCCCCTCGCGGTCGTGGGCGCGGCCTGCTGGGGCGTGGGCGCCTCGCTCGGGTTCCCCCTCGGCATGAGCGCCGCCGCCGACGAGGAGGTCAACGCGGCCGCCCGGGTCAGCGTCGTGTCCTCGGTCGGCTACGCGGCGTTCCTCGCCGGCCCCCCGCTGCTGGGGCAGCTGGGCGACCGGGTCGGCGTCCTGTCGGCCCTGCTCGCGGCGGCCGTGGCCGCGGCCGTCGCCCTCGTGCTCTCCGGCGTGGCGCGCCCGCACGCCGACGGCACCGAGCTGAGCTCGGCGCGGACCCCCGCGCGGTCGTCGTGAGCGCCGTGGCGCTCGCGGACCTCACGACCTTCCGGCTGGGCGGGCCGGCGCGCCGCTGCGTCGAGGCGCGCACCGAGACCGAGCTGGTGGACGCGGTCGCCCACGCCGACGCGGCGGGGGAGCCGCTGCTGCTCGTGGCCGGCGGGTCCAACCTCCTGGTCGCCGACGAGGGCTTCGACGGCACCGTCGTGCGGATCGCGACGTCCGGGGTGCGCTTCGGCAGCGAGGACGTGTGCAGCGGCTCGTTCGTCACCGCGGCCGCGGGCGAGGACTGGGACGCGTTCGTCGCGACCGTCGTCGAGCGCGGCTGCGCGGGCGTCGAGGCGATGGCGGGCGTGCCCGGCTCGGTGGGCGCGACCCCCGTGCAGAACGTCGGCGCGTACGGCCAGGAGGTCTCGCAGACGCTCGCGAGCGTGCGGACCTACGACCGCGTGGACCGCCGGGTGCGCACGCTGGCGGCCGGCGACCTCCGGTTCGGCTACCGCACGTCGCTGCTCAAGACCTCCCGCGTCGCGCTCGCCGGCCCGCACGCCGAGAGCCGCTACGTCGTGCTCGACGTCACCTTCCAGCTCGTCCTCGCGGGTGGCGTCTCGGCCCCCGTGGCCTACCCCGAGCTGGCCCGCGCGCTCGGCGTGGAGGTCGGTCAGCGCTCGACCGTGACCGCCGTGCGCGACGCCGTCCTCCGCCTGCGCGCCGCCAAGGGCATGGTCCTCGACCCCGCCGACCACGACACGTGGAGCGCCGGGTCCTTCTTCACCAACCCCGTCCTGACCGAGGAGGAGGCCGCCGCGCTGCCCGCGGGGGCACCGCGCTTCGGCGCCGGCGCCGACCCGGAGGGGCGGCCGCTGGTCAAGACGAGCGCGGCCTGGCTCATCGACCGCGCCGGGTACGCCAAGGGCCACGGCTCGCCCGGGCCGGCGACCCTGTCGACCAAGCACACGCTCGCGCTGACCAACCGCGGCGACGCGCGCACGGCCGACGTCCTGGACCTGGCCCGCGAGGTCGCCGCCGGGGTCGAGCGGGCCTTCGGCGTGCGGATCGTCAACGAGCCCGTGCTGGTGGGCTGCTCGCTCTGACGGCGAGGGCGCCGCGCACGACGTCCAGGGCCTGCTCCGGGGTCAGTCCCGAGCTCAGGGCCCGCTCGACGAAGCCCTCGGCCGCCCACCGCACGTCCTCCTCGACGCGGGCGGCCCGCGCCACGACCGTGCCGGTGCGCCGCCGGGAGACCACGGTGCCCTCCGCCTCGAGCTCGCGGTAGGCGCGCTGCACCGTGCCGAGGGCCAGGCCGAGGTCCGCGGCCAGCGTCCGGGCGGCGGGCAGCCGGTCGCCCGCCGCGAGCGCCCCGGTCGTCGTGAGCGTCGTGACCTGGCGGCGCAGCTGCTCGTAGACGGGGACGGCGGAGGCGGCGTCGACGACGACGCGCAGCTCGCTCACGCGCGCACCGCGCGGGCCGGGACGAGCAGGACGGCCAGGGCCGCCAGCGCGAGGACGGCTCCGGCGAGGGCCACCGCCGTGCTCGTGGTCGTCCACAGCGCCCCGGGCCCGTCGGTGTGCCAGGTGCCGTCGACGGCCCAGTGGACGTCGAGGCCGCGCGCCGCGAGTCCGCCGAGCACCAGCAGCGCCGCGGCAGTCGCGGCCGTGGCCGCGGTCGAGACGCGGAGCACCCGGTGCGCGGCGGCCCGGCGCAGCGTCCCGTCGGTCGCGGCGTCGGCGCCCGCGGCGGCGGGCCGGTGAGGCACCCGGACCAGCAGGGCCGCCGTGAGCAGGGCCACGACGAGCACGCCCACGGCGATCGGCGCGGCGTAGAAGGCGCCGGGGAACGGCCCGCGGGTCGAGGCCGCGAGCCCGTCGGCGGCCCGCCAGCCGATCGCCCGTCCGGTGCCGTCGGCGAGGAGCGTGCCCGCGACGCACACGAGGAGAGCCACGGCGACGCTCGCCGCGTAGGCCAACAGCAGGCCGCGCGGCGCGTCGGCGCGCACGGACCGCACGGCGAGCCGCGCGCTGCGCACGCGCTGCCGCGGTCGCGGCCAGGTGAGCTCGCCGACGAGGAGGACGAGAGCGTGCGCGGCCGCCGCGGCCAACGGCGTGACGGCCACGAGCTGGGTGCGGCGCAGGCTGTCCTGGGGCAGGGACGTGCCGACGACGAGCAGGGTGCCCGCGACCGCCAGGGCGGCGAGCGCGAGGGCTGCACCGCGCCGCCGGGCCGCGGCCACCGGCAGCGGGAGCCGCCCCGCGGGGACGCGGCGGGCGAGCAGGAAGCCGGCCACACCGGCTCCGCCCACCAGCAGGAGCAGCAGCGGGGCGGCGAGCAGCAGCGGTCCGAACACGAAGGCCTCCTCGGTCGGGTCGAGGACCCGGTCATTGACTCGACTCATTGAGTCAATCATCTGGCGAGGCCCGTGTCAGCCGATCGCCGAGACGGCCAGGGCCTGGCTCAGCCAGGCGTCGACGTCGGTGAGCAGCCGCGCCTTGGTGGCCGCCGGGGCGCGCGAAGCGGTGATCGACCCCCGCGCGAGGCCGGCGAGCGCGGCGTCGTCGAGGCCGTGGTCCTCGCGGGCGCTGCGGTACTGCTCGACCAGGCGCGGGCCGAAGAGCAGCGGGTCGTCGGCGCCCAGGGCGAGCGTCGCGCCGGCGGCGAGCAGGCGCCGCAGCGGCACGCCGGCGAGCTCCGAGTACACGCCGAGGGAGACGTTGCTCGTCGGGCAGACCTCGAGCGCGACCCCCGCGTCCACCAGCCGCGCCAGCACGGCCGGGTCCTCAGCGCTGCGCACGCCGTGGCCCAGGCGGTCGGGCCGCAGCGTCCGCAGGGTCTCGGTCACGTGCGCGGGCCCCAGGAGCTCCCCGGAGTGGGGGACCGCGGCCAGCCCGGCGCGGCGGGCGATGGCGAAGGCGCCCGCGAACTCGGCCGTCGTCCCGCGCCGCTCGTCGTTGGACAGCCCGAAGCCGACGACCGTGCCGGGGCCTTCGCCCGCGTAGCGGGCCGCGAGCCGGGCCAGGACGCGCGCGTCCAGCGGGTGCCGCATCCGGCTGGCCGCGACGACGACGGCCACGCCGGTCCCCGTGAGCTCGCTCGCCTCCCGGGCCGCCGCCAGGACGATCTCCAGGGCCGGGGTGATCCCGCCGACGTGCACCGCGTAGGAGGTCGGGTCGACCTGCAGCTCCAGCCAGCGCGACCCCTCCGCGGCGTCGTCGGCCGCGGCCTCCAGGACGATGCGGCGCATGTCCTCGGCCGTGCGCACGCACGCGCGGGCGGCGTCGTAGAGCCGCTGGAAGCGGAACCAGCCGCGCTCGTCGGGCGACAGCGTCACCATCTGCTGCCCCGTCAGGGCCGACGGCAGGCGCACGCCGTTGCGCTGCGCCAGGTCGACGAGCGTCGTGGGCCGCATGGACCCGGTGAAGTGCAGGTGCAGGTGCGCCTTGGGCAGGGTGTCGAGCGGACGCTGCGTCACAGCGAGCGAGTCTGCCAGCGCGGAGCGTGGCGCGGAGGGATGGGTGGCGGACCGGCCGAGGCGGTCAGACCGCCTCGGCCAGCAGCTGCTGCACGCGCGTGACGCCCTCGACGAGGTCGTCGTCGGCCAGCGCGTAGGAGAAGCGCAGGAACCCGCTGGGGCCGAAGGCCTCCCCGGGCACCACGGCGACCTCGGCGTGGGCGAGGACCAGCTCCGCGAGGACGGCGGAGGAGGTGATCGGGGTCCCGCGCAGCGTGCGGCCGATGAGCCCCTCGACCGAGGGGTAGGCGTAGAACGCGCCCTCCGGCAGCGGGCAGGAGACCCCGTCGACCGCGTCGAGCATCCCGACGATCCGCCTGCGGCGGCGGTCGAAGGCCGTGCGCATCTCCGCCACGGCCTCGAGGTCGCCCGTGAGCGCGGCCACGGCCGCGCGCTGGGAGACGTTGGCGACGTTGGAGGTGAGGTGCGACTGCAGGTTGGCGACGCCCTTGACCAGGTCCGGCGGGCCCACGAGCCAGCCCACGCGCCAGCCCGTCATGGCGTAGGTCTTCGCGACGCCGTTCAGCACGACGCACCGGTCGGCGAGCTCGGGCACCTCCACGGGCATCGAGGCGGCGCGGGCGCCGTCGTAGACGAGGTGCTCGTAGATCTCGTCGGTGACGACCCAGAGGTCGTTCTCGAGCGCCCAGCGCCCGATGGCCCGCACCTCCTCGGGGGAGTAGACGGCCCCGGTGGGGTTGGACGGGGAGTTGAACAGCAGCACCTTCGAGCGCGGTGTCCGCGCCGCCTCCAGCTGCTCCACGCTCACGCGGTAGCCCGTCTCGGGGCCCGCGAAGACCTCGACGCAGCGCCCGCCGGCCAGGCGGGCCGCCTCGGGGTAGGTGGTCCAGTAGGGCGTCGGCAGGACGACCTCGTCGCCCGGGTCCAGCAGCGCCGCGAAGGTCTCGTAGACGGCCTGCTTGCCGCCGTTGGTCACGAGGACCTGCGACGCCGCGACCTCGTAGCCGGAGTCGCGCCGCGTCTTGGCGGCGATCGCCTCGCGCAGGACCGGCAGCCCGCCCGCGGGCGTGTAGCGGTGGTTGGCCGGGTCCGTGCACGCCGCCACGGCGGCCTCGACGATCGCGGCCGGGGTGGGGAAGTCCGGCTCGCCCGCGCCGAAGCCGATGACGGGGCGCCCGGCCGCCTTCAGGGCCTTGGCCTTCGCGTCCACCGCCAGGGTCGCGGACTCGGCGATGCCCGCGACGCGCGCGGACACGCGGGCCCGCGGGCCGGCGGCCGGGGTCGTGGACGTGGGGGCGCTGGAGGCGGTCACGCGCCCATCGTGGCACCGGGCCCCGCCGGGCGGCAGCCCGCCGCGGGCCCGGCGTGCTGGTTCGACGGCCCGCCGGTCCGTCGCCTAGACTCCCCGACGGCGGGTTGCACCGCCGTGGTGACGCACGCCCCAGGGGGTGCCGAGCCGCTCAGGGCAGTGGCGCAATTGGTAGCGCACCGGTCTCCAAAACCGGCGGTTGTGGGTTCGAGTCCCTCCTGCCCTGCGAGCAGCACCGTGTCCGTGCCGGACGCGACCGCACGACGAGCACCGGAGACGGTGGGGAGCAGGGTCGACGTGAGCGAGACGACGAAGACCGAGGAGGACCACGCCTCGGCCAAGCGCCGCACGGGCGTGCTGCTCTTCCTGCGCCAGGTCGTCGAGGAGCTGCGCAAGGTCGTCTGGCCGACCCGCCGCGACCTGCTCAACTACACCGCGGTCGTCCTGGTCTTCGTCGTCGTGATGATGCTCTTCGTGTCCGCGCTGGACTACGGCATCGGCAAGCTCGTCCTGCTGGTGTTCGGGTCCGGTTCCTGACGCGACCACCGAACCCGAAGGAAGCAGGCAAGCACCGTGTCCGAGCGCCCGACCGAGGTCGGCGACCCGTTCGTCGCCACGCAGTCCTACGACGCCGACGACCTGGCCGCTGACCACGAGGCCGACGTCGAGGCCGCCCAGGAGCAGGCCGCGGACACCCCGGACCTGCCTGTCGAGGACTTCGAGGCCGAGGCGCCCGGCGCCGAGGCCGCGGCCGAGGCGGACGTGCTCGACGCCGTGGCCCCCGAGGGCGCCGAGACGGCCGAGGACGTGGCCGGTGACCCCGACGCCGCCGTCGAGGACGCCGTCGTCGAGGACGCCGCCGAGGAGGAGGTCGACGAGGCCGAGGAGTTCCGCAAGCAGCTGCGCCGGATGCCCGGCGAGTGGTTCGTCATCCACAGCTACGCGGGCTACGAGAACCGCGTCAAGACGAACCTCGAGACCCGCATGACCTCCCTCAACATGGAGGACTACATCTTCCAGGTCGAGGTCCCCATGGAAGAGGTCGTCGAGGTCAAGAACGGCCAGCGCAAGAACGTCCGGCGCGTCCGGATCCCCGGCTACGTCCTCGTCCGCATGGACCTCACCGACGAGTCGTGGGGCGCCGTGCGCCACACACCCGGCGTGACGGGCTTCGTGGGCAACACGCACCAGCCCGTGCCGCTGTCCAACGACGAGGTCTTCTCGATGCTGGCCGCGACGCTCACGCCGAAGCAGGCCAAGACGGCCGACGGCAAGCCCGTGGCGGCCCAGCCCGAGCGCGTCGTCGACTTCGAGGTCGGCGAGTCGGTCACCGTCATGGAGGGGCCGTTCGAGACCCTCCCGGCGACCATCTCGGAGATCTCCGCGGACCGCCAGAAGGTCACCGTGCTCGTCTCGATCTTCGGCCGCGAGACCCCGGTCGAGCTGAGCTTCAACCAGGTCGCCAAGATCTGACCCGCCGCACGAGAGGACCCCGGCCACCGGCCGGGGTCCTCTCGCGTGCGGGGTCCTCTCGCGTGCGGGGTCCTCTCGCGTGCGGGGTCCTCTCGCGTGCGGGGTCCTCTCGCGTGCGGGGTCCTCTCGCGTGCGGGGTCCTCTCGCGTGCGGGGTCCTCTCGCGTGCGGGGCGCCCCCGGCGCCTCGCGTAGACTGCTGCCACCGGCCTCAACCCCTCGTCGCCCGATCCGCGGGCACCGATACGGCCGGCACGCCCCGCACCGGGGCCCGACGGAAGGACACGCATGCCCCCCAAGAAGAAGGTCTCCGGCCTCATCAAGCTGCAGATCAAGGCCGGCATGGCGACTCCCGCCCCGCCGATCGGTCCCGCGCTCGGTCAGCACGGCGTGAACATCATGGAGTTCTGCAAGGCGTACAACGCCCAGACCGAGGCCCAGCGCGGGAACGTCATCCCCGTCGAGATCACGGTCTACGAGGACCGCTCCTTCACCTTCATCACGAAGACCCCGCCAGCCGCGGAGCTCATCAAGAAGGCCGCCGGCGTCGACAAGGGCTCGGGTGAGCCCCACGTGAAGAAGGTCGCGAACCTCACGCAGGCCCAGGTCCGCGAGATCGCCGAGACCAAGCTGCAGGACCTCAACGCCACGGACGTCGAGATGGCCTCGCGCATCATCGCCGGCACCGCCCGGTCGATGGGCATCACCGTCTCCGACTGACGCACCACCCCCGGCCGGGCCCGGCCCGGCCGGGCACCCAGTGGCAGGGCCGCGCGCGGCCCGACCGACCACGACTCCCTCTCACCCCCCCAGGAGCAGAAGTGAAGCGCAGCAAGGCCTACCGCGCCGCCGCCGAGAAGATCGACGGCGACGCCCTCTACGCCCCCCTCGACGCCGTGAAGCTCGCCCGCGAGACCTCCACGACGAAGTACGACGCCACCGTCGAGGTCGCCTTCCGCCTCGGCGTGGACCCGCGCAAGGCGGACCAGATGGTCCGCGGCACCGTCAACCTGCCGCACGGCACCGGCAAGACCGCCCGCGTGCTGGTCTTCGCGACCGGTGACCGCGCCGCGCAGGCCGAGGCCGCCGGCGCCGACATCGTCGGCGGCGACGAGCTCATCGACGAGGTCGCCAAGGGCCGCCTGGACTTCGACGCCGCCGTCGCGACGCCGGACCTCATGGGCAAGGTCGGCCGCCTGGGCAAGGTGCTGGGGCCCCGCGGTCTCATGCCGAACCCGAAGACGGGCACGGTGACGATGGACGTCGCCAAGGCCGTGACCGAGATCAAGGGCGGGAAGATCGAGTTCCGCACCGACAAGCACGCCAACCTGCACTTCGTCATCGGCAAGGCGAGCTTCGACGACCGCCAGCTGGTCGAGAACTACGCCGCGGCGCTGGACGAGGTGCTGCGGCTCAAGCCGTCCGCGTCGAAGGGCCGCTACCTCAAGAAGGCCACCGTCACCACGACGATGGGCCCGGGCATCCCCGTGGACCCGACGCTGGTGAAGAACCTGGCCGAGGACCCCGCGACCGTCTGAGGACGCCGCACCGCTCGCCGACCGGGGCGGGACCGCAGCCGCGGTCCCGCCCTCGTCGCGTCCGGGGGGGCCTGCGCGCGCGTGTAGACTGGTGCCACCGAAGACCGCCGGTCGCTGCCGCAGTCCTCTGGACGTCGGCAGCAGAAGGTCCCGTGCACGCGGGCGACCTGCGCAGGTGAGCAGAGCTCCAGCCGTCCTCTCCGAGGTCCGGCCCGACGCCCCCGCGCACCTGCGCCGGGGCGTCTCGTGCGTCCGGGCCCCGACCGGATCCCCCGATGAGTGAGAGGAGGGCCCATGGCACGGGCTGACAGGGCAGCTGCCGTCAAGGAGATCACGGCGCTGTTCACCGGTTCCAACGCTGCGGTGCTCACCGAGTACCGGGGTCTGACCGTCGCGCAGATCACCGAGCTGCGTCGATCGCTGGGTCGCGAGACGACCTACGCGGTGGTGAAGAACACGCTCGCCAGCATCGCGGCGAAGGAGGCCGGAGTCTCGGCCTTCGAGGGGCAGCTCTCCGGCCCCACCGCGATCGCCTTCGTGACCGGTGACCCGGTCGAGGCGGCCAAGGGCCTGCGCGACTTCGCCAAGGCCAACCCCCAGCTGGTCGTCAAGAGCGGTCTCCTCGACGGTCGCGCGATCAGCGCCGCCGACGTGGCCGCGCTCGCGGACCTCGAGTCCCGCGAGGTGCTGCTCTCCAAGGTCGCGGGTGTCCTCAAGGCCACCCAGTCCAAGGCGGCAGCGCTCTTCCAGGCGCCCCTGTCCAAGACCGTCCGCACCGTGGACGCGTTGCGGGAGAAGGTGGCCGAGGGTGCTCCCGCGGCCGCCGAGGCGCCCGCGGAGGCCGCCGAGCCGGCCGTCGCCGAGGAGACCGCGGACGCGTGAGCGCCCGCCCAGCTGACAGCACCACCCCCCGCACCACCCAGACGCACCCCTGACGAGGAAGGACCGCCCACCATGGCGAAGCTCAGCACCGACGACCTGCTCGACGCGTTCAAGGAGCTCACGCTCATCGAGCTGTCGGAGTTCGTGAAGAAGTTCGAGGAGACCTTCGACGTCACCGCGGCCGCCCCCGTGGCCGTCGCCGGCGTCCCCGGCGGCGGCGCCCCGGCCGCCGAGGTCGAGGAGCAGTCCGAGTTCGACGTCGTCCTCGAGGCCGCCGGCGAGAAGAAGATCGGCGTCATCAAGGAGGTGCGCGCGCTCACGAGCCTCGGCCTGAAGGAGGCCAAGGACCTCGTCGACGGCGCCCCCAAGCCCGTCCTGGAGAAGGTCGCCAAGGACGTCGCCGAGAAGGCCAAGGCGCAGCTTGAGGCCGCCGGCGCCACCGTCACCCTCAAGTGACACCCCGCTCCGCGGCCTGAGGGCTGCGGAGCTCCGCCAGGGGCGGTCGGGCTGCGGCCCGGCCGCCCCTGCGCGCGTCCGGGGGGCCACCCGGGCGACACGCCGTCCACAGCCGCGGCCCGGTCCCTTGACGCGGCGGGCCGCGGGGGACATCCTCATCACCGGCTGTCGATCCGCCGTGGTTCCCCGCGACACCGTCGTCGCACCGGGGGGGCCGGCGCCGGAGGGCGTCCGGTGCTCCGCCGGGAGGGGGGCTTGGACAGTCCTGCCCTCGTGGGGTACCCTGCTGTTTTGCGCTGCCCAGCGTCATATGACCGGATGTCGACCAGTGGGACGTCCGAGTGGGACCGGGTAGTGCACGTCACGTTCGCAGGCCCGTGGAAGGACCCCTCTTGGCCGCCTCGCGCACAGCGTCCGCACCAGGCAACTCCGCTCGCACCGTCTCCGGTCGGTACTCCTTCGGCAAGATCCGGGAGCCTCTTGAGGTCCCCGACCTGCTCGCGCTCCAGACCGACAGCTTCGACTGGCTGCTCGGCAACAAGCGGTGGCAGGACCGCGTCGAGGCCTCCCGCTCGGGTGGGCTCGACGTCCCCATGACCTCGGGTCTGGAGGAGATCTTCGAGGAGATCTCCCCGATCGAGGACTTCTCGGGCTCCATGTCGCTGTCGTTCCGCGACCACCGCTTCGAGCCGGCGAAGTACACGCTCGAGGACTGCAAGGAGCGCGACCTCACCTACGCCGCGCCCCTCTTCGTCACCGCCGAGTTCATGAACACGACGACCGGCGAGATCAAGAGCCAGACCGTCTTCATGGGTGACTTCCCGCTCATGACCGAGCGCGGCACCTTCGTCATCAACGGCACCGAGCGCGTCGTCGTCTCGCAGCTCGTCCGCTCGCCCGGCATCTACTTCGAGCGCGTCCCGGACAAGACGTCGGACCGCGACACGTGGACCGCCAAGATCATCCCGTCGCGCGGTGCGTGGCTGGAGTTCGAGATCGACAAGCGCGACACGGTCGGCGTGCGCATCGACCGCAAGCGCAAGCAGTCGGTCACGGTCCTGCTCAAGGCCCTCGGCTGGAGCGAGGCCCAGATCCGCGAGGAGTTCACCGACTACGAGTCGATGATCTCCACGCTGGAGAAGGACCACACGGCGGGCGTCGAGGACGCGCTGCTGGACATCTACCGCAAGCTGCGCCCGGGTGAGCCGCCGACCCAGGAGGCCGCGCGCAACCTGCTCGACAACCTGTACTTCAACCCCAAGCGCTACGACCTCGCCAAGGTCGGCCGCTACAAGGTGAACAAGAAGCTGGGTCAGGAGCAGCCGCTGGCCAACAGCGTGCTGTCGGTGGACGACATCGCCTCGACGATCAAGTTCCTCGTCAAGCTGCACGCCGGCGAGGTCACGATGCCGGGCGTCAAGAACGGCCAGCCGATCGACGTCCGCGTCGAGGTCGACGACATCGACCACTTCGGCAACCGCCGCCTGCGCAGCGTCGGCGAGCTCATCCAGAACCAGGTCCGCACCGGCCTGTCGCGGATGGAGCGCGTCGTGCGCGAGCGCATGACGACCCAGGACGTCGAGGCCATCACGCCGCAGACGCTGATCAACATCCGCCCCGTCGTGGCCTCCATCAAGGAGTTCTTCGGGACGAGCCAGCTGTCGCAGTTCATGGACCAGACCAACCCGCTCGCGGGCTTGACCCACAAGCGCCGTCTGTCGGCGCTCGGGCCGGGCGGTCTGTCGCGCGAGCGCGCCGGCATGGAGGTCCGCGACGTCCACCCGTCGCACTACGGCCGCATGTGCCCGATCGAGACGCCCGAAGGCCCGAACATCGGCCTGATCGGCTCGCTGTCCTCCTACGGGCGCATCAACCCGTTCGGCTTCATCGAGACGCCGTACCGCAAGGTCGTCGACGGCAAGGTGTCCGACGACGTCGACTACCTCACGGCCGACGAGGAGGACGCCTTCGTCATCGCGCAGGCGAACGCCCCGCTGGACGCCGAGGGCGGCTTCGCCGAGGCCCGCGTGCTCGTGCGGGCCAAGGGCGGCGAGACGGAGTTCGTGCAGCGCTCCGAGGTCGACTACATGGACGTCGCCGCGCGGCAGATGGTCTCCGTCGCCACCGCGATGATCCCCTTCCTCGAGCACGACGACGCCAACCGCGCGCTCATGGGCTCGAACATGCAGCGCCAGGCGGTGCCGCTGGTCCGCACCGAGGCGCCGCTCATCGGCACCGGCATGGAGTTCCGCGCGGCCGTCGACGCGGGTGACGTGATCGTGGCCGAGAAGGCCGGCGTCGCCACGGAGGTCTCCGCGGACCTCGTGACGGTCAGCAACGACGACGGGACCTCCTCGACCTACCGGGTCGCGAAGTTCCGCCGCTCCAACCACGGCACCGCGTACAACCAGCGCGTCGTGGTCAACGACGGGGACCGCATCGAGGTCGGCACGGTCCTGGCCGACGGCCCGTCCACCGACGGTGGCGAGATGGCCCTGGGCCGCAACCTCCTCGTGGCGTTCATGCCGTGGGAGGGCCACAACTACGAAGACGCGATCATCCTGTCGCAGCGCATCGTGCAGGACGACGTCCTCTCCTCCATCCACATCGAGGAGCACGAGGTCGACGCGCGCGACACCAAGCTGGGGCCGGAGGAGATCACCCGCGACATCCCCAACGTCGCGGAGGAGGTGCTCGCCGACCTCGACGAGCGCGGCATCATCCGCATCGGTGCCGAGGTCCGCGACGGCGACCTGCTCGTCGGCAAGGTCACGCCCAAGGGCGAGACCGAGCTCACCCCCGAGGAGCGCCTGCTGCGCGCCATCTTCGGCGAGAAGGCCCGCGAGGTCCGCGACACGTCGCTGAAGGTGCCCCACGGCGAGACCGGCACGGTCATCGGCGTCAAGGTCTTCGACCGCGACGAGGGCGACGAGCTGCCCCCGGGCGTGAACCAGCTGGTCCGCGTCTACGTGGCGAACAAGCGCAAGATCACCGACGGCGACAAGCTGGCCGGCCGCCACGGCAACAAGGGCGTCATCTCCAAGATCCTCCCGGTCGAGGACATGCCGTTCCTCGAGGACGGGACCCCGGTCGACATCATCCTCAACCCGCTCGGCGTCCCGAGCCGGATGAACGTCGGCCAGGTGCTCGAGCTCCACCTCGGGTGGGTCGCGCAGCAGGGCTGGGAGATCGAGGGCGAGCCCGACTGGGCGACGCTCATCCCGGAGGAGATCCGCAGCGCTCCCGGCGGTTCCCGCATCGCCTCGCCCGTCTTCGACGGTGCGCGCGAGGAGGAGATCACCGGGCTGCTGTCCTCGACCACGCCCACCCGCGACGGTGAGCGGCTGGTCAAGGGCGACGGCAAGGCGCGGCTGTTCGACGGCCGCTCCGGCGAGCCGTTCCCCGACCCCGTCTCGGTCGGCTACATGTACATCCTGAAGCTGCACCACCTCGTCGACGACAAGATCCACGCGCGCTCCACGGGTCCGTACTCGATGATCACGCAGCAGCCGCTGGGTGGTAAGGCGCAGTTCGGCGGACAGCGCTTCGGCGAGATGGAGGTCTGGGCCCTGGAGGCGTACGGCGCCGCCTACGCCCTGCAGGAGCTCCTGACGATCAAGTCCGACGACGTCCTCGGCCGGGTGAAGGTCTACGAGGCCATCGTCAAGGGCGAGAACATCCCCGAGCCCGGCATCCCCGAGTCCTTCAAGGTGCTCATCAAGGAGATGCAGTCGCTGTGCCTGAACGTGGAGGTCCTCTCCTCCGACGGCATGGCCATCGAGATGCGCGACAGCGACGAGGACGTCTTCCGGGCGGCCGAGGAGCTGGGCATCGACTTGGCTCGGCGCGAGCCGAGCAGCGTCGAAGAGGTCTGACGGGCGTGGGCCGCAGGTGAAGCGCACCTGCGGCCCGCACCGCCGGCCAACGGAGCCCCCGGGACGTCCCGGGCGGGTTCCACGGAATGTCAGACCTCTCAGCACACGACAGAAAGAAGATCACGTTGCTCGACGTCAACTTCTTCGACGAGCTACGCATCGGCCTGGCCACGGCGGAGGACATCCGCACGTGGTCGCACGGTGAGGTCAAGAAGCCGGAGACCATCAACTACCGCACGCTCAAGCCGGAGAAGGACGGGCTCTTCTGCGAGAAGATCTTCGGTCCGACCCGGGACTGGGAGTGCTACTGCGGCAAGTACAAGCGCGTCCGCTTCAAGGGCATCATCTGCGAGCGCTGCGGCGTGGAGGTCACGCGCGCCAAGGTGCGTCGTGAGCGGATGGGCCACATCGAGCTGGCCGCTCCCGTCACGCACATCTGGTACTTCAAGGGTGTCCCGAGCCGTCTGGGCTACCTGCTCGACCTGGCGCCGAAGGACCTCGAGAAGGTCATCTACTTCGCCGCCTACATGATCACGTGGGTCGACGACGAGGGTCGCCAGCGCGACTTCTCCTCGCTCGAGGCGCAGATCGAGGTCGAGAAGCGCGAGGTGGAGAACCGTCGCGACAACGACGTGGACACGCGCGCCAAGACGCTCGAGAACGACCTGGCCGAGCTCGAGGCCGAGGGTGCGAAGTCGGACGTGCGCCGCAAGGTGCGCGAGTCGGCCGAGCGCGAGATGGCGCAGATCCGCCGTCGCGCCGACGCCGAGATCGACCGCCTGGCCACGGTGTGGGACCGCTTCCGCAACCTCAAGGTCCAGGACCTCGAGGGTGACGAGGTGCTCTACCGCGCCATGCGCGAGCGCTTCGGCATGTACTTCGAGGGCGGGATGGGCGCTGCGGCCCTGCAGAAGCGCCTGCAGAGCTTCGACCTGGAGGCCGAGGCCGAGAACCTGCGCGAGATCATCGCGACGGGCAAGGGGCAGCGCAAGACGCGCGCGCTGAAGCGGCTCAAGGTCGTCTCGGCGTTCCTGACGACGCGCAACTCGCCCGAGGGCATGGTCCTGGACTGCGTGCCGGTCATCCCGCCGGACCTGCGCCCGATGGTGCAGCTGGACGGCGGCCGCTTCGCGACCTCGGACCTGAACGACCTGTACCGCCGCGTCATCAACCGCAACAACCGGCTGAAGCGGCTGCTGGACCTGGGTGCGCCCGAGATCATCGTCAACAACGAGAAGCGGATGCTGCAGGAGGCCGTCGACGCGCTGTTCGACAACGGCCGCCGCGGTCGCCCCGTCACGGGTCCGGGCAACCGGCCCCTGAAGTCGCTGTCCGATATGCTCAAGGGCAAGCAGGGCCGGTTCCGCCAGAACCTGCTCGGCAAGCGCGTCGACTACTCGGGCCGCTCGGTCATCGTCGTCGGCCCGCAGCTGAAGCTGCACCAGTGCGGCCTGCCCAAGCAGATGGCGCTGGAGCTCTTCAAGCCCTTCGTCATGAAGCGGCTCGTCGACCTCAGCCACGCGCAGAACATCAAGAGCGCCAAGCGCATGGTCGAGCGCGCCCGCCCGGTGGTCTGGGACGTCCTGTCCGAGGTCATCACCGAGCACCCCGTGCTGCTCAACCGCGCGCCCACGCTGCACCGCCTCGGCATCCAGGCCTTCGAGCCCCAGCTGGTCGAGGGCAAGGCCATCCAGATCCACCCGCTCGTCTGCACCGCGTTCAACGCGGACTTCGACGGCGACCAGATGGCCGTGCACGTGCCGCTGTCCGCGGAGGCGCAGGCCGAGGCCCGCATCCTCATGCTGTCCAGCAACAACATCCTCAAGCCGGCGGACGGTCGCCCGGTGACCATGCCCACCCAGGACATGATCATCGGCATCTACCACCTCACCGCCGAGCGCGAGGACGTGCTGGGCGCCGGGCGCACCTTCTCCTCGCTCGCCGAGGCGATCATGGCGTTCGACGCGCGTCAGCTGAACCTCAACGCGCGGGTCCGCATCCGCCTCTCGGGTGTCGTCCCCGGCCACGCGTGGGCCGCCGACGGCAAGCTGCCCGAGGGCTGGACCGAGGGCTCCGACCTGCTCGTCGAGACCACGCTGGGCCGCGCGCTCTTCAACGAGACGCTGCCCGTGGACTACGAGTTCGTCGACGCCGTCGTGGACAAGAAGCGCCTGTCGACGATCGTCAACGACCTGGCCGAGCGCTACCCCAAGGTCCAGGTGGCCGCGACGCTGGACGCCCTGAAGGAGGCCGGCTTCCACTGGGCCACCCGCTCGGGCACCACGGTCGCGATCTCCGACGTCGTCACGCCGCCGAACAAGCTCGCCATCCTCGAGGTGTTCGAGGCCAAGGCCGAGAAGGTCCAGCAGCAGTACGAGCGGGGCCTGATCACCGACGACGAGCGTCGCCAGGAGCTCATCGAGATCTGGACCCAGGCCACCAACGAGGTCGCCCGCGACCTCGAGGCCGCGATGCCCACGCACAACACCATCCACCGGATGGTGTCGTCGGGGGCGCGAGGCAACTGGATGCAGATGCGTCAGCTCGCCGGCATGCGCGGTCTGATGGCCAACCCGAAGGGCGAGATCATCCCGCGCCCCGTGAAGGCCAGCTTCCGCGAGGGCCTGACGGTGCTGGAGTTCTTCATCACCACGCACGGTGCCCGCAAGGGCCTCGCCGACACCGCGCTGCGCACGGCGGACTCCGGGTACCTCACCCGGCGCCTCGTCGACGTGTCGCAGGACGTCATCGTGCGCGAGGAGGACTGCGGCACCTCGCGCGGTCTCGCGATGCCCATCGCGGTGCGCGGGGCCGACGGCTCGCTGCGCCGTCACGACGACGTCGAGACGAGCGTCTACGCCCGCGTGCTCGCCTCGGACGTGGAGGTCGACGGCGACGTCGTGCTCGCGGCCGGTGCGGACCTCGGTGACGTCGTCATCGACGACCTCGTCGAGCGCGGGGTGGAGAGCATCAAGGTGCGCTCCGTCCTCACCTGCGAGTCGAAGGTCGGCACGTGCGCCCTCTGCTACGGGCGCTCGCTGGCCAGCGGCAAGCTCGTGGACATCGGCGAGGCCGTCGGCATCGTCGCGGCCCAGTCGATCGGCGAGCCCGGCACCCAGCTGACGATGCGCACCTTCCACACCGGTGGTGCCGCGTCGGAGTCGGGGGACATCACGCACGGCCTGCCGCGCGTGGTCGAGCTCTTCGAGGCGCGGACCCCCAAGGGCAACGCGCCCATCTCGGAGGTCCCCGGTCGCGTGTCCATCGAGGACACCGACAAGGGCCGCCGCCTGGTCGTCACGCCCGACGACGGGTCCGAGGAGATCGCGTACCCGGTGACCAAGCGCCACCGGCTGCTCGTCGAGGAGGGCTCGCACGTCGAGGTCGGCCAGAAGCTCGTGCAGGGGGCCATCGACCCCAAGCAGGTGCTGCGCATCCTCGGGCCGCGTCGGGTGCAGATGCACCTCGTCGACGAGGTCCAGGAGGTCTACCGCTCGCAGGGCGTGTCGATCCACGACAAGCACATCGAGGTCATCGTCCGGCAGATGCTCAAGCGCGTCACGATCATCGAGCAGAACGACGCCGAGATGCTGCCGGGCGAGCTCGTCGAGCGCGCGCGCTTCGAGGAGGAGAACCGCCGGGTCATGGCGGAGGGCGGCCAGCCGTCCTCCGGCCGTCCGGAGCTGATGGGCATCACGAAGGCGTCGCTCGCGACGGACTCGTGGCTGTCCGCGGCCTCCTTCCAGGAGACGACGCGGGTGCTGACGAACGCCGCGATGGAGGGCAAGAGCGACCCGCTGCTCGGGCTCAAGGAGAACGTCATCATCGGCAAGCTCATCCCGGCCGGCACGGGGCTCCCGCGCTACCGCAACGTCCGGGTCGAGCCGACCGAGGAGGCCAAGGCGCAGATGTACGCGGTGCCCGGCTACGACGACGTCGACTACGCCCAGTTCGGGGTCGGTAGCGGTCAGGCCGTCCCGCTCGAGGAGTTCGACTACGGCAACAGCGACTACCGCTGACGCCCTCCGGCACCGCCCGTCCCCCGCTGCGTGCGGGGGACGGGCGGTGCCGCGGTGGGGGAGAGGGTGGCCACGAGCCGTTTTGACCCTCCCCAGCCCAGCGGGTAGATTCGTGTCCGCTTGACATGAGTGTGCCCGCACGCAGTCGACAGGACGTCGACGTGAGGGCCCTCACCTTGAACGACACGCCCGACCTCGTGGGTCGGCACAAGCGTGTAGCGCCGGCTCACGACGAGCAGCGCAGGCCGACACACCAGATCGAACGGATTACGGAGACAGGGTGCCCACCATCCAGCAGCTGGTCCGCAAGGGCCGGGAGGACAAGGTCGTCAAGACCAAGACCCCCGCTCTCAAGGGCAGCCCCCAGCGCCGCGGTGTCTGCACCCGCGTGTACACCACGACGCCGAAGAAGCCGAACTCCGCGCTCCGCAAGGTGGCGCGCGTGAAGCTCACGAGCGGCATCGAGGTCACGGCCTACATCCCGGGCGTCGGCCACAACCTCCAGGAGCACTCGATGGTCCTGGTCCGCGGCGGACGTGTGAAGGACCTCCCCGGGGTCCGGTACAAGATCGTCCGCGGTTCGCTCGACACGCAGGGTGTCAAGAACCGCAAGCAGGCGCGCAGCCGCTACGGCGCGAAGAAGGAGAAGAGCTGATGCCCCGCAAGGGCCCCGCACCCAAGCGTCCCCTCGTGGTGGACCCCGTCTACCAGTCCCCGCTGGTGACGCAGCTCGTCAACAAGATCCTCCTCGACGGCAAGAAGTCGGTCGCGGAGAGCATCGTGTACGGCGCGCTCGAAGGTGCTCGCGACAAGACCGGCGGCGACCCCGTCGTGGTCCTGAAGCGCGCGCTCGACAACGTCAAGCCGGCCCTCGAGGTCCGCTCCCGCCGCGTCGGCGGCTCGACCTACCAGGTGCCGATCGAGGTCCGCCCGAGCCGTTCCACGACGCTCGCGCTGCGCTGGCTCGTCGGCTACTCCCGGCAGCGTCGCGAGAAGACGATGACCGAGCGCCTGCTCAACGAGATCCTCGACGCGTCCAACGGCCTCGGTGCCGCGGTGAAGCGCCGCGAGGACACCCACAAGATGGCCGAGTCGAACCGGGCCTTCGCGCACTACCGCTGGTGACCCCGGCGGCGTCCGCACCTCGCCGACTCACCCCCTCGATCCCAGGGAAGAGGCAGTAAACCGTGGCACAGGACGTGCTGACGGACCTGACCAAGGTCCGCAACATCGGCATCATGGCCCACATCGACGCCGGCAAGACCACGACGACGGAGCGGATCCTCTTCTACACGGGGATCAACTACAAGATCGGCGAGGTCCACGACGGCGCGGCGACGATGGACTGGATGGAGCAGGAGCAGGAGCGCGGCATCACCATCACGTCCGCCGCGACGACGTGCTTCTGGGAGAACAACCAGATCAACATCATCGACACGCCCGGCCACGTCGACTTCACGGTCGAGGTCGAGCGGTCCCTGCGCGTGCTGGACGGTGCGGTCGCCGTCTTCGACGGCAAGGAGGGCGTCGAGCCCCAGTCCGAGACGGTGTGGCGGCAGGCGGACAAGTACGACGTCCCCCGCATCTGCTTCGTCAACAAGATGGACAAGCTCGGCGCGGACTTCTTCTTCACCGTCAAGACGATCAAGGAGCGCCTCGGCGCCGAGCCGCTGGTCATGCAGCTGCCGATCGGCGCGGAGAACTCCTTCACCGGGGTCATCGACCTCGTCTACATGCGCGCGCTGACCTGGCGCGGTGACGTGCAGATGGGTGCGGACTACACCATCGAGGAGATCCCGGCCGACCTGGCCGAGCAGGCCGCGGAGTACCGCAGCGCCCTGGTCGAGCGGGTCGCCGAGGCCGACGAGACGCTGCTGGAGAAGTACCTCGGTGGCGAGGAGCTGACGCCGGAGGAGATCAAGGCCGGCGTCCGCACGCTCACCGTCAACTCCGAGCTCTACCCGATCTTCTGCGGCTCGGCGTTCAAGAACAAGGGCGTCCAGCCCATGCTCGACGCCGTGATCGACTACCTGCCCTCGCCGCTCGACGTGAAGCCCATGGTCGGGCACAAGGTCGGCGACGAGACGGTGGAGATCATCCGCCGCCCCGACTCGACCGAGCCGTTCTCCGGTCTCGCCTTCAAGGTCGCCGCGCACCCGTTCTTCGGCAAGCTGACCTACGTCCGGGTGTACTCCGGTCGCGTCGCCGCCGGCTCGGGCGTCGTGAACTCGACCAAGGGCAAGAAGGAGCGCATCGGGAAGCTCTTCCAGATGCACTCCAACAAGGAGAACCCGGTCGACGAGGCTCGTGCGGGCCACATCTACGCGATGATCGGCCTCAAGGACACGACCACCGGGGACACGCTGTGCGACCCCGTGCAGCAGGTCGTCCTGGAGTCGATGACCTTCCCGGAGCCCGTCATCTCGGTGGCCATCGAGCCGAAGACGAAGGGCGACCAGGAGAAGCTGGGCACCGCGATCCAGCGCCTGGCGGAGGAGGACCCGACCTTCCAGGTCGAGCTCGACCAGGAGACCGGCCAGACCATCATCAAGGGGATGGGCGAGCTCCACCTCGACATCCTCGTCGACCGCATGCGCCGCGAGTACAAGGTCGAGGCCAACGTCGGCAAGCCGCAGGTCGCCTACCGCGAGACCATCCGTCGCGCGGTGGAGAAGATGGACTACACCCACAAGAAGCAGACCGGTGGGTCGGGCCAGTACGCCAAGGTCCAGGTGACCATCGAGCCCATGGACACCTCTGACGGGGAGTTCTACGAGTTCAACAACAAGGTCACCGGTGGCCGCGTCCCGCGGGAGTACATCCCCAGCGTGGACGCCGGCATCCAGGACGCCATGCAGCTGGGCGTCGTGGCGGGCTACCCGCTGGTCGGCATCCGGGCCAGCCTTCTCGACGGTGCGGCGCACGACGTCGACTCCTCCGAGATGGCGTTCAAGATCGCGGGCTCGATGGTCCTCAAGGAGGCCGTCAAGCGCGCGGACCCGGTCCTGCTGGAGCCGGTCATGGCCGTCGAGGTCCGCACCCCCGAGTCCTACATGGGTGAAGTCATCGGCGACCTGAACTCCCGCCGCGGGCAGATCCAGTCCATGGAGGACGTCAGCGGGGCCAAGCTGGTCAAGGCGACCGTGCCGCTGTCGGAGATGTTCGGCTACGTCGGGGACCTCCGGTCCAAGACCCAGGGCCGGGCGGTCTACAGCATGCAGTTCGACTCCTACGCGGAGGTTCCGCGGAACGTGTCGGAGGAGATCGTCAAGAAGGTCCGCGGGGAGTAAGAACCTCGGCAGGGCACGGCGAACACCATCTGGGCCACCACACGGTGGGCCGGACACCCACCCACCCGATCCACCGGGTCGGGGAAGAAGCTATGAGTCCGAGGAGGACACCCAGTGGCGAAGGCGAAGTTCGAGCGGACTAAGCCGCACGTCAACATCGGCACCATTGGTCACATCGACCACGGGAAGACGACGCTGACGGCGGCCATCACCCGGGTGCTGCACGACAAGTACCCGACCCTCAACGCGGCGTCGGCGTTCGACCAGATCGACAAGGCGCCCGAAGAGCGTCAGCGCGGCATCACCATCTCCATCGCGCACGTCGAGTACCAGACCGAGTCGCGCCACTACGCGCACGTGGACTGCCCTGGTCACGCCGACTACATCAAGAACATGATCACGGGTGCGGCGCAGATGGACGGCGCCATCCTCGTGGTCGCGGCGACCGACGGCCCCATGCCGCAGACGAAGGAGCACGTCATCCTGGCCCGCCAGGTCGGCGTCCCCTACATCGTGGTCGCGCTGAACAAGGCCGACATGGTCGAGGACGAGGAGCTCCTCGAGCTCGTCGAGATGGAAGTTCGTGAGCTGCTCTCCAGCTACGAGTTCCCGGGCGACGACCTGCCGGTCGTGCGCGTCTCGGCGCTGAAGGCCCTCGAGGGCGACGCCGAGTGGGGCGCCAAGCTCCTCGAGCTCATGGACGCGGTCGACACCGCGATCCCGGAGCCCGTGCGTGCGGTCGACCAGCCCTTCCTCATGCCGATCGAGGACGTCTTCACGATCACCGGCCGCGGCACCGTCGTGACCGGGCGCATCGAGCGAGGCATCCTCAAGGTCAACGAGGAGGTCGAGATCGTCGGCATCCGCGAGAAGAACCAGAAGACGACCGTCACCGGCGTGGAGATGTTCCGCAAGCTCCTCGACGAGGGCCAGGCCGGCGAGAACGTCGGGCTGCTCCTGCGCGGTCTCAAGCGCGAGGACGTCGAGCGCGGTCAGGTCGTGTGCAAGCCCGGCTCGATCACGCCGCACACCGAGTTCGAGGCGCAGTCGTACATCCTGTCCAAGGACGAGGGTGGCCGCCACACGCCGTTCTACAACAACTACCGTCCGCAGTTCTACTTCCGGACGACCGACGTCACCGGCGTCGTCTCGCTGCCCGAGGGCACCGAGATGGTCATGCCCGGCGACAACACGGAGATGAAGGTCGACCTCATCCAGCCGATCGCCATGGAAGAGGGCCTGAAGTTCGCGATCCGCGAGGGTGGCCGCACCGTCGGCGCCGGTCGGGTCACGAAGATCCTCAAGTGAGCTGATCCGGTCCGCTCCGGCGGGCCGGTCGCCGCGTGCGCAGGGCCCCACCGTCCGCGGTGGGGCCCTGTTCGCGTGGTGAGGCACCAGGACGAGGCGCCCCCGGGGCGCCCACTCCTGCTGCGTCGCACCGGGATCCGGCGGCCGTGCAGCCGCACGGGGCACCGGGCCAGCCGGGCGCCTGGAGCGTCCGGCGGGGCCCGAGGACGGCGATTCGACGTACCGACGGTGCGTCTGCCAGAATGGTCGGCGCTGCTGTGCTCACGTCAGGTGTTCGCGCTGCCCCCCGGGGCGACGCGCAGGACGCCGGAGGGGGCGGGCAGCCGCGAACGTCGAACGTCTCGAACGGGCGGCGGACGGTTCACCGGGGTCCTGCGGGAGCAGGGCCTTGCGGGCCGGCAGGGAGACCTGAACAGGACAGGACCACACCGGGCACCGGGGGTGGGGCTGGGTCGGGAACCGCGCAGTCCTCTGCGCGAGGGAACGACACGCCCGACCTCGGGGGTCGGAGCCCCGAGGCTCCGCGCCGCTCGCGAGTCAGTAGCGGGACGAAGAGAGAGAGTCAGACGACGCCATGGCGGGACAGAAGATCCGCATCCGGCTCAAGGCCTACGACCACGAGGTCATCGACAGCTCGGCGCGCAAGATCGTCGACACGGTGACCCGTACCGGCGCTTCGGTCGCCGGGCCTGTGCCGCTGCCGACGGAGAAGAACGTCTACTGCGTGATCCGCTCGCCGCACAAGTACAAGGACAGCCGCGAGCACTTCGAGATGCGCACGCACAAGCGCCTCATCGACATCATCGACCCCACGCCGAAGACGGTCGACTCGCTCATGCGACTCGACCTCCCCGCGGGTGTCGACATCGAGATCAAGCTCTGAGGGACTGCAGACGATGAGCGACAGGCAACAGCGAGGGGTGCTCGGCACCAAGCTCGGCATGACCCAGTTGTGGGACGAGGCCAACCGCCTCGTGCCCGTGACGGTGGTCCGCGTCGAGCCCAACGTCGTGACCCAGGTCCGCACCGCGTCCACCGACGGCTACGAGGCCGTGCAGCTGGCCGCCCAGGTCGTCGACCCGCGCAAGGCGAACAAGCCCTCGACCGGGCACTTCGACAAGGCCGGCGTCGCGCCGCGCCGCCACCTGGTCGAGCTGCGCACGTCCGACGCCGGGCAGTACACCGCCGGCCAGGAGGTCACCGTCGAGGTGTTCACCGCCGGTGAGACCGTCGACGTCGTCGGCACCACCAAGGGCAAGGGCTTCGCGGGCGTCATGAAGCGCCACGGCTTCCACGGCGTCGGCGCCTCCCACGGTGCGCACCGCAACCACCGCAAGCCCGGTTCGATCGGTGGCTGCGCGACGCCCGGTCGCGTGTTCAAGGGCATGCGCATGGCCGGCCGCATGGGCGGGGCCCGCCAGACCACCCAGAACCTGACGGTCCACGCGATCGACGCGGAGAAGGGTCTGCTGCTCATCACGGGCGCGGTCCCCGGCCCCCGCGGCGGCGTGGTCCTCGTCAAGAACGCGTCCAAGGCGCGCACGAAGGAGGCCTGAGCAGATGACCACGACGATCGAGGCCACCGAGCCCATCACCGTGCCGCTGCGGACCGCCGACGGCGGGACCAACGGCACCGTCGAGCTGCCGGCCGAGCACTTCGGCCGCCAGGTCAACGTGCCCCTGATCCACCAGGTCGTGACGGCGCAGCTCGCCGCCGCCCGCCAGGGCACGCACGCGGTCAAGCGCCGCGGCGAGGTCCGCGGTGGCGGCAAGAAGCCGTACAAGCAGAAGGGCACCGGCCGCGCCCGCCAGGGTTCGCTGCGCGCGCCGCAGTTCACCGGTGGTGGCGTGGTGCACGGCCCCAAGCCGCGCGACTACTCGCAGCGCACGCCCAAGAAGATGATCGCCGCGGCTCTGCGCGGGGCGCTCTCCGACCGGGTCAACCACGACCGGGTGCACGTCGTCGAGGGCCTGGCCCTGGGTGACGTGCCCTCCACGCGCACGGCGTCGAACCTCATCGCCACCATCAGCGGGCGCAAGCACGTGCTCGTCGTCGTCCGCCGCGGCGACGAGGTGGCCGAGAAGAGCCTGCGCAACATCGCCGGCGTCCACGTCCTCGTGGCCGACCAGCTCAACACCTACGACGTCATGGTGTCCGACGACGTCGTGTTCACCCGCGACGCGCTCGACGCGTTCGTGGCGGGTCCCCTCCGGTCGGCGACCGCGGTGGCCTCGGAGTCGGAAGGGAGCACCCTGTGAGCGCCATCGGCGGCACGCAGAAGGACCCGCGCGACATCCTCATCGCGCCGGTCGTCTCGGAGAAGAGCTACGGGCTCATCGACGAGGGCAAGTACACGTTCATCGTCGACCCCGGCGCGAACAAGACCGAGATCAAGATCGCCGTCGAGAAGGTCTTCGGCGTGAAGGTCTCGTCCGTGAACACCGCCAACCGCCAGGGCAAGACCCGGCGCACGCGGAACGGGATCGGCAAGCGCAAGGACACCAAGCGGGCCATCGTGACGTTGCGCGAGGGCACGATCGACATCTTCGGCGGCTCGGCCGCCTGACCGGCGACCGTCGCAGACCACCATCGAACCCGAGGACTGACGCACCATGGGAATCCGCAAGTACAAGCCGACGACTCCGGGCCGCCGTGGCTCGAGCGTCGCCGACTTCGTCGAGGTGACGCGGTCCGAGCCTGAGAAGTCGCTCGTCCGCCCCTTGTCGAAGACCGGCGGCCGCAACTCGACCGGCCGGATCACGACCCGCCACATCGGTGGCGGCCACAAGCGCGCCTACCGGATCATCGACTTCCGTCGCCACGACAAGGACGGCGTGCCGGCCAAGGTCGCGCACATCGAGTACGACCCGAACCGCACCGCGCGCATCGCGCTGCTGCACTACGTGGACGGCGAGAAGCGCTACATCATCGCGCCGACCCGCCTGAAGCAGGGCGACCAGATCGAGAACGGCCCGTCCGCGGACATCAAGCCCGGCAACAACCTGCCGCTGCGCAACATCCCGGTCGGCACCGTGATCCACGCCGTCGAGCTCCGCCCCGGCGGCGGCGCGAAGATGGCGCGCTCGGCCGGCGCCAGCGTCCAGCTGGTCGCCCGCGAGGGCGGCTTCGCGCAGCTGCGCCTGCCCTCGGGCGAGATCCGCAACGTCGACGTGCGCTGCCGCGCCACCGTCGGCGAGGTCGGCAACGCCGAGCAGTCCAACATCAACTGGGGCAAGGCCGGGCGGATGCGCTGGAAGGGCAAGCGCCCGACCGTCCGCGGTGTCGCGATGAACCCGATCGACCACCCGCACGGTGGCGGTGAGGGCAAGACGTCCGGTGGTCGCCACCCCGTGAGCCCCTGGGGCCAGCCTGAGGGCCGCACGCGGCGTCCGGGCAAGGAGAGCGACAAGCTCATCGTCCGTCGCCGCCGCGCCGGCAAGAAGCGCCGATAGGGAGTCTGATCACCATGCCTCGCAGCCTGAAGAAGGGCCCCTTCGTCGACGACCACCTTCAGAAGAAGGTGGACGTCCAGAACGAAGCGGGCACCCACACCGTCATCCGGACCTGGTCCCGCCGTTCGGTCATCACGCCGGACTTCCTGGGCCACACGTTCGCGGTGCACGACGGCCGCAAGCACGTCCCCGTCTTCGTCACCGAGGCGATGGTGGGGCACAAGCTCGGCGAGTTCGCGCCCACGCGCACGTTCCGCGGTCACGAGAAGGACGACCGCAAGGGGCGTCGTCGCTGACCACCGAGTCGGCACGCACGTCAGCCCGAGCAAGTGATCGAACGCCAGTCACGAGACTGAGACCAGAAGGCAGGACAGGGATGGAAGCCAAGGCGCAGACGCGGTACCTCCGCGTCACGCCCCAGAAGGCGCGCCGAGTCGTCGACCTGATCCGGGGCAAGAAGGCCAACGAGGCCGTCGCCGTGCTCTCGTTCGCCCCCCAGGCGGCCGCCGAGCCGGTGCTGAAGCTCGTCGAGAGCGCGATCGCCAACGCGCGGTTCCTCGCCGACAAGCACTCTGAGGCGTTCGACCCGAACGACCTCGTCGTGCAGAGCATCTCCGTGGACGAGGGGCCGACGATGAAGCGCTTCCGTCCCCGCGCCCAGGGTCGGGCGGGACGCATCCTGAAGCGCACGAGCCACATCACCGTGGTCGTCGCGCCCGCGGTTCCGGGCGCCAAGAAGACGAGGAGGACCCGCTAGTGGGACAGAAGGTCAACCCGCACGGGTTCCGACTGGGCATCACCACCGACCACAAGAGCCGGTGGTTCGCGGACTCGACGAAGTCGGGTCAGCGCTACGCCGACTACGTGAAGGAAGACGTCGCGATCCGTCGCCTCATGTCCAAGGGCATGGAGCGGGCCGGCATCTCCAAGGTCGAGATCGAGCGGACGCGCGACCGCGTGCGCGTCGACATCCACACCGCCCGGCCGGGCATCGTCATCGGCCGTCGCGGCGCGGAGGCCGACCGCATCCGCGGGGAGCTCGAGAAGCTCACCGGCAAGCAGGTGCAGCTGAACATCCTCGAGGTGAAGAACCCCGAGGTGGACTCGCAGCTGGTGGCCCAGGGCATCGCCGAGCAGCTCGCGAGCCGCGTCTCGTTCCGCCGCGCGATGCGCAAGGGGATGCAGACGTCGCTGCGCTCGGGCGCCAAGGGCATCCGGGTCCAGTGCTCCGGCCGTCTCGGTGGCGCGGAGATGAGCCGCTCGGAGTTCTACCGCGAGGGCCGTGTGCCGCTGCACACGCTGCGCGCGAACATCGACTACGGCTTCTACGAGGCCAAGACGACCTTCGGCCGCATCGGCGTGAAGGTCTGGATCTACCACGGCGACGTCACCAGCCGTGAGCTCGCCCAGTCGCAGGCGGCCGCCCCGCGCGCGCCCCGGCGCCCTGAGCGCGGTGACCGACCCGAGCGCGCCGGTGCCCCCCGGCGTCGTCCCACCGAGACCAGCGCGCCCGTGGCCGAGGCCGCGGCCGGCGCTGCCGCGCCCACCGGTGAGGCGGCTGCCCAGCCGGTCACCGGCAAGGGCTCGAACGGAACGGAGGCCTGAGTCGTGCTCATCCCACGGCGAGTCAAGCACCGCAAGCAGCACCACCCCACGCGGCGTGGTGCGGCTTCCGGCGGCACCCGCGTGACGTTCGGCGAGTACGGGATCATGGCGGTGGAGGGTGGCTACGTCACCAACCGCCAGATCGAGTCCGCTCGTATCGCCATCACCCGCCACATCCGTCGTGGCGGCAAGGTCTGGATCAACATCTACCCGGACCGGCCGCTCACCAAGAAGCCCGCCGAGACCCGCATGGGTTCCGGCAAGGGCTCGCCGGAGTGGTGGATCGCGAACATCAAGCCCGGACGCGTCATGTTCGAGCTGTCGTTCCCCAACGAGAAGACCGCTTCGGAGGCGCTCACCCGCGCCATCCACAAGCTGCCGGTCAAGTGCAAGATCGTGCGTCGTGAAGGCGGTGAGGCGTGATGTCCGTCGGGACCAAGGGCCTCGGCCCGGACGAGCTGCGCGAGTTCGAGGACGCGAAGCTGGTCGAGGAGCTCAAGAAGGCGAAGGAAGAGCTCTTCAACCTGCGCTTCCAGTCGGCGACCGGTCAGCTGGAGAACAACAGCCGGCTCCGCGCCGTCAAGCGGGACATCTCCCGCATCTACACGACGATGCGTGAGCGCGAGCTCGGCATCACCGAGGCGCCGATCACGAAGGAGGCTGCTGAGTGAGCGAGCAGAGCCCCGAGACGACGACCGACCGCGGGCAGCGCAAGACGCGTCGCGGCTACGTCGTCAGCGACAAGATGCAGAAGACCGTCGTCGTGGAGGTGGAGGACCGCGTCAAGCACCCCCTCTACGCGAAGGTCATCCGCCGCACCACCAAGGTCAAGGCGCACGACGAGGTCTCGTCGGCGGGTGTGGGCGACCTCGTCCTCATCGCCGAGACCCGGCCGCTGTCCGCGACCAAGCGCTGGCGCGTGGTCGAGGTCCTCGAGCGCGCCAAGTGACCTCAGGCGCCCCGGCTGCGGCCGGGGACGCCCGAGACGAGTCCATGTCCGTTCCGCCAGGCTCGCCGTCCGGCCAGACCGCACGGCGAGAACCGGCGCGACGAAGGAGTAGAGAGTGATCCAGCAGGAGTCGCGGCTCAAGGTCGCCGACAACACGGGTGCCAAGGAGATCCTTTGCATCCGCGTGCTCGGCGGCTCCGGCCGCCGCTACGCAGGCATCGGTGACGTGATCGTGGCCACGGTCAAGGACGCGATCCCCGGTGGCAACGTCAAGAAGGGCGACGTCGTCAAGGCGGTCATCGTCCGCACCAAGAAGGAGCGTCGGCGCGCCGACGGTTCCTACATCCGCTTCGACGAGAACGCGGCCGTCATCCTCCGGGCTGACGGGGACCCGCGGGGTACGCGCATCTTCGGGCCGGTCGGCCGCGAGCTGCGCGACAAGAAGTTCATGCGGATCATCTCGCTGGCTCCGGAGGTGCTCTGACCATGGGGAAGATCAGGATCAAGAAGGGTGACCTCGTGCAGGTGATCACGCGCGTGCGTGGTCGTCGCAACGAGGACGGCACCAAGACCTCCGACCTGGGCAAGCAGGGCAAGGTCCTGGAGGTCTTCGCCGACACCGAGCGCGTCCTCGTCGAGGGCGTCAACCAGATGAAGCGCCACACGAAGGCGCGTCCGGGCGTCGCCGGTGGCATCGAGGTCCGCGAGGCCCCGCTGCACATCAGCAACGTCCAGCTCGTCGACCCGGAGACGGGCAAGCCGACCCGCGTCGGCATCCGCACCGAGTCCGTGGAGCGCGACGGTCGTCAGAAGACCCAGCGGATCCGCGTCGCCAAGCGTTCCGGCAAGGACATCTGATGACGACTGAGACCACCACCGCCCGCCCGCTGCCTCGTCTGAAGCAGCGCTACCGGGACGAGATCAAGAGCGCGCTGCAGACGCAGTTCGAGTACGGCAACGTCATGCAGATCCCCGGCCTGGTCAAAGTCGTGGTGAACATGGGTGTCGGCGAGGCTGCGCGCGACTCCAAGCTGATCGACGGCGCGATCCGCGACCTGACCGTCATCACGGGGCAGAAGCCCCAGGTGACCAAGGCCCGCAAGTCCATCGCGCAGTTCAAGCTCCGCGAGGGCATGCCGATCGGTGCGCACACCACGCTGCGCGGCGACCGCATGTGGGAGTTCGTCGACCGCCTCGTGTCGCTCGCGCTGCCGCGCATCCGCGACTTCCGCGGTCTCTCGCCGAAGCAGTTCGACGGCAACGGCAACTACACCTTCGGTCTCAACGAGCAGTCCATGTTCCACGAGATCGACCAGGACCGCATCGACCGGGTCCGGGGCATGGACATCACCGTCGTGACGACGGCGAAGACCGACGAGGAGGGCCGTGCGCTGCTCCGCGCGCTGGGCTTCCCCTTCAAGGAGAACTGACCGTGGCGAAGACCGCTCTGATCATGAAGGCTGCGCGCAAGCCGAAGTTCGCGGTGCGCAGCTACACCCGCTGCCAGCGCTGCGGGCGACCGCACGCGGTGTTCCGCAAGTTCGGCCTGTGCCGGATCTGCGTCCGCGAGATGGCGCACGCCGGCGAGCTGCCCGGCGTGACGAAGAGCAGCTGGTGACCTCTCTGTACACGACGACGCCGCAGGTCCGGACCACGTCCCGTGGTCTGGAAACCCCGGTGAGGAAGGGCGGACGAGCCCGATGACGATGACCGACCCCATCGCGGACATGCTGACCCGTCTGCGCAACGCCAACTCGGCGTACCACGACACGGTCTCCATGCCGTACAGCAAGCTGAAGTCGCACATCGCGGAGATCCTCCAGGCCGAGGGCTACATCGCCTCCTGGACCGTCGAGGACGCCGAGGTCGGCAAGAAGCTGACGATGAACCTGAAGTTCGGCCCGAACCGCGAGCGCTCGATCGCCGGCCTGCGCCGCGTGTCGAAGCCCGGCCTCCGGGTCTACGCGAAGTCGACCAACCTGCCGCGCGTGCTCGGTGGCCTGGGCGTGGCGATCCTGTCCACGTCCTCGGGGCTGCTGACCGACAAGCAGGCCAACAAGAAGGGCGTGGGTGGGGAAGTCCTCGCCTACGTCTGGTGAGGGAGGAGGACTCATGTCGCGCATCGGTCGACTTCCGATCCCCGTCCCCGCCGGCGTGGACGTGACCATCGACGGCTCCACCGTCACGGTCACGGGCCCCAAGGGCACGCTCGCGCACACCGTCGCCGACCCGATCACGGTCGAGCGGCCGGAGGACGGCGTCCTCCGGGTGGTGCGTCCCGACGACGAGCGCGCGTCGCGCTCGCTGCACGGGCTGACGCGGACGCTCATCAACAACATGCTCGTCGGCGTCACCGAGGGCTACGTCAAGCGCCTCGAGATCGTCGGCACCGGTTACCGCGTGGCCGCCAAGGGCTCGGACCTCGAGTTCGCCCTGGGCTTCAGCCACCCGGTGGTCGTCACGGCTCCCGAGGGCATCACGCTGGCCGTCGAGAACCAGACCCGGTTCTCCGTGGCGGGGATCGACAAGCAGCAGGTCGGCGAGGTCGCCGCCAACATCCGCAAGCTGCGCAAGCCCGACCCGTACAAGGGCAAGGGCGTGCGGTACGCGGGCGAGGTAGTCCGCCGCAAGGTCGGAAAGGCTGGTAAGTGACGATGGCTCTCTCCACGCAGCGCACCACCAAGGGCAAGTCCGCGTCGCTCAAGCGCCGCCACACCCGCGTGCGCAAGAAGGTCGTCGGCACCGCCGTGCGGCCGCGCCTCGTCGTCACGCGGTCGACCCGGCACGTCTTCGTGCAGGTCATCGACGACGCGGCCGGCCACACGCTGGCGTCCGCCTCGACCATGGAGGCGGACCTGCGCGGCTCCACCGACGACAAGTCGGCGAAGGCCAAGCAGGTCGGTCAGCTCGTGGCCGAGCGCGCCCGGGCGGCCGGCATCGAGGCCGTGGTCTTCGACCGCGGCGGCAACCGCTACGCGGGACGTGTCGCGGCCATCGCCGACGGCGCCCGCGAAGCCGGACTGGCCCTGTGAGGGCGACGACCGTGACCGCAGCAGAGAAGAGGAACGTCTGATGCCTGGACCCCAGCGCCGAGGCGCCGGTGGCACCGGCGCGGCCGGCGGAGCCGGCGGCAACGACCGAGGAGGCCGTGACGGCGGCCGCCGCGACGGCGGGCGCGGTGACGCCCGCGGCGGTCAGGGCGACCGCAGCAACTTCGTCGAGCGCGTCGTGACCATCAACCGCGTGGCCAAGGTCGTCAAGGGCGGCCGTCGCTTCAGCTTCACGGCCCTCGTGGTCGTGGGCGACGGCGACGGCACCGTCGGTGTCGGCTACGGCAAGGCCAAGGAGGTGCCCGCGGCGATCGCCAAGGGCGTCGAGGAGGCCAAGAAGAACTTCTTCAAGGTGCCCCGCATCCAGGGCACCATCCCGCACCCCATCCAGGGTGAGAAGGCGGCCGGCGTGGTCATGCTGCGCCCCGCCTCCCCGGGTACCGGCGTCATCGCCGGTGGTCCGGTGCGCGCCGTGCTCGAGTGCGCGGGGATCCACGACGTCCTGTCGAAGTCCCTGGGCAGCGACAACGCGATCAACATCGTGCACGCGACGATCGAGGCCCTCAAGGGCCTCGAGCGCCCGGAGCAGGTCGCGGCGCGCCGCGGCCTGACCGTGGAGCACGTGGCCCCGGCCGCGATGCTGCGCGCCCGTGCCGCGGGGGTGGGTGCCTGATGGGCAGGATCAAGGTGACCCAGGTCAAGTCGGGCATCGGCGGCAAGCAGAACCAGCGGAACACGCTGCGCAGCCTCGGGCTGCACAAGATCGGGCAGAGCGTCGTCAAGGACGACAAGCCCGAGTTCCGCGGCATGGCGAACACGGTGGCCCACCTGGTCACCGTCGAGGAGGTGGACTGACATGGCCGGCACTCCGGGCGAGCACGTCCTGAAGGTGCACCACCTGCGTCCCGCGCCCGGCGCGAAGACCGCCAAGCAGCGCGTCGGCCGTGGTGAGGGCAGCAAGGGCAAGACCGCCGGTCGAGGGACCAAGGGCTCGAAGGCGCGCTACCAGGTGCCCGCCGGGTTCGAGGGCGGGCAGATGCCCCTGCACATGCGCCTGCCGAAGCTGCGCGGGTTCAAGAACCCGTTCCGCGTCGAGTACCAGGTCGTCAACCTCGACAAGCTCGCGTCCCTCTTCCCCGAGGGTGGCAGCGTGTCCGTGGACGACCTCGTCGCCAAGGGCGCCGTGCGCGACGGGCACCTCGTGAAGGTGCTCGGCACGGGCGAGGTGGGCGTGGCCCTGCAGGTCAGCGCCCACAGGTTCTCCGCGTCCGCCGTGGAGAAGATCGCCGCAGCGGGTGGGTCCACCACCGCGCTGTGAGCGGCCCGCAGCACTGATCGACCCCGCAGGACGTCCGCGGCGGTAGCGACGAGTGATCGTCCGCTACCGCCGCGTCGTCGTTCTGGGGGGCGGTAAGGTCTCCACCGTGGTCGGCGCCCGCCGCCGGCCACCGCACCACCGTCCGTCAGTCCCCAGTCCGCCCCTGCGTGCCGCAGGGCCGGTGCAGGAGGTTCGAGTGCTCACCGCATTGGCCCGGGCGTTCCGCACGCCGGACCTGCGCCGCAAGCTGCTGTTCACGCTCGGCATCATCGTGCTCGTCAGGGTCGGCTCGTTCGTGCCGACCCCGGGCGTCGACTACTCCGCCGTGCAGCAGTGCATCGCGCAGGCCGAGACCGGCAACAGCCTGCTCGGCCTGGTCAACCTCTTCTCCGGCGGCGCACTGCTGCAGCTGTCGGTCTTCGCGCTCGGGATCATGCCGTACATCACGGCGAGCATCATCATCCAGCTGCTCACCGTGGTCATCCCGCGCTTCGAGGAGCTGAAGAAGGAGGGCCAGCAGGGCACCACCAAGCTGACCCAGTACACGCGCTACCTCACGATCGCCCTGGCGGTCCTGCAGTCGACGACCTACGTGTCGATCGCGCGGGACCCCACGCGGCTGTTCCAGACCAACTGCACCGCGCAGGTCGTCCCCGACCAGAGCGTGCACGTCATCGCCCTGATGGTCCTGACGATGACCGCGGGCACCGGCCTGGTGATGTGGCTGGGCGAGCTCGTGACCGAGCGGGGCGTCGGCAACGGCATGTCGCTGCTGATCTTCGTGCAGATCGCGTCGGGCTTCCCCACGTCCCTGTGGGCCATCCAGCGCGAGCGCGGCTTCCTGACCTTCGCCGCGGTGATCCTCATGGGCCTCGTCGTGGTGGCGGCCGTGGTGGCCGTCGAGCAGTCGCAGCGCCGCGTCCCCGTGCAGTACGCCAAGCGCATGATCGGGCGCCGCATGTTCGGCGGCTCGAGCACCTACATCCCGCTGAAGGTCAACATGGCCGGCGTCATCCCGGTCATCTTCGCGTCCTCGCTGCTGTACCTGCCGGCGCTGCTGGCCCAGTTCAACGACCCGAACGACGGCTGGGTCATCTGGATCGACACCTACCTGGTGCGCGGCGACCACCCGCTCTACATGGCGCTGTACTTCCTGCTCATCATCTTCTTCGCCTTCTTCTACGTGGCGATCACGTTCAACCCGGACGAGGTCGCCGAGAACATGCGCAAGTACGGGGGCTTCATCCCCGGGGTGCGCGCGGGGCGTCCGACGGCCGAGTACCTCGACTACATCCTCACCCGCATCACCCTGCCGGGGGCCCTGTACCTCGGTCTGGTCTCGCTCCTGCCGCTCATCGCGCTCGTGGCCTTCAACGCCAACCAGAACTTCCCGTTCGGCGGCACGTCGATCCTCATCATCGTCGGCGTGGGTCTCGAGACCGTGAAGCAGATCGAGAGCCAGCTCCAGCAGCGCAACTACGAAGGGTTCTTGCGATGAGCCGTCTCGTCCTCCTGGGTCCCCCCGGCGCCGGGAAGGGCACGCAGGCCAAGCGCCTGGCGGCCCGCCTCGCCGTGCCCGCGATCTCGACGGGCGACATCTTCCGCGCCAACGTCGCGCAGGGGACCGAGCTGGGCCTGTCGGCGAAGGAGTACATGGACGCGGGCAAGTACGTGCCGGACTCGGTCACCAACCTCATGGTCCGCGACCGGCTCGCCCAGCCCGACGCGACGGGCGGCTTCATCCTCGACGGCTACCCGCGCACGACCGACCAGGTCCGCGAGCTGGACGACATGCTCGCCGAGGCGGGGACGTCCCTGACCGCCGTGCTGGAGCTGACCGCCGACACCGACGAGCTGGTGCGCCGCCTCACGCTGCGCGCGGGCACCGAGGGCCGCAGCGACGACGCGGAGGGCGTCGTGCGCACGCGCCAGCAGGTCTACCTCGAGCAGACCGCGCCGCTGGTGGAGGTCTACTCGACCCGGGGCCTGCTGCACAGCGTCGACGGGCTGGGTGCCGTCGAGGAGGTCACGGCGCGGCTCGAGCAGGTGCTCGCGCAGGCGGCGGACGCCGACGCTCCGCCCGCCGGCGACGCGCAGGCCGGCTGAGCGGGCGCCCGTGTTCGGACGCGACCGGGTCGAGCTGAAGACGCCCGAGCAGATCCGCGCCATGCGCCGGGCCGGGCTGCTGACGCGCGCGGCCCTCGACGCCGCCCGCGACGCGCTGCGGCCCGGGGTCACCACCGACGAGCTCGACGCCGTCGCGGCCGAGGTCATCCGCGCCGGCGGCGGCACGTCGAACTTCCTCGGCTACCACGGCTACCCGAAGACGCTCTGCATCTCCGTCAACGAGGTCGTCGTGCACGGCATCCCCGGCGGCCGCGTGGTGCAGGAGGGGGACGTCGTCTCCATCGACGGGGGCGCGGTCGTCGACGGCTGGCACGGCGACTCGGCGTTCACGCAGATCGTGGGCGAGCCGCGCGACGCGGGCGACGAGGAGCTCGTCGAGATCACCCGGCAGGCCATGTGGCGGGGGATCGCCGCGCTGGACCGGCGCGGCCGCGTGGGCGACGTCGGCGCGGCCGTGGAGGACGCGGTCGACGGCCGGCTCGCGATCGTCGACGGCTACACGGGCCACGGCATCGGGACCGCGATGCACCAGGCGCCCGACGTGCTGAACCACCGCGACCGCGACCGGGGGCCGAAGGTCCGTCCCGGCCTGTGCCTGGCCGTCGAGCCCATGTGCACGCGGGGCACCACCGAGACCGACGTCCTCGCCGACGAGTGGACGGTCGTCACGACCGACGGTTCGCGCGCCGCGCACTGGGAGCACACGGTCGCCGTGCTGCCGGAGGGCCTCTGGGTCCTCACCGCGACGGACGGGGGAGCCGCGGAGCTCGGCGCCCTCGGGGTCACCGTCCCCGCGCAGTGACTGCGCCGCAGCACCTCGCCGCATCGCGCCCGCCCGGATTTCGTCTGCGGCTCGCCGTCGCGTAGGCTTGACCGTCGGTCCGTCATGCCTCCTCCGCAGCCGTGGTGGGGGACCGCGGGCCACGATCCGACACCGACGGAAAAGCGGAGGACATGCCGAAGAAGGACGGCGTCATCGAGATCGAGGGCACCGTGGTCGAAGCTCTGCCCAACGCGATGTTCCGCGTCGAGCTGAGCAACGGGCACAAGGTGCTGGCCCACATCTCCGGGAAGATGCGGCAGCACTACATCCGCATCCTCCCCGAGGACCGGGTGGTCGTCGAGCTCAGCCCTTACGACCTGTCCCGCGGGCGCATCGTCTACCGCTACAAGTGACCGAACTGGCCGCGAGCCGCGTGCCCGCACGACCGGAGACACGATGAAGGTCAAGCCGAGCGTCAAGAAGATCTGCGAGAAGTGCAAGGTGATCCGCCGACACGGACGTGTCATGGTCATCTGCGAGAACCTGCGCCACAAGCAGCGCCAGGGCTGACGCAGCAGCACCTGCGCACGTCGCGTCCCGCGACGGCGCACCATCGCAGCACCCGTCGGGAGCACCGCTCCTGACGACACCCCCGGTCGGAGGCCGGGGACCCGCCCGACGAGGGCGGGGCCGGTGCTGCGGCAGACCTCCGCGAAGACAAGGGACCACCCCGCATGGCACGTCTCGTCGGCGTCGACCTCCCCCGCGAGAAGCGGCTGGAGATCGCGCTCACGTACATCTTCGGCGTCGGTCGCACCCGCGCCAAGGAAACGCTGGCCGCCACTGGCGTCAGCCCCGACCTCCGCGTCCGCGACCTCTCGGACGAGGACCTGGTCGCCCTGCGCGACCACATCGAGGGCAACTACCGCGTCGAGGGTGACCTCCGGCGCGAGGTGGCCGCCGACATCCGCCGCAAGGTGGAGATCGGCACCTACCAGGGTCTGCGGCACCGCCGCGGTCTGCCCGTGCGCGGGCAGCGCACCAAGACCAACGCCCGCACCCGCAAGGGCCCGAAGCGCACGGTCGCCGGCAAGAAGAAGGTCGGCCGCAAGTAGCGCTCGCGGCCCCGCTCGGGCCGCCCGGGTCGCCCGCCGACCCGCCCTCGATCTCAGTCCTCGAGTCCCAGGAGTACGGACACCATGCCTCCCAAGAGCCGCCAGGCCACGGCGGCGCGCAAGCCGCGCCGCAAGGAGAAGAAGAACGTCGCGCACGGCCACGCGCACATCAAGAGCACGTTCAACAACACGATCGTGTCGATCACCGACCCCACGGGTGCGGTGATCGCCTGGGCCTCGGCCGGCCAGGTCGGCTTCAAGGGTTCGCGCAAGTCGACCCCCTTCGCCGCGCAGATGGCGGCCGAGGCCGCGGCCCGTCGCGCGCAGGAGCACGGCATGCGCAAGGTCGACGTCTTCGTCAAGGGCCCGGGCTCGGGCCGCGAGACCGCGATCCGGTCGCTGCAGGCCACGGGCCTGGAGGTCGGCGCGATCCAGGACGTCACCCCCAGCCCGCACAACGGCTGCCGGCCCCCCAAGCGCCGGCGCGTCTGACCCGGTGACGACCCCGGCGGTGCTGCCGCCGGGGCCGTCGCACGATCGACCCAGTTCACGATCGAGCCAGACCCCGTCGGTGGACCGATGCTGACGGGCGTGCGGGGCGTCATATGGCGGACGCCCGCGGGAAGGAACCCTCCGTGCTGATCGCACAGCGCCCCACCCTCACCGAGGACGTCGTCGACGAGTACCGCTCGCGGTTCGTCATCGAGCCTCTGGAGCCGGGCTTCGGCTACACCCTCGGCAACTCGCTGCGCCGGACGCTGCTCTCCAGCATCCCCGGTGCGGCCGTGACGAGCCTCCGCATCGACGGCGTGCTGCACGAGTTCACCAGCGTGCCCGGGGTGAAGGAGGACGTCACCGAGATCGTCCTCAACATCAAGAACCTCGTCGTCTCCTCGGAGCACGACGAGCCCGTCGTCATGTACCTGCGCAAGCAGGGTCCCGGTGCGGTCACCGCTGCGGACATCGCGCCCCCCGCGGGCGTCGAGGTCCACAACCCCGACCTCCACATCGCGACCCTCAACGGCAAGGGCAAGCTCGAGCTGGAGCTGACCGTCGAGCGCGGGCGCGGCTACGTCTCCGCGGCCCAGAACAAGTCCGGCGAGCAGGAGATCGGGCGCATCCCGATCGACTCCATCTACTCGCCGGTCCTCAAGGTCACCTACAAGGTCGAGGCGACCCGCGTCGAGCAGCGCACCGACTTCGACCGCCTCGTGGTCGACGTCGAGACCAAGCACTCGATCAGCCCGCGCGACGCCGTGGCCTCGGCCGGCAAGACGCTCACCGAGCTGTTCGGCCTGGCGCGCGAGCTCAACGTCGAGGCCGAGGGCATCGACATGGGCCCGTCCCCGACCGACGCGGCGCTGGCCGCCGACCTCGCGCTCGAGATCGAGGCGCTGGACCTCACCGTCCGCTCCTACAACTGCCTCAAGCGCGAGGGCATCCACTCGGTCGGCGAGCTGGTCTCGCGCAGCGAGGCCGACCTGCTGGACATCCGCAACTTCGGGCAGAAGTCCATCGACGAGGTGAAGGCCAAGCTCGTCGGGATGGGCCTGCACCTCAAGGACTCCCCGCCCGGGTTCGACCCGAGCGCCGTCGTCAACGACTTCGAGGAGGACGACCAGTCCTTCGCCGAGGACGAGCAGCTCTAGCCGTCCGCCACCCCGTCACCCCCTCGCCGGGGGTGGTGGGAGACACCGAGGAGATCGACAACCATGCCCACCCCCACCAAAGGTGCGCGGCTCGGCGGCGGGCCGGCCCACCAGCGGCACATCCTGGCCAACCTGGCCACGCAGCTCTTCGAGCACCGCAGCATCACGACCACCGAGGCCAAGGCCCGGCGGCTGCGGCCCTACGCCGAGCGGCTGATCACCTTCGCCAAGCAGGGTGACCTCGCGTCCCGCCGTCGCGTCATGCGCACGGTCAAGGACAAGGGCGTCGTCCACGAGCTCTTCACCGACATCGCCCCGGCGATGTCCGAGCGCTCGGGCGGCTACACCCGGATCGTCAAGATCGGGCCGCGCCGCGGTGACAAGGCCCCCATGGCCGTGATCGCGCTCGTCCTCGAGCCGGTCAGCGCCAAGCAGGCCACCGTCCGCGAGGCCGAGCAGGCCGTCGTCGCCGCCGCGCCCGTCGCGGCGGAGGAGACCGTCCCCACCAAGGCCCCGGCCACGGAGGAGGCGGCCACCGCCGACGTGACGACCGGTGCGGACGACACGGTCGAGACCCCCGCGGTCGAGGCCGGCAGCGTCGAGCAGCCGGACACCCTCCCCGACGCCGCGGACACCGAGGGCAAGGCCTGAGCGCCTCCCTCGATCCCGTGGACGAGCCCGCCCTCCCCGACACCGGGGACGGCGGGCTCGTCCGCGTGCGCCTGGACCTGGGCTACGACGGCACGGCCTTCGCGGGCTGGGCCGAGCAGCCCGGGCTGCGCACCGTGCAGGGCGTCCTGACGGGCGCGCTCGCCCGGGTGCTGCGCATGGACCCCGCCCCCCGGCTCGTGGTGGCCGGGCGCACCGACGCGGGGGTGCACGCGCGCGGCCAGGTCGTCCACGTCGACGTCCCGCGCGCCGCGTGGGACGCCGCGCCCGGCCGCTCCGCGGTGGCGCCCGCGCAGGCCCTCGTGCGGCGGCTGGCGGGCGTGCTGCCGCCCGACGTCCGGGTGCACGCCGCCCGGCTCGCCCCCGCGGGGTTCGACGCCCGCTTCTCGGCGCTGCGCCGCCGCTACGCCTACCGGGTCTGCGACGACCCCGCGGGGGCCCCGCCCCTGCGCCGGCTCGACGTGCTCGCCGTGCGCCGCCCGCTCGACGTCGCCGCCATGGACGCCGCGGCCGCGCAGCTGGTCGGCCTGCACGACTTCGCGGCCTACTGCCGGCCCCGCGAGGGCGCCACGACCGTCCGGACCCTGCTGCGCTACGGCTGGCGCCGCGACGACGGCGACGACCGCCTCGTCGTCGCCGACGTGCAGGCGGACGCCTTCTGCCACTCGATGGTGCGCGCGCTGGTCGGCGCCGCGCTCGCCGTGGGGGAGGGCCGTCGCCCCGTGGCGTGGCCCGCGCAGGTGCTCGCCGCGGCGGTGCGCGACCCCGCGGTCGCGGTGGTCGGGCCGCACGGGCTCTGCCTCGAGGAGGTGGCGTACCCGCCGGACGACGAGCTGGCCGCCCGCGCCCGCGAGGCCCGCGCGGTCCGGACGCTGCCGCCCCGCTAGCCGCGCGCGCGGCGACACCCCGGTGTGCGCCCCTGCCGCACCGCCCGCGCCCGGCGTCGGGCACGCTGGGAGCGTGCCCACGCTCGTCGTCGTCCGCCACGCCAAGGCCGACACGCCTCCCGGACTGCAGGACATCGCGCGGCCGCTGTCGGCGCGCGGGCGCGCCGACGCCGAGGAGGCCGGGCGCTGGCTCGCCTCCGCGGTCGGGGCGCCGGAGCTCCTGCTCACCTCGCCGTCGCGGCGCACCGAGGAGACGACGGCGCGGCTGCTCGGCACCTGGGGCGCCGACCCCGTCGTCGTGGACGAGGAGCGCCTCTACGAGGCCTCGCTGGGCGACCTGCTGCGGATCGTGCGCGGCCTGGACACCGAGAGCGCCGAGGCCACGGTCGTGCTCGTGGGGCACAACCCCGGGGTCAGCGCGCTCGTGGAGGCCCTGACGGGGGAGGTCCAGCAGCTGCGGACCTGCCAGGTCGCGGTCGTCGCCGTCGAGGGCGCGTGGGCCGACGCCGACTCGACGTCCTGCGCGCTGCGCAGCACCCACACCGCCCGGGCGGAGGGCTCCGCCTCCTCCTGAGCCTGCGCGGTGGGTGCCCCGGGGGCCGGCGCGGGAAACCGGTTCGGCCCGCGGGCGCGGGGCGGCACACTCCTGGTGTGGGTCACGTCGACGTCCAGGCCGTCAGTCACGAGCTCCCCGACGGCAGGCCGCTGCTGTCGGAGGTGAGCTTCCGCGTCGCCGACGGCACCACCAGCGCGCTCGTGGGCCCCAACGGGACGGGCAAGACCACGCTGCTGCGCCTCATCGCGGGCGACCTGCCGGTCCAGTCCGGCGCCGTCGCCCGCAGCGGGGGGCTCGGGGTCATGCGCCAGTTCGTCGGCTCGCTGCGCGACGACACCTCGGTGCGCGAGCTCCTGGTCTCGGTCGCGGCGCCCCGCCTGCGCGAGGCCGCGGCGGCCGTCGACGCCGCGGAGCTCGCGATGCTCGAGACCGACGCGGAGCGCGAGCAGCTGCGCTACGCCCACGCGCTGGCCGACTTCGGCGACGCGGGCGGCTACGACGCGGAGGTGCTGTGGGACTCCTGCACGACGGCGGCCCTGGGCGTCGAGTTCGACCGCTGCCAGCACCGCCTGGTCCGCACGCTGTCCGGGGGCGAGCAGAAGCGGCTCGTGCTCGAGGCCCTCCTGCGCGGCGACGACGAGGTGCTGCTGCTCGACGAGCCGGACAACTACCTCGACGTGCCCGGCAAGCGCTGGCTCGAGCAGCAGCTGCGCGAGACGCCGAAGTCGGTGCTGCTGGTCAGCCACGACCGGGAGCTGCTCGCGGCCGCCGCCGACCGGATCGTCACCCTGGAACCGGGCGCCCTGGGCGCCGTGGCGTGGGTGCACGGCGGCTCCTTCGCGACCTACGGCGCGGCCCGCACGGCCCGCGGCGAGCGCCTGGAGGAGCTGCGCCGGCGCTGGGACGAGGAGCGCGTCAAGCTCCGCACCCTCGTGGTCACGCTGCGGGAGAAGGCGAAGTTCAACGACGGGCTGGCCTCGCGCTACGCCGCGGCCCAGACCCGGCTGGCCCGGTTCGAGGAGGCCGGGCCGCCGCAGGCGCCGCCGGCCGCGCAGGACGTGCGGATGCGGCTTCGCGGGGGGCGCACGGGCAAGCGCGCCGTGGTCTGCGAGCGCCTGGAGCTGTCGGGGCTCATGCGGCCCTTCGATGCCGAGCTGTGGCTGGGGGACCGGGTGGCCGTGCTGGGCGCCAACGGGTCGGGCAAGTCGCACTTCCTGCGGCTGCTCGCGGCGGGCGGCAGCGACCCCGACCTCGAGCACCAGCCGGTGGGCGAGGAGGACGGCGGCACACCCGTGGCGCCCGTCGCGCACACCGGGTCGGCCCGCCTGGGCGCCCGCGTGCGGCCCGGGTGGTTCGCCCAGACCCACGAGCAGCCGGCCCTCGCGGGCCGCACGCTGCTCGAGGTCCTGCACCGGGGGACGACGCACCGCAGCGGGATGGACCGCGAGACGGCGTCGCGGGCCCTGGACCGCTACGGCCTCGCAGGGGCCGCCGAGCAGCGCTTCGAGCACCTCTCCGGCGGCCAGCAGGCGCGGCTGCAGATCCTGCTCCTGGAGCTGTCCGGGGCGACGCTGCTGCTGCTCGACGAGCCCACCGACAACCTCGACCTGCACTCCGCCGAGGCGCTGGAGGAGGCGCTGGCGGCCTTCGAGGGCACGGTCGTCGCCGTGACGCACGACCGGTGGTTCGCGCGCGGCTTCGACCGCTTCCTCGTCTTCGGCGAGGACGGCGGCGTGTTCGAGGCACCCGAGCCGGTCTGGGACGCTGGTCGGGTCCTCCGGGCCCGCTGAGCGCGCCCGGCCCGTCACCCCGCCCCGCGCGTCCGCACCGTTTTGACCCTGCGGGCACCCGGCGGGTAACGTGACTGGCCGTTGCGCCCACGCAGTGCCTGCCCATCCCGGCGGCCCCGAGCGGGGGCCATGTCCGGACATCGTCTCGAGGAGTTGGGCTAGTCCCGTGCGCACGTTCACCCCGAAGCCAGGCGACATCGACCGCCGTTGGCTCGTCATCGACGCCGAGGACGTCGTGCTCGGGCGCCTCGCGTCGCAGACCGCGATCCTCCTCCGTGGCAAGCACAAGCCGACCTACGCACCGCACGTCGACGGTGGCGACCACGTCATCATCGTCAACGCGGCGAAGGTGGCCCTGACGGGCTCCAAGCGGGACCAGAAGCTGGCGTTCCGCCACTCCGGCTACCCGGGCGGCCTGCGCGCCACGTCGTACACCGAGCTCCTGGAGAAGAACCCGGAGAAGGCCGTCGAGAAGGCCATCCGCGGGATGATCCCCAAGAACTCGCTGGGCCGTCAGGTCCTGTCCAAGCTCAAGGTCTACGCGGGCCCCGAGCACCCGCACGCGGCCCAGCAGCCCGTGCCGTACCAGCTGACCCAGGTCGCGCAGTGAGCACTGCGCCCACTGCGAACTGACTGAGGAGAATCGTGGCCGAGTACACATCCGAGAACGCCGTCGAGGACATCACCGAGTCCGACGACTTCACGGGCACCTACACCTCCGAGTCCGCGCAGCCGCGGACCGGTGGGTCGAGCATCATCGCGCCCGGTGCGGCGACCGGCCGGCGCAAGCAGGCCATCGCCCGCGTGCGCATCGTCCCGGGCACGGGCCGCTGGGTCATCAACGGCCGTGAGCTGGACAACTACTTCCCCAACAAGGTGCACCAGCAGCTCGTCAACGAGCCGTTCCGGGTCACCGAGCTGGAGAGCTCCTTCGACGTCATCGCCCGCATCCACGGCGGCGGCTCGTCCGGCCAGGCCGGCGCCCTGCGCCTCGGCGTGGCCCGCGCGCTGAACGCGATCGACCTCGAGGCGAACCGCCCGTCGCTGAAGAAGGCCGGGTTCCTGACCCGCGACCCGCGCGCCATCGAGCGCAAGAAGGCCGGGCTCAAGAAGGCCCGCAAGGCGCCTCAGTTCAGCAAGCGCTGATCGCGTCCGCGCACCGCGCGGAGCCTCAGCACCGCCAGACGGCCCCGGGGGCGACCCCGGGGCCGTCTTGGCGTTCCGGCACCTGACGCTCAGCACGTCCGGCCACCCGGCCGGGCAGGAGGAGGACGACGCCGTGGGGCGCATCTTCGGGACCGACGGCGTGCGCGGGGTCGCCAACGTCGACCTGACCGCCGAGATGGCCCTGGGCCTGTCGGTCGCCGCGGCCGGCGTCCTGGGCGCCCGCTCCGGGCGGACCCACGCCCTGGTCGCGCGCGACCCCCGCGCGTCGGGGGAGTTCCTCTCGGCCGCCGTCGTGGCCGGTCTCGCCAGCGCGGGCGTGGACGTGCGCGACGTGGGTGTCCTGCCGACCCCGGCCCTCGCGCACCTCGTGGGTCTCGCGGGCAGCGACTTCGGCGTGATGCTGTCGGCGTCGCACAACCCGATGCCCGACAACGGCCTGAAGATCTTCGCGCGCGGCGGCACCAAGCTGCCCGACGACGTCGAGGACGCCGTCGAGCGGGCCTTCCGCGACGGCACCGTGCGGCGCCCGACCGGCGCCGACGTGGGGCGCGTCGAGCGCGGTGCGGCGGTCGAGGCCGCCGCCGCGGACGCCTACGTCACGCACGTGCTGGCGTCGCTGCCGCACTCGCTCGCGGGGCTGCACGTCGTCGTCGACTGCGCCCACGGCGCGGCCAGCGCGATCGCCCCCCGCGTGCTCGCCGAGGCCGGCGCCCGGGTGACCGCGCTGGCCGCGGAGCCGGACGGGCTGAACATCAACGACGGCGTCGGCTCCACCCACCTCGGCCCGCTGCAGGCCGCCGTGGTGGCGCACGGTGCCGACCTCGGCGTCGCGCTCGACGGCGACGCGGACCGCTGCCTCGCTGTGGACGCCGCCGGCGAGGTCGTCGACGGCGACCAGGTCATGGCCGTCCTGACCCTCGCGCTGAAGCAGCGCGGCGAGCTCACGGGCGACACGCTCGTCGCCACCGTCATGAGCAACCTGGGGCTGCGCCTGGCCATGGAGCGCGAGGGCGTGCACCTGGTCGAGACCGCGGTCGGCGACCGCTACGTGCTCGAGGCGCTCACGGCGGGCGGGTACGCCATCGGCGGGGAGCAGAGCGGGCACGTCGTGCTGCCCTCCCACGCGACCACGGGCGACGGGGTGCTCACCGCGCTGCAGCTCGCGGGGCGCATGGCCGAGACCGGCCGGACTCTCACTGACCTCGCGGGCGTCGTGCAGCGGCTGCCGCAGGTGCTCGTCAACGTCCGCGGTGTGGACAAGGCCCGGGCCGCGGACGACGAGGCCCTGGGCGCGGCGGTCGCCGCCGCCGAGCGGGAGCTCGCGGGTCTCGGCCGCGTGCTGCTGCGACCGTCGGGGACGGAACCGCTCGTGCGGGTCATGGTGGAGGCCGCCGAGCTCGGCCACGCCCAGGACATCGCGGACCGGCTCGCGGTCGTGGTCCGGGACCGCCTCGCCCTCTGACGTCCGCCACGGCGCGCTCGGCCGCGGGAGGACCCGCCCGCGGGAAAACCCGTGGCGCGGCCCGGCGCCCGGCGGTTTCCTGGGCGGGTGCACATCGAGGTGACGTCGACCCAGGACCCCGGCCGCGCGGCGTGGCTCGCGGAGTTCTTCGACCGCTGGTACGTCGCACGCCTGGCCGGGGAGTCGCACGACCGAGCCGACCCCGCGGCGTGGCAGCCCGCGGAGCTGCGGGCGGAGTTCGAGCACGGCCCCGAGGACGAGGTGCTGCACTGGCTCGTCGCGCTGGAGGACGCCGACGACGGGGACGGAGCCGGGTCGGGCGGGCGCGGACTGGGGTCCGCGGAGGTCCGCATGCCCGTGCTGGACAACACCCACGTCGCGGCCGTGACGATCGCCGTCGCCCCCGAGGCGCGCCGCAGGGGGGTCGGCACGCGCCTGCTGGCCGCGGCGGCGGACCTGGCCGCGGCGTCCGGGCGCACCGTCCTGCGCACGGAGACCGAGCGTCCCGTCGAGGCTCCCGAGGACACGTGGCCGGGCTCGATCGCGCTGCAGCGCTGGGGGTTCGTGCCCGGGCTCGTCGAGGCCCGGCGCCAGCTCGCGCTGCCCGTGCCGCCGGACGCGCTCGACGCGCTCGAGGCCTCGGCGCGCCCGCACGCCGCCGGCTACCGCTGGTGGGCCTTCGCGGGCCCCGTCCCGGAGCCGGACGTCGTGGCCATGGCGGGCCTCATGGCCCGCATGAGCACCGACGCGCCGCAGGGGGACCTGACCGTCGAGCCCGAGGTGTGGGACCCCGCCCGCGTGCGGGCCGCGGAGGCGATGCGCACCGCCCAGGGGCGCCGGACGTGGACCGCGGTCGCCGCCGACGCCACGGGGACGCTGGTCGGCTACACCATGCTCGTGCAGTCGGCGCACGAGCCGGAACGGCTGCTGCAGTGGGACACCCTGGTCGTGGCCGAGCACCGCGGGCACCGGCTGGGCATGCTGCTGAAGGTCGCCGCCCTGCGCGCGGCCGTGGCCGACGCGCCCGAGGCGCGCCGCGTGAGCACCTGGAACGCCACGACGAACGGGCCGATGATCGCGGTGAACGAGGCGCTGGGGTTCCTGCTGGACGAGCTCTGCGAGGAGGGCGAGGTGGGCGTCGAGGACGTCCGGTCCCGCCTCGCCGTGGGGCCGGAGGGGCTGCGGCGCTAGAGCTTGCGCAGCCGCAGCCGGCGCACCGAGTGGTCGGAGTCCTTGGCCAGCACGAGCGTCGCGCGGGCCCGCGTCGGCCGAACGTTCTCGACGAGGTTCGGTTCGTTGATGGTGTGCCAGATGCGCTGCGCCCGCGTCACGGCCTCGGAGTCGGTGAGGTCCGCGTAGCGGTGGAAGTAGGACTCCGGGCGGCTGAAGGCCGTCTGGCGCAGGCGCAGGAACCGCGAGACGTACCAGTTCCGGACGTCGTCGGTGCGGGCGTCGACGTACAGCGAGAAGTCGAAGTAGTCGCTCACCGTCACCCCCTGGGTGCCGTCGGCGCGGACCCGCGCGGGCTGCAGCACGTTCAGCCCCTCGACGATGAGGACGTCGGGCTGCCGGACGACGACCTCGGCGCCCTCGACGATGTCGTAGGTCAGGTGGGAGTAGACCGGTGCCCGCACCTCCGGGGCGCCGGACTTCACCGCGGACACGAAGCGCAGCAGGGCCCGGCGGTCGTAGGACTCGGGGAACCCCTTGCGGTGCAGGATGCCCCGCCGCTCGAGCTCCGCGTTCGGCAGGAGGAACCCGTCCGTGGTGATGAGCTCCACGCGGGGGGTCTCGGGCCAGTGCGACAGCAGCTCGCGCAGGATGCGCGCGGTCGTCGACTTGCCCACGGCCACCGACCCGGCGACACCGATGACGAACGGCGTGCGCGCCGTCCGCTCCCCGAGGAACGTCGACGTGGCCGCGTGCAGGCTCCCGGCCGCGCGGTCGTACAGCGTCAGCAGCCGCGACAGGGGCAGGTACACCTCCTCGACCTCGCGCAGGTCGATGCGGTCGCCGAGGCCACGCAGCCGCGCGACGTCCTCGGCGGTCAGGGTCAGGGGCGTCGAGCGGCGCAGCCGGCTCCAGGCCGCGCGGTCGAGCACGACGTAGGGGGACGGCTCGCGCGCGGCGGCGCGGTCGGCCGGCTCGCCGGGGGTCTGCTCGTGCGGCCCCGCGCCCAGCGGTGCCCCGTGCGCCGGACCAGCGGTGCTCACGGCGGCACGCTACCGGGTTGGCCCCCGCCCCTCCGCGGACCGGCCCCGCCCGCCGTGCGGGCGGCCGCGCGGTCGCGGGTGCGGGGGGCCGCCGCCCGTACGCTGGTGGCCATGTGCGGAATCGTCGGTCACGTCAGCTCCGAGCGGGCCGGGGCCCCCGACGGCACCGCCGTCGTCCTCGAGGGCCTGCGCCGCCTGGAGTACCGCGGCTACGACTCCGCGGGCATCGCCGTCGTCACCGCGGCCGGGCTCGACGTCCGCAAGCGCTCCGGCAAGCTCGTGAACCTCGTCGAGGCCCTCGACCTCGACCCGCTCCCCGCGTCGACGACGGCCATCGGGCACACGCGCTGGGCCACCCACGGCGGCCCGACCGACGCCAACGCCCACCCGCACGTGGACGCGGCGGGCACCGTCGCGGTCATCCACAACGGCATCGTGGAGAACTTCGCGACCCTGCGCGCCGAGCTCCTCGACGCCGGCACGCCCTTCACGAGCGAGACGGACACCGAGGTCGTCGCGCACCTGCTCGGCGCGGAGCTGGCCCGCACGCAGGACCTCACCGAGGCCGTGCGGCTCGTCTGCGCGCGGCTGGAGGGGGCGTTCACGCTGCTCGCCGTGCACCGCGGGGACCCCGGCACCATCGTCGGCGCGCGCCGCAACTCCCCCCTCGTCGTCGGGCTGGGGGAGGGGGCCAACTACCTCGGCTCCGACGTCGCGGCGTTCATCGCGCACACGCGCGAGGCGCTGGAGCTCGGCCAGGACCAGGTCGTCACCATCACGCCCGACACGGTCACCGTCACGGGCTTCGACGGCCGCCCCGCGGAGGGCCGCCGGTTCCACGTCGACTGGGACGCCTCGGCCGCGGAGAAGGGCGGCTTCCCGAGCTTCATGGCCAAGGAGATCCACGACCAGCCGCAGGCCATCGCGGACACGCTGCTGGGCCGCGCCGACGCCGCGGGACGCCTCGTGCTCGACGAGATGAGCATCTCCGAGGCCGAGCTGCGCTCGGTCGACAAGATCGTCGTCATCTCCTGCGGCACCTCGGCCTACGCCGGGCAGGTCGCGAAGTACGCCATCGAGCACTGGTGCCGGATCCCCGTGGAGGTCGAGTACTCCCACGAGTTCCGCTACCGCGACCCGGTCGTGGACCAGCGCACGCTCGTCGTGGCGATCTCGCAGTCGGGCGAGACGATGGACACCATCATGGCCGTCCGGCACGCCCGCGAGCAGGGCGCGCGCGTGCTCGCGATCTGCAACACCAACGGCTCGACGATCCCGCGCGAGTCGGACGCGGCGCTGTACACGCACGCGGGCCCGGAGATCGCGGTCGCCTCCACCAAGGCGTTCCTCGCGCAGATCACGGCGTGCTACCTCCTCGGCCTGTACCTGGCCCAGCTGCGCGGCAACAAGTTCGCCGACGAGATCGCCGAGGTCATGGCCCAGCTGCAGGAGATCCCCGGCCAGGTGCGCCAGGTGCTCGACGGCCTGGAGCAGGTCCGCGAGATCGCCCGGTACATGGTCGACACCCGCTCGGTGCTGTTCCTCGGCCGGCACGTCGGCTACCCCGTCGCGATGGAGGGCGCGCTGAAGCTCAAGGAGCTCGCCTACATCCACGCCGAGGGTTTCGCGGCCGGCGAGCTCAAGCACGGGCCGATCGCGCTCGTCGAACCCGGTCAGCCGGTCTTCGTGGTCGTGCCGTCGCCGCGCGGGCGGGACTCGCTGCACGCCAAGGTCGTCTCGAACATCCAGGAGGTCCGGGCCCGCGGGGCGCGCACCCTCGTCATCGCCGAGGTCGGGGACACGGCCGTCGAACCCTTCGCCGACGTCGTCATCCGGATCCCCCGCACCTCCACGCTGCTCTCGCCGCTGCTGGCCGTCGTGCCGCTGCAGGTGTTCGCGTGCGAGCTCGCCACCGCCAAGGGCCTCGACGTCGACCAGCCCCGCAACCTCGCGAAGTCCGTCACCGTCGAGTGAGCCCACCCCGCCGCCGGGGACCGGGCGCCGCCGTGGGACGGTGGCGGCCTGCCGGAGGGGGACGCGCATGATCGTCGGGATCGGGATCGACGTGGTCGACGTCGCGAGGTTCGTGCGCCAGATCGAGCGCACACCACGCCTGCTGGACCGGTTGTTCGGCGACGGTGAGCGCGGGCTGCCCGCGGAGTCGCTGGCCGCGCGGTTCGCCGCCAAGGAGGCCGTGGCCAAGTCGCTCGGCGCGCCCGTGGGCCTGGTCTGGACCGACGTCGTCGTCGCCCGCGAGGACGGCCACCGCCCCGAGATCGTCGTGCGGGGCAGCGTCGCGCGCCGCGCCGCCGAGATGGGTGTGGAGACCTTCCACCTGTCGCTGTCCCACGACGCCGGGATCGCCTCGGCCATGGTGGTCGCCGAGGGGCGCTGAGCCCCCTCCGGTGCCAGGCTCGGACGCGTGATCACCGCTCACCGCGTCGCCGACGTCCGGGCCGCCGAGGCCGTCGTCACGGCCCGCGTGCCCGCGGGCACCCTCATGCAGCGTGCTGCCGCCGCGCTGGCCGCCGAGTGCGCCGCGCTGCTGCGCGACCGGGCCGGGGGCGTGGCGGGGCGCCGGGTCGTCGTGCTCGCCGGCGCGGGCGACAACGGCGGTGACGCCTTGTTCGCCGCGGCCCGCCTGGCGCGCCGCGGCGCCGGCGTCCTGGTGCTGCGGACCGCGGAGCGCGTGCACCCCGAGGGCCTCGCCGCGGCCCGTGCGGCGGGCGCCCGGACCGCCCCGGCCCCGGCGGAGGACTGGGCCGGGGCCCTCGCGGGCGCGGACCTGCTGATCGACGGCGTCGCGGGCATCGGCGGGTCGGGCGGGTTGCGGCCGGCCCTGCGCGCACTCCCGGCGGCGGCCGCAACCCGCC
>NZ_JAAALN010000300.1 GCF_009906795.1 Kineococcus siccus
GTGCGCGCTGCCGGGTTCGCGGGCCGCCAGCCCGCCGCGGTAGCCGCCGGCCGTCCCGGCGAGCGTGGTGCGGCCGGCGTCGTCGTCGAGCAGGACGGCGGCCGCGGTCAGCCGCCCGTCGGCGTCGCGGACCAGCACGGCCCACGCGGCCGCGGGCGGCGCCTGGGCCAGGGAGACGGCCACCCACGCGGCGCGGGCGGTGGCCGGCAGGCCCGTGCACCGGGCCAGCTCGTCGACCTCCGCGAGCGCGCCGCGCACGGCGGCCGCGCCGTGCAGCAGCTGCGGACCCGCGGGCCACGTGCCGCGGGGGCCGGCCCGGCGCGGCGCCGGCACCGCCGGAGCGGGCGAGTGCGCCGGTGAGGCCGGGGACGGCGTCAGGAGCGGTGCGACGAGCACGGGCGGGTGCGGGGACGAGGACGTCGCGGGACGCACCGTCAGCTCGGCGCTCACGCCGGGCCCCCGGCCGGCTCACCGGCGAGGAGGAGCGGCCCGGCTCCGGCCGCAGCCCCGCTGCCGGCCGCGGCCCCGCTGCCGGCGGCGGCGTCGCGCCCGAGGACCTCGGCGCGCTCGTCCATCCACCGCTCGACGTCGCGGGCGGGCAGGGCCTTGGAGTAGAGCCACCCCTGCTGCACGTCGCAGCCCGCCTCCTCCAGCTCGCGGCAGGTGGCCTGGTCCTCGACGCCCTCGGCCACGAGCCGCAGGCCGAGCGAGTGCGCCAGCACGATCGTCGAGCGCACGATGGCGAGGGCCCGGTCGTCGCCCGCGAGGCCCACGAGGAAGGACTTGTCGAGCTTGAGGTCGTCGATGGGCAGCTCGCGCAGGTAGGCGAGCGAGGAGTAGCCGGTCCCGTAGTCGTCGACGGCGATGCGGACCCCGCCGGCCCGCAGGCCGGCGAGGATCTGCTGCGCGCGCTGGCGGTCGGCCATGAGGAAGTCCTCCGTGATCTCGATGACGAGCAGCTGGGCCGGCACGCCGCGGGTCGCGAGCATCGCGGCGATGCGCGCAGGCAGGTCCCGGTCGAGCAGCGAGGACGCGGACAGGTTGACCGCGACGGGCACGACTCGGCCCGCGCGCCACCAGCCGGCCACCTGGTCCAGGGCCTGCTCGAGCACGGTGCGGGTCATGGCCTCCATGAGCCCGGCGCTCTCCACGAGCGGCAGGAACTGGTCGGGGAAGAGCAGCCCGCGCGTCGGGTGCTGCCAGCGCACGAGCGCCTCGACGCCCTCCACGGCGCCCGTGAGCGTGTCGATCTTGGGCTGGTAGTGCAGGACGAGGTCGTGGCCGGCGATGGCCTCGCGCAGCAGCTCGGCGGTCTCGAGGCGCTCGCCCGAGGCGAACTCGTCGATCTCCGTCTGGTAGGCGAAGGTGCCGAGGCGGTGCGTCTTGGCGTGGTACATCGCGACGTCGGCCTGGCGCAGCAGGGAGGACAGCTCGGCCTCGGTGGCGGGCTGCAGCGAGATCCCGATGCTCACGCCGATGCGCACGGGGATCCCGTCCAGCGGCAGCGGTTCGGCGAGGGCGGCGATCACCTCCAGGGCGAGGGCGCGGGTGGTGGCCGCGTCGACCCCGGTGAGCAGGACCGCGAACTCGTCCCCGCCGAGGCGCACGACGACGTCGGAGCGCTCGCCCACGCACGTGAGCAGGCGGATCCCGACCTGGCGCAGCATCGTGTCGCCCGCGTGGTGGCCGAGGGAGTCGTTGATCTCCTTGAACCGGTCGAGGTCCAGCAGCAGCAGCCCGACGCCCGCGTCGTCGGGCAGGTCGGAGATCGCCCGGGGCGCCCGCCGGTACAGCGCGCGCCGGTTGCCGAGCCCGGACAGCTCGTCGGTGAGGGCCAGCTCCCGGCTCTCCGCGAGCGCGCTGACGTCGCGGAAGGTGAGCAGCAGCCGCGCCAGCGACAGGACGACGGTGAGCGCGGCGAGGACCACGGCGATGGGGTGGAAGCGGTGGACGTGGTCGGTGACCAGCAGGCCGAGCGCGCCCGCGGTCGCGACGACGGGGATGCTCACGAGCGCCCAGCTCGGCAGGCGCGGGCCGGTGGGGGCCGCCGGCCAGCCCGGCGTGAGGGCGATGAGCAGCACCGCCACGACCCACACCCCGTCGGTCGGGCGGCCCGGGACGTAGGTGCCGAGGGCCGTGGCGAAGAGGTACTCGACGTCGGCCACGACGAACAGGACGAGCCCCGCCGCCAGGAGCCAGATGCCCAGCGGGGGCCGCCACGCGTACAGCGACAGGATCGCCGCGACGACGAGCAGCAGGACCAGGTCCAGCAGCGGGTACGCCGTGGTCGTGGCGATCGCGGCCCAGCTGCCCTGCCCGGCGTCGAGGATCGGCCCGATGGTGGCGGCCGCGGCGATCGCGGCGGCCGCGGTGGCCCCGACGATGCCGTCGAGCCAGAGGCTGCGGGCGTGCCGGGCGTCGCGCCGCTTGGCGAGGATGACCAGCGCCGCGAAGGCGAGCGGGTAGAAGGCCAGGAACAGGGCGTCCGCGCCGGAGGGGAAGGGCTGCACCACCAGGGGCCGGACGACCGCGGTCCAGAAGACGTTGCCGCCGCCGTAGGCCGCGAGCCCCGCCGCCAGGAGGTAGCCGGCGCGGTGGGACCCCGTCGAGCGGTGGGTGCGGACCGCGCACAGCACCGCGGCGGACTGGTAGGCGACGTTGTTGAGCACGCCGTCGAACCAGAGGCGGTAGCCGTCCGGCCCGGGCCGCACACCGGGCACGGTCGAGAGGATGAACACCACCGGGGGGACCAGGAGGGCCACCTGCAGCACGGCGGCCCACGAGGGGCGCCGCGACGTGCGGGGCGGTCGGTCGGCGCTGGGCGCGGGGGTGTCCACGGTCACACCTGGTGCTTCGGCGAACCGGTTGCGTCGCGTGATGGGCCGTTCGGGTTGCGCGTGCAAGTGATCGCCGGCGGCCGTCACCCCAGGCTCGTGAGCACGGCTCCTCCGAGGACGGCGACGACGCCCACGCGCTGCGGGGGGCTCAGGCGCTCGCCGTGGAACTGGCGGGCCAGCAGCACGGTGACGGCGGGGTAGAGCGAGGCCAGCACCGCGACGACGCTCACGAGGCCGCTGCGCGAGGCCAGCGCGTAGGCCGCGGTGGCGGCGAGGTCCAGCACGCCCAGGGCGAGCAGCGGAGGCAGGTCGCGCGCCGTGACGGGGCCGCCGCGGCGGCGGTGGGCGAGGGCGGCCGAGACGACGAGCACGACGGCCGACAGGCGCATCCCCAGGAGCGTCAGCGGCACCGACGCCGCGCTGCCGCGGGCCACGGCGTAGATCTCCACGCCGAAGAGGACTGCCGCCACGAACGCGAGCGAGACGGCCTTGCCGCCGGTGGACGACCGGGAGCGCAGGTCGGGCCCGGCCGACCCGACGACGCCGACGAGGGCCACCGCGACGCCGAGGACCTGCAGCGGACCGGGACGCTCGCCGCCGGCGATGCCCAGCACGACGGGCAGGACCAGCCCGCAGGCCGCGATGGGGGCGACCACGCCCATGGTCCCGCGGGCAAGTGCCGAGTACAGCGCCGCCATGGCGCCGGCCCACGTGACGCCGGCGAGCACCGACCAGCCCAGCCACCCCGCAGGGGCGCCGGCGGCCGAGCCCGAGGCGGTGACGACCAGGACGAGCACGACCGTCGCGAGGACCTGCGACACGGCGAGCACCTGCACCGCGCGCAGCCGCCGGCTCACCGTGCCGCCGAGGAAGTCCGCCGCACCCCACAGCAGGCTCGCGACCAGGGCCAGGACGGCGCTCACGCGGCGAGGCCGGGCAGCGGCCGGTGCGCGAC
>NZ_JAAALN010000301.1 GCF_009906795.1 Kineococcus siccus
GTCCTGGTCGCCTCCCCCGCCGCACCGCGTCCCGCCGCGAGCACGGTCAGCGCCGCGCGGGCGGGCGCCAGCAGGACGTCGGGCCCCGGGGCGAGGACGCCCACGACCCCGGGGGCCGCGCGGCGCCCGGGGTGCAGCACCTCGAGCTTGTCTGCCCACCCCGCCCAGCGCACCGCCTCGTCCACGGTCGCGTCGACCGCCGCCACGGCCTCCGTGACGCGCAGCCCCTCGCCGCGGCGCACCTCGTCGACGAACTGCGCCCGCCGCGACTCCAGCTCGGCGGCCACGGCCAGCAGCGCGCGCCCGCGCTGCAGACCCGGCTGGGCCCACCAGGCCGTCGCGGCCCGGGCGGCGCTCGCCAGGGCCGCGCGGACGTCGTCGCCGCCCCGCCGCGCGCGGGGGCGCAGGGCCGGACGACCGGGGTCAGCCACCGAGCCGCCGCAGCAGGCCGAGACCGGTGCGGTCCTGCGCCCGGTGGGGGCCGCCGCCCGAGCGCCCGCCCCACACCGTGACCTCGCCGGCCCCGGCGAGCAGGGCGGGCACCTCGGCGTCCCCCCGCAGCGTGCGCACGCCGACGAGCGGGCCGGGCGGCGGGGGTGCCGTCCGGGGACCCGTGACGAGGACCCCGGGCAGGGCCCACCAGCCGCCCTCGGGCAGGTCCGCGGGGACCGCGGTGGGACGCGTGCGGGCGCTCGCGGCGGCGTGCGCGACGTCCGCGGTGGGGCAGGGCCCCACGTCGGTGGCGCGGTCCAGGGGGTGGCCCACGCGCAGGGCCGCCGCGCCCTCGCTCAGCCGGGCCAGCACCTCCGCGGCCAGCGGTTCGGCGACCAGGACCCGCGACCCGCCGGGGCGGCGCCACGCCCCGCCCGCGACGGCCCGCAGGACGGCGGCGCACGCCGCGCCGAGGTCGGCGCCAGGCAGCAGCACGTCGACGCCGGCGGGGTCCGGCCGGGCGGCGAGCGGGGTCCCGCGGTCGGCCAGCTCGACCGCGAGCTCCGTCAGCGCGGCCGGCGGGCCGTCGGCGACGACGGCCGCGAGGTCGCCCGCGTCCCACAGGGCGGCGTCGGCGGCGGGGTCCTCGCCCGGGGCGACTCCGACGAGGCCGGCCGGCAGCCCGGCCCCGGCGCACGCGCCCGCCAGGAGCAGCGCCAGCGGGGCCGCGGCGGGCCGGGCGCGCACCAGCACCCCGCAGCCCACCGCGAGGCCGGTCACCAGACCCGCGACGAGGTCGGCGGGCGGCGTGCGCCAGGTCGCGACGAGGACCACGACCCCGCCCGGGCGCGGGCGCACGCCCACCGCGGCGAGCTTGTCGGCCCAGCCGGCCGCCGAGAACGCGGCGTCGAGCAGCGCGGGGCCGTCGACGTCGAGGCCGTCGCGCACGGGACGTCCCGCGACCAGCGCCTCCGTCACGGCCACGGGCCGGACCGCGGCCTCGAGCGCGTCGGCGAGCGCGTGCAGGTGACGCGCGCGGTCCTCGCCGCTGAGCCACGCCCAGCTCTCCCGGGCGCTCGCGGCGCTGCGCGCCAGCACCCCGGCCGTCGCGACCCCCGACGTGTCGACCACCCGGGTGGCGACCTCGCCCGTCGTGGGGTCGGGCACCTCGAGCAGCGCTCCGGAGCCGTCCTCCCCGCCGTCCTCCTCGCCGTCCTCCTCGCCGGTGGCCCGGCACACGGCCGGCAGCCCCGCCGCGCGCGCGTCCTCGAGCCGGCGGCGCGGACCGCGGCGGGCGCGGGGCGCACCGCTCTCCGGCTCGTCCGGTAGCAAGGACGTCACGGTGAGTGAGTCTAGGGGTGGACGGGCCCGCAGGCGGGTGGCCCGGCCGGGCTGGCAGGCTGTCGCCCGTGCACTCCGAGGGTCAGTCCGCGCCGTTCGTCGACCCCGTGAGCAGCGACGGCGACACCCGCGCGTTCGACTGGTACGCGGGGGACCACCACATCCACACCATGTTCTCCCGCGACGCCATGTACTCCGTCGACGACCAGGTCCGCCGGGGCGCGGAGTGCGGCCTCGACTGGATGGTCCTCACCGACCACGGCGGCCCCGACCACGCCAAGCAGTCGGTCGCGCTGCAGACCCCGCTCATCGCCGAGGCGCGCGAGAAGCACCCCGTGCTGGTGTTCCAGGGCATGGAGTGGAACATCCCCGGGGCGGAGCACGCCACGGTCATCGCCCCGAACCACGAGCGCACCCCGGAGCTGCTGCAGGCCTTCGAGCGCCGCTTCGACGGCGACGTCGTCGCCGCGGTGCAGAACCCCGCGGGGCCGCGCCTCATCCACCACTCCTACGAGGCCGGGCCGGTGGCCGAGCAGCTGGGCCTCGACGCCCTGGCCTGGCTCGTCGAGGAGCTGCGCCGCGGCACCGTCGACGAGGCGCTGGTGCTGTCCAACCACCCCATGCGCACGGGTCGGGTCTCGCCGTCGAAGGTCCGCGGCTGGCGCGACGCGGCGCCGGGCGTCTTCGTCGGCTGGGAGGGCGCCCCGGGGCACCAGGCCGCGGCGCTCGCGGCCCCCAGCCGGGCGCGCGGGCGGGGGCAGTACGACGAGAGCCCGGGACCCCTGTCGTTCCCCGGGTACGACCGCGACCAGTACCGCACCTGGGGGGGTTTCGACGCGGGCACGGCCCGCATGGGCGGGGTGTGGGACTCGCTGCTCGCGGAGGGGCTGCCCTGGTGGGTGACCGCGAACTCCGACAACCACTTCGACACCGGCGACACGTGGCGCGTCGGGAACCCGAGCCGCGAGCACTACCTCGAGCACGGCCACCGCGGGTTCCCCGTCGACACCGGCCGCGTGCAGCACGGCTACGTCGACTTCGCGCCGGGGTTCTACAGCCGCACCGTCGTCGGCGCCGACCGCCGCGACTACCGCGCGGTGATGGCGGGCCTGCGCAACGGACGGGTGTTCGTCGTGCACGGCGGCCTCGTCCGGGCCGTCGAGGGCCGGGTGCGCGCCGGTGGGGAGGGGCCGGGGGTCACGTTCGGCGCCCGCACCACCGTGCGCCGTGGCGGGGACGTCGAGGTCGAACTCCTGATCGACCCGGCGACGGAACCCAACGGCGGCGGCGAGGTCCCGCGCTCCGCGCGCTGGGACGTCATCGTCGGCACGGTCACGGGGCGCGTGGCCGACACCGACCGGGACCTGTTCTCCGCCCCCGGGACCCGGGTCGTGGAGAGCTTCGAGGTGTCGCCGCGCGCCACGGGCCGGCAGCGGTTCACGACCACCCTGCGCGGGGTCGCCGACCCGCTGTACGTGCGGTTCCGCGGCAGCGACGGCCGCCACGCCGACGCCGACGGGCACCCGCGCGTCGACCGCGTCGGGGACTCCGACCCGTGGGACGACCTCTGGTGCTACACGAACCCGGTGTTCGTCGACGTCGAGTGAGGAGCCCCCCCGCACGGGGGTGCTGCGCCTGACGGGTTCCGCGGGGGACGACCGGCCACCGGTTGACACCTCCCGCGGAACCCCCCTAGTTTCATTCCCAGGTCATGAGTGACAGCGCGAAGCCCTGGCTCGCTGTCCGGCAACCCTCCCCCGCGGCGGGGTGCCCCAGGTGACGACCCGGCCGGACGAGGCGTCCGGCAAGTGCGGCTCTGCGGAGCCTCGAACCAGGAGTGCCCCATGACGCAACCGCCTACCCCGCAGAGGACGGTGCTGACCGCGCGTCGCCACATCGACCTGCAGCGCACCGACAGCGCGGTCTGTCCGCGCTGACGCGCACCCACCGGCACCGAGCTCCACCGCACCACCCTCTGTCCCGGAACTCCCGGGTCGCTCCCGCACAC
>NZ_JAAALN010000302.1 GCF_009906795.1 Kineococcus siccus
GGGCAGGACGGAGGTGGCCGGGCGGGAGGGGCGCTCAGCCCTTGACGGCCCCGGCGATGATGCCGCCGACGATCTGGCGGCCGAGCAGCAGGAACACCACGATGACGGGCAGCGTGCCCACGAGGGTGCCGGCCATGATGATCGAGGTGTCCGGGACGTAGCCGCTGCCCAGGTTGTTCAGGGCGACCTGGACGGTGGGGTTCGTGGAGTTCAGGGCGATGACGGGCCAGAAGAAGTCGTTCCACGACGTCATGAAGGTCAGCATGCCCAGCACGGCCATCCCGGGGCGGGCGATGGGCGCGACGATGCTGACGAACGTCCGGGTCGAGGACGCGCCGTCGACGCGGGCCGCCTCCAGCAGTTCGTCGGGCAGCGTCTGCACCAGGTACTGGCGCATGAAGAACACGCCGAACGCCGTGACGAGCGAGGGCAGGATGACCGACTCCAGGCGCCCCGCCAGGCCCCAGTCCGACATGATCTTGTACAGCGGCACGACGCCCAGGGTCGGCGGGATCATCAGGGTGCCCAGCGTGATCGCGAAGAGGGCGTCCTTGCCGCGGAACCGGAGCTTGGCGAACGCGAACCCGGCGAGGGTGCAGAACAGCAGGGTCGCGGCCGTCGTGATGCCCGCGACGATCAGGGAGTTCACGATCGACAGGCCGATGGCCTGCTGCTGCACGGCGGTCGTGATGTTCTGCCAGAGGTACGGGCCGGGCAGGAAGGGCGGCGGGGACTGGTTCATCTCCGCCATGGGCCGGCTGGCCGCGACGACCATGTAGTAGAACGGCACGAGGAACAGCAGGGCCGTCAGGGTCAGCAGCACGTAGGTCAGCCAGCCGGCCGCGTCGGGCGCCCGGTAGCGGCGGCTGCGAGCGGGGCGGCCCGGGGTGGGGGCCGCCATGGCGGCTTCGCGGACGGTGGTCGTGGTCACGGGCGTGCCTCCTGCGTCGTGGTCCCGTTCCGGCCGGCCCGCGGTTCGCGGTCCCGGTCGCGCCAGCGGGCGAGCCCCGTGTTCAGCAGCACGAGCCCGATGATGAGGACGAACGTCACCCACGCGACCGTCGCGGCGCGGCCCAGGGCCCCGTAGCCCCAGCCCTGCTGGTACATGAACAGCCCGAGCGTCTGGTACTGGTTCAGGGCGCCGCCGTCGACGCCGCCGAACAGCAGCGGCTCGCCGAACAGCTGCGTCGCGCCGATCGTCGAGACGACGATGGTGAAGAGGATCGTCGGGCGCAGCCCCGGCAGCGTCACGTGGCGGAACTGCTGCCAGCGGTTGGCGCCGTCGAGCGCGGCCGCCTCGTAGAGGTCCGCGGCGATGGACTGCATGCCGGCCAGGTAGATAAGTGCGTTGTAGCCCGTCCAGCGCCACGTCACGATGACCGCGATGGCGATCTGGGCGCTGAGGTCGCCGTTGCGCCAGTCCAGCCCGTCGAGCCCCACGAGGGACAGCAGCCAGTTCGCGAGGCCGTTGTCGCGCCCGAAGACCTGCGCGAAGACCAGGGTGGAGGCCGCGACGGAGGTCGCGTACGGCATGATCATCGAGACGCGGAAGATGTTGCGCGCCCGCATGCGGTAGTTGAGCAGGTGCGCCAGCCCGAGGGCCAGGAGGAGCTGGGGCACCGTGGACAGCACGCCGATGGTGATGGTCTTCAGCAGCGCGTTGTAGAACTTCTCGTTGGTGAACAGCCAGGTGTAGTTGTCCAGCCCGGTCCACGTCATGTCCGAGCCGAGCTCGTACTCGTGGAAGCTGATCCACATCGTGTAGACGAGCGGGAACAGCCCGAACGCCGCGAAGACGACGAAGAACGGGGCGATGTAGGCGTAGGGCGCCGCCTTGCCCTCGAAGCGGAACAGCCGCGAGCGCAGCGAGAGCTCCGGCTCGGTGGCCTGACGGGCGGTGGGGCCGGCCGGGGCCGGCGGGGCGGTCGTGCGGGCAGCGCTCATGGCGTCTCTCCTCGCGAGGGTCCGTCGGGGGTGGGGCGGCCGGGCCGTGGGCCCGGCCGCCCTGCTCGTGAGGTGCGCCTCAGCCGACCTGGTTCTCGATGGTCGAGCCGGCGTTCTCCCAGGCCTCGGCCGGGGCGACCCCGTTGGTCTCCACCGACAGCAGCGCCTGGACGAGGGCGGTCTTGACGACCGCGTCGTCCTCGCCGAGGACCTGCGTCGGGGCGGCCTTGGCGGCCGCGGAGAAGATCTGCCCGATGGGCGCGTCCTGGAAGTAGGTGTCCTTCGTACCGGTCACCAGCTCGATCGCGCCCGTGTTGGACGGGAAGTTGCCGCCGACCTCGAACACCTTGGCCTGCTGCTCCGGGTCGGTGAGCCACTTCACGAGCTTCGCGGCCTCCTCCTGGTTCTTGCTCGACTTGGGGATGCCCAGGTAGGCGCCGCCCCAGTTGCCGCCCGCGCCGCCCGGCAGCGACGTCACGTTCCACTTGCCGGCGCCCGCGTCCCCGGCCTTGCCCTTGATGTAGCCGATCATCCAGGCCGGGCAGGCGATCGTGGCGAACGAGCCGCCGCCGAACCCGGTGTCCCAGGCCGGGTCCTCGAACTGCTCGAGCTTGGCGGTCAGCCCGCTCTGCGCCGCGGCCGCGGCGGTGTCGAACGCGTCCTTGACGGCGGGGTTGCTGTCCCAGACGAGCTCGCCCGCCTCGTCGTAGTAGATCTCCGACTCGGTGGACACGATGGCGTTGTAGAGACCGCCCGCCGAGTCCGTCCAGGCGGTGCCGGCGGGGGCGGCGGCCTTGAACTTCTCGCCCATCGCCGTGTAGTCGTCCCAGCTGCCGAGCTGCGCGGCGACGTCCGCGGGGGCGGACGGCAGGCCGGCCTGCTCGAGCAGGTCGCTGCGGTAGCACAGGCCCATGGGGCCGATGTCGGTGCCGACGCCCAGGACCTCGCCGTCCTCCGTGGTCGCGGCGGCGCTCTTCCAGTCGAGGTAGTTGGGCACCTGCTCGCCCGCGACCGTGGTCGACAGGTCCGTCCACTTGCCCGCCTGGTTGGCCACGACGTCGGCGATGCGCCCGACCTCGATGCCCTGCACGTCGGCGGCGCCGTTGCCCGAGGCCAGCTTCGTCTGCAGCGCAGGCCAGTACGTGTTCTCGCCCTGCGTCGACTGGTAGGTGATCGTGACGCCGGGGTTCAGCTTCTCGTACTCGTCGAACAGGCCGGCCTCGTCCAGGCCGAAGGTCCCGAACAGGCTGACGGTGAGGGCGGTCCCCCCGTCCGCGCTCGTCGCCTCGGTGGTGCCGGTGCCGGCGCTGCTGCAGCTGGTGAGCAGGACGGCGGTGCTGACGACGGCGGCCACGGTGGCGGCGGTCGACCTGCGGTTCCTGGGCATGGTTTCTCCTCGGGGGGCCCCGCCTCGCGGCGGATCGTCGTTGATCGGGGGGTCAGAGTGTGAGAGCGCTCTCGCGCCAGGAATGACCAGTGCGAGAGCGCTCTCACAGGATCAGCCAAGGGTGCCTCCGGGCGGCACGGGTGTCAACCGTCCTCCGGCCGCGGGGGCCAGGTCCCGCCGCGCGGCGGGCGCGCCCCGCGTCCGGCGGGGCGGGGAGGGCGGGGTGCGGTCAGGCGGTGGCGCGCCGGACGATCTCGGTGCCGACCACGACGGGAGCCGGCGGCTCACCCCCGTCGACGACGGAGAGCAGCATGCGGGCGAGCTCGCGGCCCATCTCGACCACCGGCTGCCGCACGCTGGTCAGCGGCGGGGTGGCCGCGGCGGCCAGCGTGCGGCAGCCG
>NZ_JAAALN010000303.1 GCF_009906795.1 Kineococcus siccus
GGCGGCGGTGGGGTGTCGCTGAGCAAGGTGACGCTGACCAAGGCCGCCCCCAAGGTGTCGCTGTCCAAGTCGGGCGCCGCGGGCGGCACCGTCCGCGTGCACCTGGCCTGGAACGCGCGCCCCGCGGGCGCGGCGCCCACGGGCGGCGGGTTCTTCTCCAAGCTCAAGGCCGCGGCGGTGCCGCAGGGCGGGATCGACCTCGACCTCGGGGCGCTCTACGAGTTCACCGACGGGTCCAAGGGCGTCGTGCAGGCCCTCGGCAACGCGTTCCGGGACCGCGCGCAGGGCGATCCCGTCGTGTGGCTCGACGGCGACGACCGCACGGGCGGCGGCGGCGAGAACCTGTTCGTCGACCTGCGGCAGGCGTCGAAGATCAAGCGCGTGCTGGTGTTCGCCTTCATCTACGAAGGCGTGCCGAACTGGGCCGCGGCCGACGCCGTCGTGACGCTCTTCCCCGCGAGCGGCCCGGAGATCGAGGTCCGCCTCGACGAGCACGACGACAAGTCGCCCATGTGCGCCATCGCGCAGTTCACCTCCGACGGCCGCGAGGTCGCCGTGCAGCGCGAGGTCCGCTACGTCCAGGGCGGTCAGCAGGCCCTCGACGAGGCCTTCGGCTGGGGCATGAAGTGGCGCACCGGCCGCAAGTGACGTGACCCCCCGCCCCGCCGCGACCACGCGGGTGATCACGGCGTGATCGCGGCGAGGGCGGGGGGATAGCGTGGGGCCACGTGAGCGCTGCACCGGCCGGGACGACGGCGTCGACGTCCCCCGCGGTGGGGATGGTGGTCGGGGCGGCCGCCTCGGTGCAGGTCGGGGCCGCGGTCGCCAGCGGGCTGTTCGCGACGGTCGGCGCCACGGGCGCGACCGCCCTGCGGCTGGGGATCGCGGCCGTCGTGCTGCTCGCCGTCGTCCGGCCGCGCGTGCGGACCTGGACCCGGCGGCAGTGGCGGCTGTCCGTGGCGTTCGGCGTGAGCCTCGCGGCGATGAACTCCGCGTTCTACCTCGCGATCGAGCGGATCCCGCTCGGCGTCGCCGTGACGTGCGAGTTCCTCGGGCCGCTGGTGCTGTCGGCCGCGCTGACGCGCCGGGCCCGCGACCTCGTCTGGGTGGTCCTCGCGCTGCTCGGGGTCCTCACGCTCGGGCTCGGCGGCGACGGGGCCGGCGGCGACCTCGACCTGCTCGGCGTCGCCCTGGCGCTGGTGGCGGGGGCGTTCTGGGCCGGCTACGTCCTGCTCAGCGCCCGCGTCGGCGCGGCCCTGCCCGGGCAGTCCGGTCTCGCCGTCGCGAGCGTCGTGGCGGGCGTCCTCGTGCTGCCCGCGGGCCTCGCCGGCGCGGGCGCGGACCTGCTGCACCCCGCGGTGCTGGGCCTGGGCCTCGTCGTCGCGCTGGCGTCCTCGGTCGTCCCGTACTCGCTGGAGCTGGTGGCGCTGCGGCGCCTGCCGGAGCGGACGTTCGGGGTGCTGCTGAGCCTGGAACCCGGCATCGCGGCCCTGGTCGGCTTCCTGCTGCTGTCGCAGGCGCTGCCGCTGCCGTCGGTCGCCGCGATCGCCGTGGTGGTGGTGGCGAGCGCGGGCTCGACGCTGTCCGCGCGGCGCGAGCGTGATCTGGCCACGCACCCGCACGTCCCGGGCGGCTAGCCTCAGCCCGAACCGGCCGGGGCGGCCGGGGAGACCCGTCGAGGAGGACGATCGTGACCACCCAGGACAGCGCGCCCGCGCCCAGGACCGTCGCGCCGGACGCCGCGTTCGCCGAGCAGGCCGTCGCGAAGGCCGACCTCTACGAGCGGGCCGCCGCGGACCGCCTCGGGTTCTGGGCCGAGCAGGCCCGCGCCTGCCTGGACTGGGACACCGACTTCACCCAGACGCTGGACTTCAGCGACGCGCCGTTCGCGAGGTGGTTCGTCGGCGGCCGGCTCAACGTCGCCGTGAACTGCGTCGACCGCCACGTCGCGGCCGGGAACGGCGACCGCGTGGCGCTGCACTTCGAGGGCGAACCCGGTGACACGCAGACGGTCACGTACGCGCAGCTCTCGGAGCAGGTCAACCGGGCCGCGAACGCGCTGACCGCGCTGGGCGTCGAGTCGGGCGACCGCGTCGCGATCTACCTGCCCATGCTCGTCGAGTCCGTCGTCGCGATGCTCGCGTGCGCGCGCCTGGGCGCCCCGCACAGCGTGGTGTTCGGCGGGTTCTCCGCCGACGCGCTGCACACCCGCATCAACGACGCCGAGGCCAAGGTCGTCATCACGTGCGACGGCTCCTACCGCCGCGGCAAGGCGACCACGCTGAAGCCCGCGGTCGACGCCGCGATCGCCAAGGGCTGCCCCAGCGTCGCGGCCGTGCTCGTGGTGCGCCGCAACGGCGAGGACGTCGCGTGGGACGAGCACCTCGACGTGTGGTGGCACGAGGCGCTGGAGCAGGCGAGCCCCGAGCACGAGGCGCAGGCCTTCGACGCCGAGCAGCCGCTGTTCATCCTCTACACCTCGGGCACCACGGGGAAGCCCAAGGGGATCCTGCACACCTCGGGCGGCTACCTGACGCAGACGGCGTTCACGACGCGCGCGGTGTTCGACCTGCGGCCGGAGACGGACGTGTTCTGGTGCACGGCCGACGTCGGCTGGGTCACGGGGCACTCCTACGTCGTCTACGGCCCGCTCGCCAACGGGGCGACGCAGGTCATCTACGAGGGCACGCCCGACACCCCCGGCAAGGACCGCTGGTGGTCGCTGGTCGAGAAGTACGGCGTCACGATCCTCTACACCGCGCCCACCGCGATCCGCACGTGCATGAAGTGGGGCGAGGAGTTCCCCGCCGCGCACGACCTGTCCTCGCTGCGCCTGCTCGGCAGCGTGGGGGAGAACATCAACCCCGAGGCCTGGTCCTGGTACCGCCGCGTCATCGGCGCCGACCGGACGCCGATCGTCGACACCTGGTGGCAGACCGAGACCGGCGGCCACATGATCACGCCCCTGCCGGGCGTCACGACGCTCAAGCCCGGGTCGGCGCAGGTGCCCGTGCCGGGGATCGTGGCCGAGGTCGTCGACGACGCGGGGGAGCCCGTCGGGCACGGTCAGGCCGGCTACCTCGTCCTGACCGAGCCGTGGCCCGCGATGCTGCGCGGGCTGTGGCGCGACGAGCAGCGCTTCAAGGACACCTACTGGGCGCGCTTCCCCGGCCGCTACTTCGCGGGTGACGGCGCCAAGCGCGACGAGGACGGGGACATCTGGCTCCTGGGCCGCGTCGACGACGTCATGAACGTGTCCGGCCACCGCCTGTCGACCGCGGAGATCGAGTCGGCCCTGGTCTCCCACCCCGACGTCGCCGAGGCCGCGGTCGTCGGCGCGAGCGACGAGACGACGGGGCAGTCGGTGGTGGCGTTCGTCATCCTGCGCGGCGGGCACGTCGAGGGCCCCGACACCGTGGCCGACCTGCGCGACCACGTCGGCAAGGAGATCGGCCCGATCGCCAAGCCGCGCTCGATCATGGTGGTCGCGGAGCTGCCGAAGACGCGCTCGGGGAAGATCATGCGGCGCCTGCTGCGCGACGTCGCCGAGCACCGCGAGCCCGGCGACGTCACGACGCTGACGGACTCCACGGTCATGGACTCGATCCGCCGCGGGATGAGCTCTCCCGACTGACCCGGCCGACGTGCACGCGACCTCCACCGCTCCCGCGCCCCGCGCCACCCCGGCGCGCGGCGCGGTGCGGCACGGTGGGGGCGTGCCGCAC
>NZ_JAAALN010000304.1 GCF_009906795.1 Kineococcus siccus
GAGCCGCTCAGGCGGGGGAGGAGCCGACCCGCAGCTCGAGCGCGACGGTCTCCGCGTCCGCGTGGCCACGGCCCACGAGACCGGCGAGGCGCTGCAGGAGCTGGAAGCCGCGGTAGACGAGGCCGTACTTGGCGGCGACCGCGGCGCGGACCGCGGTCAGCTCCCCGGCCGGCAGCACGCTCGCGCGCCCCTCGACGCTGTCGCCCAGTGGCGCGCCGCGCGACGTGCACGGGGCGAGCAGGACGCGACCGTCGCGGCGGATGCGCTTGACCTTGCCCGAGTCCGCTCCCGTGTACGCCACCATCCGTCCCCCGAGCGGCGCGACCCAGATCGGCGTGGGCACCGCCCGGCCGTCCTTGCGGAACGTCGTCAGCAGCACGTAGTTCGTGGCGGCGAGGAGGTCCTGCGCGCTCGGGGAGGTCGTCATGGCCCGCAGGCTACGGCGCCGCGGTGCCGCGCGCGGCCTCCTGCACGAGCAGGGCGTCGAGGTCCTTGAGGCGGTCCAGGCCGCCGAGCGCCCGGGTCATCCGCTGGTTGCCCGCGAGCAGCTCCCGGTGCCCGTGCAGGAAGTTCCAGTACCCGGCCGTGAAGGGGCAGGCGTCCTCGCCCACCCGCACCTTGGGGTCGTAGCGGCACCCGCCGCAGAAGTCGCTCATGCGGTCGATGTAGGCGCCGCCGGAGGAGTAGGGCTTGGTCGCCAGCACGCCGTGGTCGGCGTGCTGGGACATCCCCACCACGTTGGTGGTCATGACCCAGTCGTAGCCGTCGACGAAGTTGCGCCAGAACCAGTCCGCGACCTCGGAGGGCCGGTACCCGCGCTGCAGCGCCCAGTTCCCCAGCACCATCAGGCGCGGGATGTGGTGCACCCAGCCCTCGTCGCGGACCCCGGCGAGGACGTGGGAGAGGCAGTTCGCGTCCACGGCGTCGGCGTCGAGGTCCGCGAACCAGTCGGGGATCGGCTGGTGCTGCTGCATCGCGTTGCGCTGCTTGTACTCCTCCCCCAGGTACCAGTACAGGTGCCAGGTGTAGGAGCGCCACCCCACGACCTGCCGGACGAAACCCTCGACCGAGGCCAGGCGGGTGCCGTGCTCGCGGCCGTGCGCCTCGGCGCGGCGGGCGATCTCGAGCGGGTCCAGCAGCCCGAGGTTCTGCGTCGCGGACAGCAGCGAGTGGCTCATCCACTCGTCGCCGGTGAGCATGGCGTCCTCGTAGGTGCCGAACTGCTCGAGGCGCTCGGCGAGGAAGTGCCGCAGCGCCGTCAGCGCCTCGCGGCGGGTGACCGCGAAGCGGCGCGGGCCGTCGGTCCCGGTGAACTCGACGTGCTCGTCGCGCTCCCACCGGTCGAGGTCCTCGCGCACCTGGGCGTCGATGTCGTCCTCGCGCGGGAACCACGGTCCGGCCACGTCGAGGCTCTCCTGCTTCGGTGGGCCCGAGCGGTTGTCCTCGTCGTAGTTCCACGCGCCGCCGACCGGCCGCCCCTCGTCGTCCATCAGCAGGCCGTGGTGGCGGCGGACCTCGCGGTAGAAGTCCTCCATGAGCAGCCGCTTCGCTCCGCGGGCGTCGGCCCAGTGCGCGAACTGCCGCTCGGAGACGACGAACCCCCGCGACGCGAGCAGCTCCACGGCGTCGAGGCGGCGCACGAACCGCCGCGCCGGGTAGGACGTCGGGTCGCACACGCTCAGGCCCCCGGCGCCCTCGGGGAAGCCCGCCGCGGCGAGCCCCTCGCGGTAGGTCGGGGCCTGCACGTACTGCGCCTGCTCCCCCAGGTCGCGCGCGCGGTGGCGCAGCGCCGAGAGGATGAGGTGGGCCTTGCGGCGGTGGAAGCGCCCGCGGCGGAACACGTCCGTGGACTCCAGCAGCAGCACGCGCTGGCGCGGGGCGTCGAGGAAGTGCGGGCCGAGCTGGTCGGCGAACAACCACCGGACGGTGTCCGGCGCCCGCTCGGGCAGGTCCTGGGCTGACACGTCGCTGGCGGCGCTCACCCTGCGACCCTGCCCCGGCGGCACCGGCGCCGCACGCCGAACCCCGCTCCCGCCGTCGGCTCGCGGACGCACCCGCGTGATCACGGCGGGCGGTCACGGCAGGGGGTCGCCGCCCACCTGCCGGGTGGCCCCCTCGGCGGCGGCGCTCGCCCCGGCGGCCTCGGCGCGGGCCCGGGCCAGCGCCTCGGCCGGGTCCTCGAGGACGGGCTCCTCGAAGCCGGGCCCCGGGTGCTCCCCCCGGTCGGCGCGGGCGCCCCGCGAGGGCGTGTCGTCGACCCGGCCGGAGAACATGCTGCCGAAGCCCTTGAGCGCGTCGTTCAGCTCGCTCGGCACGATCCAGACCTTGTTGGCGTCGCCGCGCGCGATCTGCGGCAGGACCTGCAGGTACTGGTAGGCCAGCAGCTTGGGGTCGGGGTCACCGCGGTGGATCGCGTCGAACACCTGGGTGATGGCGCGCGACTCGCCCTGCGCGCGCAGGATCGCGGCCTGCGCGGAACCCTCGGCCCGCAGGATCGAGGACTGCTTCTCACCCTCGGCGGTGAGGATCTGCGACTGCTTCAGGCCCTCGGCGTTGAGGATGGCCGCGCGCCGGTCGCGCTCGGCGCGCATCTGCTTCTCCATGGAGTCCTGCACGCTCGCCGGCGGGTCGATCGCCTTGAGCTCCACGCGGTTCACGCGGATCCCCCACCGGCCGGTGGCCTCGTCGAGGACGCCGCGCAGCTGCCCGTTGATCTGGTCGCGGCTGGTCAGGGTCTGCTCCAGGTCGAGCGACCCCACGACGTTGCGGAGCGTGGTGACGGTCAGCTGCTCGATCGCCTGGATGTAGTTCGCGATCTCGTAGGTCGCCGACTTCGGGTCGGTCGGCTGGTAGTAGATGACCGTGTCGATGCTCACGACGAGGTTGTCGGAGGTGATGACGGTCTGCGGCGGGAACGAGACCACCTGCTCGCGCAGGTCCACGTTCGCGCGCACCTTGTCGATGAACGGGACGAGGAAGTGCAGGCCAGCGTCGAGGGTCCGGGAGTAGCGGCCTAGGCGTTCCACGATGACGGCGGTGGCCTGCGGCACGATGCGGATCGTCCGGGCGATGACCGTCACCACGAAGAGGACGACCAGCAGCAGCACGATCAGCGTGACGACGTTGTCCATCAGGACGAGCCTTCCAGTGGGTGCGGGGCCCCGGGCGCCGGCCCGGGGTGCAGGGGGCCGACCACGGCGGTGGCCCCGTCGATGGCGGTGACGACGACGTCCTCACCGGCCGGGAAGGTGTGGCCCGCCGCCGAGCGCGCCGACCACGTCTCCCCCACGAGCTTGACGAGGCCGCCGCGGACGGTGACGTCGGACAGGACGAGGGCGGGCCGCCCCACGAGGGCGGGCGCGTTGGTGCTGTCGGTCGGCGGCATCGTCAGGCGCCGCAGGAGGACCGGGCGGATGGTGCCGATGAGCAGCCCCGCCACGGCCGCGGCCACGAGCACCTGCCCGACGAAACCGAGCCCCAGCGCGTCGGCGAGGGCACCGGCCAGCGCTCCCCCGGCCAGCATGGCGAACACCAGGTCGATCGCGGTGATCTCCAGCACCCCCAGCACGAGGGCCGTCGCGATCCACAGCAACCAGCTGCGGTCCAGCAGCGCGTCCAGGAACTCCATCGTCACCACCCCTCGCCGTGATCCTAGGCGGGGACCCTGGGCGTGGGCGGGGTACCGGGT
>NZ_JAAALN010000305.1 GCF_009906795.1 Kineococcus siccus
GTGCTGGGAGTCGGCGCGAACGGAGCTGTCCGCCGGTGCCACCCCCTCAGCCCCCGGGCGCTGCCCCGGCCACGCGGGCGCCGGACGAGGAGGACGCGAGCGGACGGGAGCGCCGATGAGTTCCGGGCCGGGGCCGGGTCACACCCAGCAGCACGACACGTCCCCGACGGCTGGAGGCCGCAGTGTCCGCACCCGACGCGTCCGCACCGGACGGGCCGGCGCCCCGCCTGGACCTGCGGTCCGGGTCCCAGCGCGTGTTCGCCCACCTGCTCGTGAGCAACGCCGTCGTCAGCGTCATCAACTACACGGTCTGGTTCGCGGTGACGTTCTGGGTGTTCCTCGAGACCCGCTCGGTGTTCGCGACCGGCATGATCGCCGGCATCTTCGTCGTGGCCACCGCGGCGACCGGCATCTGGTTCGGCAGCCTCGTCGACAACCACCACAAGCGGTCCGTCATGCAGGCCTCCGCGGTGGTCTCGGCGGCCGTCTACGGCGTGTGCCTCGCGGTGTACCTGCTGACCCCGGACGGCGCCTTCGGCGACGTCGCGTCCTGGCAGCTGTGGGTCTTCGTCGTGCTCTGCATGGCCGGGGTCGTCGCGGGCAACCCGCGCGGCATCGCGCTGCCGACGCTCGTGACGCTGCTGGTGCCGGCCGACGTCCGCGACCGCGCCAACGGCCTGGTGGGGACCGTGGTGGGCAGCTCCATGCTGGTCACGTCCGTCATCAGCGGGTTCCTCGTCGCCTCCGGCGGCATGCTGCACGTCCTGCTGCTCGCGCTCGTGATGCTCGCGGCCTCCGTGGTGCACCTCGCGCGCGTGCCCGTCCCCGAGACGCGCGTCGTGACGACCGACGAGGCGGGCGTGCCCGTCGCGGCGGTGGGCGGGGTCGACCTGCGCGGCACCTGGCGCCTCGTCCGCGGCGTGCCGGGCCTCGTGCCGCTCATCGCCTTCAGCTGCTTCAACAACCTCATCGGCGGCGGGTTCATGGCGCTCATGGACGCCTACGGGCTGTCCCTGGTGTCGGTGCAGGCGTGGGGGCTGCTGTGGGGTGGGCTGAGCGCCGTGATGATCGTCGGCGGCCTGCTCGTCGCGCGCCTCGGGCTCGGCAGCCGGCCGGTGCGCCTGCTGCTCCTGGTCAACGCGGTCGCGTGGACGGCGACGATGCTGTTCCCGCTGGCGTCCTCGGTCGTGACCCTGTCGGTCGCGATGGTGGTGTTCATGGCGCTCATGCCGTTCGCCGAGGCCGCGGAGCAGACCGTGCTGCAGCGCGTCGTGCCCTACGAGCGGCAGGGCCGGGTCTTCGGCTTCGCGCAGAGCGTCGAGCAGTCCGCCGCGCCGGTCACGGCGTTCCTCGTCGGGCCGATCACCCAGTTCCTCGTCGTGCCGTTCATGACCGACGGCGCCGGGGCCGCGGCGATCGGCGACTGGTTCGGCACGGGGCAGACCCGGGCCATCGCCCTGGTCTTCGTGGTGACCGGGCTGGTGGGGCTCGTCGCGACGCTGCTGGCGCTGGCCAGCCCGCAGTACCGCTCCCTCGCGGCGTCCTACGCGCGCGCCGCCGCGACCACCGAGGCCCCGGCCGGGCTGCCCTGAGGCGAGCGGGGGCGGTCAGAACAGGACGGTCGCGAAGTCCCCGACCTCGCGGAAGCCGACGCGGCGGTACGCCGCGAGCGCGCGGGTGTTGTAGTCGTTGACGTAGAGGGACACGGTCTCGACCCCGTCGGCGCGCGCGGCCTCGACGACGGCGGCCATCCCGGGCGCGGACAGGCCCTCGCCCCGGCGGTGCGGCGCGACCCAGACGCCCTGCACCTGCACGACCTTCGGCGACACGGCCCCCAGCTCGGCCTTGAAGACGACCTCGGGGCCGCGCGGGCCGGCGTCGATGCGCGCGAAGGAGCGCCCGGTCGAGACGAGCTCGGCGACCCGCGCCCGGTAGGCGCCGCCCCCGTCGGGCGGGGCGGGCGCGTAGCCGATCTCCTCGGTGAACATCGCGACGCAGGCCGGGACGACGAGGTCCAGGTCGCGCAGCGCGGCCCGGCGGACCGCGGGGTCCGGCGCGAGGGCGGGCGGGCCGTCGCACACCATGAGCGGCTGCCGGGCGCGCACCTCGCGGACCCCCCGCCAGTGCGGCTCCAGCCGCGACCACAGGCCGAGCACGGCCTCGGCGGGACCCACGAGGGACGAGCAGCGGCGGCCCTCCCGGCGGGCGTGGGCCGCGAAGGCGTCCAGCGCGGGCGGCGTGGCCTCGATGGGCACGAGGTTGGCGCCCGCCCAGCAGGCCGAGACGAGCAGGCCGTCCTCGAACCAGCCCCACACGGCACCGCCCAGGTCCGCCCCGGGGCGCGCGAGCAGGCCCAGGAGGCGGGCGGAGACGAAGAGGTTGGCGACCGGGTCGCGGTCGCACAACCGCAGCAGCGCAGGGGCGTCCGCGCCGGACAGCACCCGCAGGCTGCCCGAGCGCTCGGAGCCGCGGGGGGTGGAGGCCGCGGGCGGCGTCAGGTGCACCTGCGCATCCTCGCCCTTCGGCCCGTCCGCGTCGAGGCGGCCCCCGCTCAGCTGACGCTGACGACGGGAGCCCCCGCCGACGCGCCGTCCCCGGGCTCGCCCATGCTCGCCGCGAGCCGCTCGGCCTCCTCGATGAGCGTCGCGACGATGTCGTGCTCGGGCACGGTCTTGATGACCTCGCCCTTGACGAAGATCTGGCCCTTGCCGTTGCCGCTGGCGACGCCGAGGTCGGCCTCGCGGGCCTCGCCGGGGCCGTTGACGACGCAGCCCATGACGGCCACGCGCAGCGGGACGGTGACGCCCTTGAGGCCCTCGGTGACCGCGTCGGCGAGGGAGTAGACGTCGACCTGGGCCCGTCCGCACGAGGGGCACGAGACGATCTCCAGCTTGCGGGGGCGCAGGTTCAGCGACTGCAGGATCTGGATGCCGACCTTGACCTCCTCGACGGGGGGCGCCGAGAGGGACACGCGGATGGTGTCGCCGATGCCCTGGGACAGCAGCGCACCGAAGGCCGTGGCCGACTTGATGGTGCCCTGGAAGGCCGGGCCCGCCTCGGTGACGCCGAGGTGCAGGGGCCAGTCGCCGCGCTCGGACAGCAGCTCGTAGGCGCGGACCATGATCACCGGGTCGTTGTGCTTCACGGAGATCTTGAAGTCGTGGAAGCCGTGCTCCTCGAACAGCGACGCCTCCCACACGGCGGACTCCACGAGGGCCTCGGGCGTCGCCTTGCCGTACTTCTTCAGCAGCCGCGGGTCGAGGGAGCCGGCGTTGACGCCGATGCGGATCGAGGTGCCGTGGTCCTTCGCGGCCTGCGCGATCTGCTTGACCTGGTCGTCGAACTTGCGGATGTTGCCCGGGTTGACGCGGACCGCGGCGCAGCCGGCCTCGATCGCCGCGAAGACGTACTTGGGCTGGAAGTGGATGTCCGCGATCACGGGCAGCTGCGACTTCTTGGCGATGATGTGCAGCACGTCGGCGTCGTCCTGCGTGGGGCAGGCCACGCGGACGATGTCGCAGCCGGTCGCCGTGAGCTCGGCGATCTGCTGCAGCGTCGCGTTGATGTTCGTCGTCGGGGTGGTCGTCATCGACTGCACCGAGACGGGGGCGTCACCCCCGACGTCGACCGTGCCGACCTTGATCTTCCGCGTCTTGCGGCGCGGGGCGAGGACGGGCGGCGGGAG
>NZ_JAAALN010000306.1 GCF_009906795.1 Kineococcus siccus
CCCTACACCCCCGACCCAGACAGCGAGACCTCCTCCGATGCCAACGACAGGTGGCTACCGAGAGGTCTGGACGAGGAGCCCCACGGCGAGGAGGCTTGGCGGCCGAACACCCACGAGAACGACCAACAGTCGGCGGCAGCAGCGAAGGCTGCCGGCACCAGCTCCAAGCAACCCCCACGCAAGGTCACCACCCCGAGAAGAGCCACCACCCGGGGCAGCACCGATAGTCCGACCCAGGACACGGCGACGCGGAAACGGACACGGGCGAAGACGCCGGCCACGAAGACCGCCACCTCGACGCCACTGTTCGGGTTGTACGACGCGGCGGCCGAAGCTCGCAAGCCGTACTGAGCTCCAGCTACCGACGACAGTGCGCACGCACGGACAGGCGCTGATCGAGGAGGAGGCCGGCGTGCCTGGACACCGCCCGACGATCGCAGACGCCAGTCCCGAAGCGTCCCCGCTCCCTGGTGAGGGCGGCGGTCGCCTGCATGTTCCACTCACCGATCAGCCCGAGCATCAGCGCAACGGCCCACTCGGCGGTCAGCCCGATGGTCATCGTTTCTTGGAGGCGGCGTGGCACGAGCCGTTGACCACCAAGGAGGGCTGGGCCCGGTTCGTCGCGGCGGTCCCCGCGGAGTTGAGCCTGCTGCCCGCCCGGGCCTGGCGACTGCTCGGCGCGCAGCGGCGTGCCGTCTACGACGAGGCCCGCCTGGACTACCACTCACGCTTCATCACCGTCGCCACCCCGGCGATGCTCGCGGTCAGCCACACCGGGCGCCGCAACATCCTGCTGAACCGCCACACTGCTTCCGGACGCAGCGGTCTGGTCGTCTCCGGTGGCGCCACCTACGGCAAGACCACCGCGATCACCCAGCTGGGCCGCACCCACGAACTCGCCGTCCGCGGTCATCTGCCGCCAGGCAGCGACCGGTTGCCGGTGGTCTACATCACCGTCCCACCCGCCGCGACACCGCGGATGATCGCCGTCGAACTGGCCCGTTTCCTGGGCATCACACCTTCTGCCCGCCGCAACATCACCGACGTCATCGACACCGTCTGCGCCGTCCTCATCGACGCCCACTGCGACCTGGTCCTGGTCGATGAGATCCACAACATCGACCTGTTCAGCCGTCACGGTGCGGACGCCTCGGACACGCTGAAGTACTTCTCCGAGCGCATCCCGGCCACCTTCGTCTACGCAGGCGTCGACCTGACCCGCACAGGCATCTTCGACGGCACCCGCGGCCGCCAGATCGCCGGGCGCTTCAGCCTGCTCACCATCGACGCCTTCGGCTACACCAGCACCACCCAACGCCAGCAGTGGCAGACGCTGGTCGCCTCCTTCGAGAACGCGCTGCGCCTGCACCGCCACCGCAACGGCACCCTGGCCGGCCTCGCCGATTACCTGCACCAGCGCACCGCCGGCTCCATCGGCAGCCTCGCGCACCTGATCCGCGCCGGCGCCATCGCCGCCGTCTTGGACGGCAGCGAACACCTCACCCGCACCAGCCTGAACGGCATCACCCTCGACCACGCCGCCGAGAGAGCCGCCACCCGGGCCGCACCCCTTCCACCTCGTAGCCGGGCACGTCGTGCACCGCGCCGCCCCTCCTCCGCGCCCACCGCGGCCAAGACCAGTGCATCGCGCGCATGAATACGCAAGCCGTTGCCCGACAAGTCGTCCTTCAGCCGCACTTGCCGACGTGGATCAAGCCGTTGCCGCGAACCGTGCGCGTCATCCCCGGCGAGAGCGCCCACCATGTCGTACAGCGCCTGGCCACCCTCAACCACCTCCCCCTGGCCGAACTCACCGCCATGATCGCCGGGTACCGGCGGGCGTTGAGCGGTCCGTGGGGCCTCACGCAGACAGCAGGTCTCGAGCAAATCAGCGCGGAGCAGATCAACGCGGAGCAGGTCAGCGCCGAAGAGGTCATCGCTCGGTTGACCGGTTACCCACCGGCCGTCTTCCAGGTCGCGACCAATCCCAGCGCTGACGCCGGGCCCCATCACCGCGCGTGCGACCGCTGCCAACGACGCCGCGCCGATCCCCCTGAAGGTGTCTTTCCTCGCGCCCTGCCTGGGGCCGCGGTGTGCTTGCGCCACCAACGCTGGATCAACGACTCGACCCCGCCCCTGGACCTGGCCCGCTGCCCGGAGATCATCCACGCCCAGGTGCAGCTGGACCGTCGCCGACGGCGCCTACCCGAACTCGTTCCCCGTCTCGCCGAGGCCGAGCAGATCATCGTGCGCTGGGTCGAGCGCGGCCAGGCCGGTGACCACCTCGCTCACCGGTGCAGCAACCTGAGTGACCGCACCACCACACGCTCAAAGGCGCCGATCCTGATGACTGCCCCCCTCTTCCGCGCCGCGATCTTCCCCGATGTCGTCACCCTGGCCAGCCTCCTGGCCAGCCCGTCTTGGAGACGCCACTTGATGCTGCAGCAACCGGTCGCGACCGGTGACTACCACGCCGAAGCGCGACGACGACTACACGGCGCCTACAGGAGCGCCCCAGAGCACTCTGACCCACTGCTGCAGTGGATCAGTGAGCAACTGAACGCCTTGGAGAGCACCCGCCGCCACCTCAACGCCGACCCCACCGAGGCGCGGCGATGGCGCAACAGCTTCCCCGACCTACCGTGGGCGGCCGCCGCTGCTCTCGGCCCCCTCATCTGAGCCCGCCGCCCAGCAGCCCAGCAGACCCTGCCGCTGGTCATCCACCCGAGGAACGCCCATGCGAACGAGGACTCCCCCCGCCCCCGCCTCCCGATCTTTCGCCCGGCCTCAACCATTCTCGGGCGACGGCGAAACCCCATCGATCGCCGCACTGCGCGACCTGAGCATCTCCGACGCCACCTGGAGCGCCTACCTCACCGTGTGGAACCGGTGGACCCGATGGGCCGGCGACCGCGATCTGCCCGTCCTGCCTGCTGACCCCCACGGCATCGGGGTCTGGGCCCACGAGTCAGCGTTCCCACCCGCGCCCCAGGATCCGCCGCTGAAGAACACCACGATCGGCGCCACGGACGGTGCCCGCAAGGGTGCCGGTCGCCCACGCACCACCGGACCCGTCCGAGCCACCACCCTCACCACGTGGATGGCGGCCATCACCTACATCCACCGCCGCGCCGGCCACCCCAGCCCCCTGGCCGACCCCACGCTGCGCAGCGTCATGGACGACCTGTCAAGGCCCGGGTTTGATGGAGACCACCAACCCACGCCTCCGAGAGGATGATGGTCTCCATGGCTGCACCGAGGAAGTATCCCGACGAGCTGCGTGAGCGGGCGATCAGGATGGCCGTCGATGCCCGCCGGGACCCGACCGGGCGGGCAGGCGCGATCAAGCGGATCGCGGGCCAGCTCGGGATCAACCCTGAGACGCTGCGGGGCTGGGTCACCCAGGCCGAGGTCGACGCCGGCGACCGCCCGGGCACCACGACCGAGGACGCCGCCCGGCTGGCGCAGCTGGAGACCGAGAACCGTGAGCTGCGCCGCGCGAACGAAATTTTGCGGCGGGCGTCGGCTTTCTTCGCGGCGGAGCTCGACCGCCCACACCGCTGATCGTCGACTTCATCGATCAGAACAAGGACGACCTCGGAGTCGAGCCGGTCTGTGAGCAGTTGCAGATCGCCCCGAGCACCTACTACGCCGCGAAGTCCCGGCCAC
>NZ_JAAALN010000307.1 GCF_009906795.1 Kineococcus siccus
CGAGGGGCCTGCTCAGCTGCGCACGGGGAGATCCTGCGGTGCGCCCGCGCCCGGGTCAACCGGGTTCGCGGCGTGCGAGCATCCCCCGACGCCGCTGAGGGAGGACCGCTGTGGACACCGACGACCCCCGGGCCGCCGCGCCCGGGAGCGGGGCGGCGACCCCACCGCCGCTGCGCGTGCTGGCGGACGCGGCCGAGCTCGACGCCGACCTCGTGCTCGCCGTGGCCGACCGCCGGTGCACGCTCGCCCTGGGGGCGGGGCTGCGGGCCCGGCTGGCCGGCCGGCGCGCCGAGCTGCTGGCGGCCCTGGCCGCCGGTGGGCCGGTCTACGGCGTCAGCACCGGCATGGGCGCGCTGGCCGGGGTGCCGCTGGACGCCGCGGCGCAGGCCCGGCACCAGGACGCCCTCGTGGTGGGCCGCGCCGTGGGCTCGGCCCCCTGGCTGACCCGGCCGGAGACGCGGGCGCTGCTGGCCGTCCGGCTGCGCACCCTGCTGCACCCCGAGGCCGGAGCCTCGCCCGCGCTCGCCGACCGCCTCGTCGCCCTGCTCGCCGCCGACGTCCTGCCCGCCGTGCCGGCCCGGGGGACGGGGGTCGCAGGGGAGATCGTCCCGCTCGCGCACGCCGGGGCCGTCGTCCTGGGGGCCGGGCGCGTGCTCGCGGCCGGGCGTCCCGCACCGGACGGGAGCACCGACGGGACCGCGGACGGGGCCGCCGCGCTCGCGGCCGCGGGGCTCGGGCCCGCCGGCTTCGGCCCCAAGGAGGGCGTCGCGTTCCTCGAGGGCGTGCCGGCCGCGACGGCCCTGGCCCTGCTGCGCGTGCGCGAGGCGCGCCGGCTGCTGGCCCAGGTGCCGGTCGTGCTGGCCGTCTCCGCGGCGGTCGTGGGGGCCAGCCACGACCCCGTCCACCCCGCGCTCGCCCGCGCCGACGCCGAGCTCGGCGCGGTCCTCGCGCGGCTGCGGGCGCTGCGCCCGGACGGTCCCGTCCGCGGCCTGCAGGCGCCCGTCTCCTTCCGGGTCACCCCCGCCGCGCTCGTGGTGGCCGGGCGGGCGTGCTCGGCGCTGGAGCAGGCCGCGCAGCGGGCGCTGGACGGCGTGACCGACTCACCCGCCCTGCTCGACGGCGCCTTCGTCGGGACCGCGGGCTTCGCCGGCACCGAGCTCACCGCGGGCCTGGACGCCCTCGCCGCCCGCCTCGTGCACGTCGCCGACACGGGGGCCGCCCGCCTGCACCGCCTCCTGGACGCGCGGCTGACGGGGCTGCCCGCGCAGCTGTCGCCCGAACCGGGCGTGCACGCGGGGCTCGTCGCGGTGCACAAGCGGGCGGTGGGCACCGTGCACCGGCTGCGGCGCTTCGCGACGCCCTCGCTGCTCGGGCCCGTCGAGACCTCGCTGGGCCAGGAGGACGTCCAGAGCTTCGCGTTCGAGGCGGCCGAGTGCGTCGCGGAGGCCCTGACCGGGCTGCGCGAGGTCCTCGCCGCCGAGCTGCTCGCGGGGCACCGGGCACGGGCGCTCGCGGGCGGCCCGCCCGGGCTGTCCGGGGAGGCCCTGGCCGCGCTCGCGGCCCTCGACGCGGTCCTGCCGGCGGGGACGGCCGACCGGCCCTACGGTCGCGACCTCGACGTCCTCGTCGCGCTGCTGCGGGCGGGCTGGGCGCTCTGACGCGGGCGCGCCGGCCCCCGGGTCAGGCGGGCGCCGCCGTGGACGCCCGCACGACGAGCTCGGGCCGGAACGAGACGGGCGGCGCGTCGTCGGGCCCGTCGTCGAGGATCGCCACGAGGCGCGCGACGGCGGCCGCGACGATGGCGTCCTCGTCCCAGGCCATGGTCGTCAGCGCCGGCGCGACGAGACCGGCCAGCTGGTGGTCGTCGAAGCCGACCACCGACAGGTCCTGCGGGATGCGCAGCCCGGCGGCCTGCGCGCTGCGGTAGACGCCGAAGGCCAGCGAGTCCGACAGGCACAGGACGGCGCTGGGCCGGCCCGGGTCGGCCAGCAGCCGGACCAGGGGCGCCTCGCCGCCCGCGTCGGCCGTGGGCAGGACGCGGAGCTCCAGGCCCAGCCGCCGCGCCACCTCCACGGCCAGCAGCTGCGAGGGGCGGCCGGGCGTGGACGGCAGCGACGGCGTCTGCAGCGCCACGCGGCGGTGCCCGAGGGAGCGCAGGTGCTCCAGCGCCGTGGTGACGCCGTGCCGGTTGTCGAAGAGCACGCTGCCGCTGCCGGGCCGCCCGGGCAGCGCGTCGCCGATGGAGACCACCGCGACCGAGGCGTCGAGCAGGCGCCAGTAGGCCGCGGACGGGTCGACGGGGGAGACGAGCACGCCGTCGACGCGCTGCGCCGCGAACTGCTCCACCACGCGGCGCTCCAGCTCGGGGTCGGCCGCGGCGTCGGCGATGGTGGCGTGCCGGTCGGCGCGGCGCAGCTCGCGCGTGAGCATCACCGAGAGGTCCTGCTGCCAGAGGTCGCGCAGCGAGCCGCTGATGCCGACCGTGCCGGTGCGGCCGCTGGCGAGCGCGCGCGCGATGGGGTCGACCCGGTAGCCCAGCTCCGCCGCGACCGCCTTGACGCGCTCGATGGTGGCGGCGGACCCGCGGGCCCCCCGCAGCGCGTAGCTCGTCGCCGCGAGCGAGAGCCCGGCGGCGTCCGCCACGTCCTGCAGCGTCCGCCGCGGCCCCGTCGCCGCCTCCCTGACCATCCGCGCAGGGTACGCACCGGGGGGCGGCCCGACGCGCCGCGACTTGCCACGGTGACGGTGAAGCGCTTCACTGGCGACTCGGAGTGAAGCGCTTCACGAACGCGGGAGGGGGGACGGTGCGCACCGACTGCCACCAGCACCTCTGGCCCGAGGAGCTGCTCGACGCGCTGCGCGCCCGCCGCACGGCCCCGCGCCTGGACGGCTGGACGCTGCACCTGGCCGGGGAAGCCCCGTGCGCGATCGACCCGGCGGCGCACGACGTCACGGCCCGCCGCCGCCTCGAGCGCGCGGACGGCGCCGACCGCGTGCTGCTCTCGCTGTCCAGCCCCCTCGGCATCGAGCACCTGCCGGGCGAGGAGGCCGAGCCGCTGCTGGCCGCGTGGCACCGCGGCGTGAGCGCGCTCGGCGACCCGTTCGGCGTCTGGGCCGCGGCGGCCGTCACCGACCTGGACCCGGCGGGCCTCGCGGCCACGCTGCGCACGGAGCGGGTCGTCGGGCTCCAGCTGCCCGCGACGGCCCTGGCCGATCCCGCGGCGATCGACCGCCTGGCGCCGCTGCTCGACGTGCTGGCGGCCGCGGGCAAGCCGCTGCTCGTGCACCCCGGCCCCGCCCCGGCCGACCCCGCGGGCGTCCCGCCGTGGTGGCCGGCGCTCGTGCCCTACGTGGCGCAGCTGCACGCCGCCTGGCTCGCCTGGCACGTGCGCGGCCGCGCCGCCCACCCCACGCTGCGGATCGCCTTCGTCGCCCTCGCGGGGCTCGCGCCGCTGCACCACGAGCGGCTCGCCGCGCGCGGCGGGGCGCTGGGCCGCGTCGACCCGCTGGTGCACTACGAGACGTCGTCCTACGGCACGCAGGCGGTGGACGCGCTCGTGCGCGTCGTCGGGGTCGACCCCGTCGTCCACGGCTCCGACCGCCCGTACGCGCAGCCGACCGACCCCCGCC
>NZ_JAAALN010000308.1 GCF_009906795.1 Kineococcus siccus
CCTCCCGCCCGATCGCCGAGCGCGGTGCCACAGGTCGGCCAGGGAGCGGTAGGGCTGCCCCGCGACGATCCGGGCGACCTCCGCCTCGGAGATGCCCTTGACCTCCGCGAGCGACAACCGGATCCCGTACCCGGTGCCGTCGGCGATGCCCTCGCCCAGGCCGTCGGGGTTGCGGACGGCCTCGCCCACCTCCCACGGGTTCAGCAGCCCCTGGGTGGGACCGCGCCCGCCGTGCGGCCCGCGCCGGCCGTCCTCGCGGTCGTCGTGCTCCCGGTCGTCGTGCTCGCGGTCGTCGTGCTCGCGGTCGTCGTGCTCGCGGTCGTGGTCGTCGGCTCCGCCGTCGTCCGGGCCGTCCTCGTCGCCGGCCGGAGCGGGCGCGTCCAGGCGCTCGACGCGGTAGGTGTCGCCCGAGGCGTTGACGTCGAGCCCGAGCACGGCGATGCCGAGGTTGCGGGCGTCGTCGAGGATGAGCCGCTTGGGGTACATGCCCGGGTCGTGGGTGAGGACCCCCGCCAGGAACGCCGCCGGGTGGTGCGTCTTCAGCCAGGCGGACTGGTAGGTCGGCAGGGCGAACGCCGCGGCGTGGGCCTTGCAGAACCCGAACGAGGCGAACGCCTTGAGGACCTCCCAGATCCTGTCCACCGTCTGCTCGGGGTAGCCGTGCTCCAGCGCGCGCAGCTTGAACTGGGGTTCCATCTCGTCCTGGCCCGCGCGGGTCCCGAGGTGGCGGCGGTACTCGTCGGCCAGCGCGAGGTCGTGGCCGGTGGTGGCCTGGATGAGCTGGATGACCTGCTCGTGGAACACCACGACGCCGTAGGTCTGCTCCAGGACGTGGCGCAACCGGTCGTCGAGGTACTCCGGCGCGGACCAGCCCTGCCGCGCCCGCAGGAAGGGGTTCACCATGTCGGACTTCACGGGACCGGGCCGGAACAGCGAGATGTCGACGACGATGTCGGCGAACGTCGACGGCGCGAACTTGCCGACGAGCTCCCGCTGCCCGGGGGACTCGATCTGGAAGCAGCCCAGGGTGCGGGCGGACTGCACGAGCCGGTAGGTCGCGGGGTCGTCGAGCGGGACCCGGGAGCGGTCGTCGAGGTCGATCTCCTCGCCGTCGACGCGCGCGACCTCCTGGACCGCGTAGGCCATCGCGGACTGCATGCGGATCCCCAGGACGTCGAGCTTGAGCAGACCCATGTCCTCGACGTCGTCCTTGTCGAAGTGGCTCATGGGGAAACCCCACCAGCTGGCCTCGACGGGGGTGCGGCGCAGCAGCCCGGGGTTCGACAGCACCACGCCGCAGGGGTGCAGGGCGATGTGGCGGGGCAGGCCGTCCAGGCGCTCGACCAGGTCGAAGAGGACGTCGAGGCGCTGCTCACCCAGCCCGCTGCGGCGCAGCTCCGGGAGTTCCGCGATGGCGTTGCGGGCGTCGCGGGCCCGCAGGTGGGGGAACGCGGTGGCGATCGCGTCGACCTCGACGGGCGGCAGGCCCAGGGCGGCCCCCACGTCGCGCACCGCGTGCCGCACCCGGTAGGTGTCCATCATCGACACGCAGGTCACCCGGCGGCCGCCGAAGCGGTCGAGCACCGCCTCGTAGACCTCCTCGCGGCGGGCCGCCTCGACGTCGAGGTCGATGTCTGGCAGCTGCCCGCGCCGGGGGTTGAGGAACCGCTCCATCAGCAACCCGTGCTCGAGGGGTTCGACGCCGGAGATCCCCAGCAGGTGGTTGACGACGCTGCCCGCCCCCGAACCCCGGGCCGCGACCCGGACCCCGAGGTCGCGCGTGAGGTCGCAGACGTCGGCGACGGTGAGGAAGTAGGTGGCGAAACCCACCGACCGGATGATCGCGAGCTCCTCGTCCAGGCGCCGGCGCACGGCCGCCTCGTGCTTGACGCCGGCCCCCGGGTAGCAGCGGGAGACCCCGGCCTCGCTGCGGGCGCGCAGCACGGCGTCCGGGTCGTCACCGTCGGCCAGGCCGAGCGCGGCGTGGTCGGGCAGGTGGTGCAGCCCCATCCCGAGGTCGGCCCTCGGGTCCAGGCGGGCCCGGGCGGCGAGCTCCCGCGTCGCGGCGAGCAGGTCGCGGGCCGCGGCGGGGGCGTCCTGACCTCCCGCGGCGCGGGCCACGTCGGCCGCGGTGCGCACCATGTCCGCGGCGGGCAGCAGGTGGCCCTGCCCCGTCGTCCGGTCCAGGTGGCGGGTGTCCAGGGGGACGAGGCGGCGCACGGCGTCCAGCAGGTCGGCCGTGGCGGCGCCGTCGGGGTCGGCGTAGCGCACGGCACCGGTGAGCACGGCGGGCACGCCGGCCGCGCGGGCCAGGGCGAGCATCCTCCCCGCGTGCTCGACGCTCGCCGGGGTGTCCTGCGGGCCGTGGTGGCAGACGACCTCGAGGTGCAGCGCCCCCGGGGGCAGCGCCTGCTGCCAGCGGCGGAGCACCGCGGCGGCCAGGTCGTCGCGGCGGGCGAGGACGGCCCGCCCGACCTCCGAGGCGGGGCCCAGCAGCACCGCGAGCGCCGGGGCGCCGTCCGGGGCGGGGGCGTGCGCCGCGACGAGCTCGAGGGAGCTGACCGGCGTCCCTCGCTCCCCCGCGAGGTGGGTGGCGCTGACGAGCTCGCACAGCGCACCCCAGCCCTGGCCGGCGCCGGCGTCGCCGAGGGCCAGCACGGTGGCGCGCGGCAGGCGGGGGTCGACCGTGGCGCCGCCGCGGACGGGAGCGCGGCGACGGGCCGCGACGGAGGGGTCGGCCCACGCGGGCAGGCCCGCGACGAGGCCGGTGGGAGCGGTGGCGAGGTCCACCCCGAGCACGGGGGCGAGCCCGGTCTCCTGGCAGGCGCGGACGAACTTCACCGCGCCGTACAGGCCGTCGCGGTCGGTCAGCGCGAGGGAGGACATCCCCAGGTCGGCCGCGCGGGCGACGAGGGCCGCGGGGGTCGAGGCGCCGTAGCGCATCGAGTACCCGGAGGCGACGTGGAGGTGGGTGAAGTCGTGCGGGGCGAGCGAGCCGTGCGGCGGGGACTGCGGGTCGGACATGGTGGTGACGTCCTCTGTCGAACGCGCCCGGGGGAAGGACGGAGCGGCAGCGGTGCGGTGGTCGGGGCCGGCGGGGCCGGGGGGAGCCCGCAGGGCTCCGGGAGGTGGCCGGCTCAGCCGGCCACGGGCTGCAGGCGCGTCAGGCCGAGGGCCGACTCGACCACGTGGTGGAACTGCTCCGCCTCGTGCAGGAGGGCGTCCGCCCCGGCCAGGTCGACCAGGCCGGGGCGACCGGCCTCGACCGCGGCTCGGCGGGGGGCGGTGGCCGCGAACAGGGCCGCCCAGGGCTCCAGGTCGGGAGCCACGCGCGGCAGCATCTCCCACACGCTGCGGGGCCCGCCCCGGCGCGGTGAGGCCGGCCGCCCGCGCACGGCGACGACGGCGGCACCGGCCCGCAGCGCGGCGAGGTGGGCGTGGACGTAGCGCTCCCCCGCGTCGTCGCTGCCGAGCGCGGCGCGCAGCTCGGCGTCGGAGCGGTCGAGCAGGTCGAGGGCGGCGGAGGTGAGGGGGGCGCGGGTGTCGAGCGCGGTGGTCATCGGG
>NZ_JAAALN010000309.1 GCF_009906795.1 Kineococcus siccus
GGGTTTCCTCATCGTCGGGGAGCGGGGACCCGGGGACGTGCCCGGGGGAGGCCGAGCCTAGGCACGGCCCCGGAGCCCCACCAGCGCAGGCCGTCACCGGCGCGGGGCCGCCCGGCTCACCAGGACGGGGCGGCGGTGCTGGCCCGCTCGCGCACCTGCACGGGCGGCCCGGGCCGCGGGCCGGTCGTCCCGGCCACGAGCAGGTCCAGCACGGCCTGGCCGAGTCGCGAGCCGTGCTCGTGCACGTCGATGCTGAGCGCCGACAGCGCCGGGACCGCCATCTCGCACAGCGCCGAGTCGTCGCACGCCAGCAGGCTCACGCGCCCGGGGACGTCGACGCCGCGGCGCACGAGCTCCTCGAGCGCCCCGACGGCCATGACGTCGTTGTCGAAGACGAGCGCGGTGGGCGGGCGGTCCGCGGCCAGCAGCTGCAGGGCCGCGGCCGCCCCGCGCGCGGCGCTGTAGTCGGCCTCCACGAGCCGGACGTCGAGCGTGCGGCGCTCGGCCTCCTCGTGCATGCCCGCGGTCCGCTCCCGGGTGTGCACGAGGTCCCCGGGCCCCGCGATCCGCCCGACGACGCGGTGGCCGAGCGAGGCGAGCAGCGCCAGCGCGGTCCGCACGGCCCCGGCGTCGTCGGTCACGACGCTGGCGAAGGACGGGTCGGGGTGGTGCCCGGCCAGCACCGCCGGCAGGCCGAGCGACGTCAGCTCGGCGGGCCGGACGTCGCCCACCGCGAGGTTGACGACCACGACGGCCTCGACGGTGCCCTGCTGCGCCCAGCGGCGGTACGCCGCGACCTCGGCCGCGACGTCCGCCACCGCCAGCAGGAGGACGCTGCGGCCCGTGGGCCGCAGCGCCGCCTCCATGCCGGCGATGAGCTCCATGAAGAACGGCTCGACCCCGACGCGCGGGGCGTTGCCCGCGAGGACGAGACCGACGAGGCCGCTGCCGCCGGCCGCTGCCGCCCCGTCCCGTCCTCGCTGCACAGGGGCAGTCTGCACCCGCTCAGTCCACGGGCGTGGCGACCACGGAGGTGCGCAGGACCGCCGGTGCCGTGAACCCCGCCGCGTCCACCGCGGCCGTCGTGCGCACGCGGAAGGTGTGCGACTCGCCGGGCAGCAGGGTGACGAGCATGTCGTCGACGACCGCGTCGGGCGCGACCCGGTCGGCCAGCACGGAGACGTCGCGAGCAAGCCGGTGGGCGCGCACGTGCACCTCGTACCCGCCCTCGACCGCGTGCGCGCCGGCCTCCAGCGGCGCCGGGTCGACCGCGAGGGTGTGGTCCGGCGTCGCCGACCACACCGCGCGCCGCCCGTCCAGGTCGGCCACGACGACCTCCTGCTCCGCCTCGGCCGCCCCGGCGAGCGAGGCCACCGGCAGCACGAGCGTCGAGCGGGCCGGCACCCGCACCTCGACGCCCTCCGCCGTGCGCTCGGCGCCCCCGGCGTCGACCCGGCGCACGAGCGCCGTACCGGTCCACTCGGCCGGGCTGTCGTTGACCACCACGAGGGCGAGGCCGTGCTCGCGCGGCTGCAGGGTCACGAGCCGGTCCGCGTAGGCCCGGCGCAGCGCGTACCAGGCGGGCTTGAGGCGTCCGTCACCGTCGACGACGGCCCACGACGTCACCGGCCAGCAGTCGTTCAGCTGCCACACGATGCTGCCCGCGGTGCGCGGGGACCAGGACCGCAGGTGGTCGACGGCGAGCGTCGTGGCGCGGGCCTGGTTCAGCTGCGTCGCCCAGTTCCAGTCGGCGAAGTCGGCGGGCACCCCGAAGTGGGGTTCCAGGCCCCGGTCGAGCTTGCCGTTGCCGTCGTCGGCCTTCTGGTGCAGCAGGAACGCGGGCGTCTCCTTGCCGAGGTCGTCGGGTGCCAGCGCCCGCGTGAGCGTCGACCAGGTCGGCGGCGCCTGCCAGCCGAACTCCGAGCAGAACCTCGGCACGACGTCGAGGTGGTGGGTGTAGTCGGCCCGGTTCCAGACGTCCCACTCGTGGCGCGTGCCGTGGTCGGGGTCGTTGGGGTGCAGCTCCGACGCGGGGATGCCGGGGTTCGAGGGGCTGCCCGGGGAGTACGGCCGGCTGGGGTCGAGCTCCGCGAGCAGCGCGGGGAACAGCTCGTCGTAGTAGCCGGCGCCCCAGGTGGCGCCCGCGAGCTCGTCCTTCCAGCCCCAGTCCTCGTGCCCCCAGATGTTCTCGTTCCCGCCGTTCCACAGCACCAGCGACGGGTGGCCGCACAGCCGGACCACGTTGTCGCGCGTCTCGGCGAGGATCTCCGAGCGCAGGGGTTCCTCCTCGGCGTAGGCCGCGCAGGCCAGCAGGAAGTCCTGCCAGACCAGCAGGCCCTTCTCGTCGCACAGCGCGTAGAAGTCGTCGGACTCGAAGATGCCGCCGCCCCAGATGCGCAGGAGGTTCACGTTGGCCTCCAGCGCCCGGTCCAGCGCGGCCTCGTAGTCGCTGCGCTGCAACCGGGTCAGCAGGTGGTCCTCCGGGATCCAGTTCACGCCGCGGACGAACACGGGCCGGCCGTTGACGACGAGCGTGAACCCCTCGCCGTGCTCGTCGGCGGAGGTGTCCACGGACACCGAGCGGAACGCGGTGCGCAGCGTGCGGGAGTCCAGCAGGTCCGCGCCCGAGAACAGCGCGACCTCGACGTCGACGAGGGGCTGCTCGCCGTACCCGACGGGCCACCACACGGGCGCGTCCGGCAGCCGCAGCTCGACGCTCGCGCCGGCCTCGGTGGGCGCGAGCTCGGCCGAGACCACGGGAACCCCGCGCCCGGGCAGGCCGACCTCGACGCGCAGCGCCCCGGCCGTCTCCAGGCCCGAGCGCTCGACGTCGACGTGCACCGCCAGCACACCGGTGGTGCCGTCGAGCGTGGCCAGCGGCCGCAGCGCGGCGAGCCGGGCGGTCCGCCACCGCTGCACGCGCGCGGGCTTCCAGATCCCCGCCGTCTGCAGGTCGGGGCCCCAGTCCCAGCCGAAGCTGCAGGCCATCTTGCGCACGGCGTTCATGGGGTGCCCGTACGCGCGCGGCCGGCGGCCGAGCTGGGCCTCGACCTTCTCGGCGTGCTCGAGCGCGGAGTCGAACCGCACGGTCAGGCGGCGCGGGCCGCCCACGAGCTCGCGCACGTCGACGCGGTAGGTCCGGTGCATGTTCCGGCTGCGCAGCACCTCGGTGCCGTCGAGCGCCACGGTGGCGACCGTGTCCAGGCCCTCGAACACCAGGTCGACGCGTTCGCCGTCCTCGGCCGCCGCCTCGGTCAGCTCGTGCTCGTAGGTCCAGGCCGAGCGGTGGAACCACTGCCACGCGGTCTCGTTCTCGCCCAGGTACGGGTCGGGCAGCTCGCCCGTGGCGAGCAGGTCGACGTGGACGGTGCCGGGCACCGTGGCGGGCAGCACGCGGTCCGCGACGGCCGCGGGCACGTCACCCCCGCTGGAGCGGACGGTCCAACCGTGGGTGAGGTCGTGGCTGAGCATCATCGGGGCAGTCCTGTCGTCCGGTGGGGCGGGCGCGTGCGCGACCACGGGTCACGGGTGGGTTCGGGGT
>NZ_JAAALN010000030.1 GCF_009906795.1 Kineococcus siccus
CCTCCAGGTCGACGGGCGCGGCGGGCGGCCCGGCGACCGACGCGGCCGCGTCGGCGACGCCCGGCCCCGCCGCGTCCGCGGCCGCCGCGCCGCTGCCCGCGTCGGCGGAGGACCCGCCGGAGGAGGACTCGGCACCGCCTCCCGTGCAGGCGGTCCCGCCCAGCAGCAGCACGGCGCCCAGGGCCACGGCCGCGGGCCACCGCCGCGCGCGGCGAGCCTCGCCGGGGGCGGTGGTGGGGGGACGTCGGGGAACCGTCGCAACGGGCATCGCTACCTCCGTGGGAGCCGCGGTCACGCCGACCGGTCGGGCCGTTGGACGCCGCCCGCCCCGCCCTGGTTCCCCACCACGGGGGGACGTCAGTCGGTCAGGACCCGCAGGGAGTCGAGGCGCTCCTGCGGCGTGGCCCCCATCGGCAGCACGCTCAGCGTGGTGACGCCCGCGGCCGCGTAGTCGGCCATCCGCGCGCGCACCTCGGCGGCCGAGCCGACGAGGCACGTCGCGTCGAGGAACCCGCGGGGCACGGCGGCGGCCGCCTCGCGCTGCCGGCGGGCGAGGTACAGGTCCTGCACGTGCTGCGCCTCGGCGTCGAACCCGAGGCGCCCCGCGAGCCGCGCGTAGAAGTTCTGCTCGCGGCTGCCCATGCCGCCGAGGTACAGCGCGGCGTACGCGCGCACGCCCGCCTCGGCCTGCAGCCGCTGCTCCCCCGTCGCGTCGGTGAGCAGGAACGGCACGGTCGGCACGACGTCGAACTCCGGCGCGCCCTCGCGCGGGGTCCGCCGCTCGCGCCCCTCGCGCAGCTGCGCGAGCTGGTCGCCGGCGTGCTCGGGGGAGAAGAACACCGGCAGCCAGCCGTCGGCGATCTCCCCCGCGAGCGCGGTGTTCCTCGGCCCCACCGCGGCGAGGTAGATCGGCAGGTCGGGCCGGGAGGCGGGCAGCATGAGCCGCAGCGGCACGCCCGGTCCGTCGGGCAGCGGCAGCTGCAGGTGGGACCCCTTGTACTGCAACGGCTTGCGGGCCAGGGCCAGGCGGACCACGTCGACGTACTCGCGCGTGCGAACCAGGGGCTCACCGAAGCGCTGCCCGTGCCAGCCCTCGGCCACCTGCGGGCCGGACACGCCCAGCCCCAACCGGAACCGGCCGCGGCTGAGGCCGTCGAGGGTCGCGGCGGTCATCGCGGTGGCGGCGGCGCTGCGGCCGGGCACCTGCATGACGGCCGCGCCCAGGCCGATCCGCGTCGTCTGCGCCGCGAGCCAGCCCAGCACGGACGGCGCGTCGGAGCCGTAGGCCTCGGCCACCCAGGCGCTGTCGAACCCGAGCTCCTCCGCCCGCAGCGTCAGGGCGAGGGCGTCGCCGGCGGCGCCGGCCACCGTGCCGTCGCCGCCCGTCAGGTATCCGATGCTCAGCCCGAGGCGCACGCCGTCACCGTAGCCCGTGGGCGGGGCGCGCCCCCGGGGCGCCGTCAGGCCGGGAGCAGCGCCCGCACCACCGTGTCGGCGAGCAGCCGGCCGCGGCGCGTCAGGACCAGGCGCGTCGACGCGGGGACGCCGTGGCGCTCGACGAGCCCGTCGGCGACGAGACCCGGCACCCGCGCCCGCGCCCCGGCGTCCAGGCCCGCGACGTCGAGGCCCTCCGCCAGCCGGGAGCGCAGCAGCACGTCCTCGACGTGGCGGTCGGCGTCGCTCAGCCGCTCGCGCGCGTGCGCGGGGCTCACGCCCGCGGCCAGGCGCCCCGCGTAGGCGCTGGGGTGCTTGACGTTCCACCACCGCACGCCGCCGACGTGGCTGTGCGCCCCGGGGCCGATCCCCCACCAGTCGCCGCCGCGCCAGTAGGCGAGGTTGTGCCGGCAGGCGGCGTCGGGCGTCCGCGCCCAGTTGCTCACCTCGTACCAGGAGTACCCGGCGGCGGTGAGGACGTCGTCGACGAGCTCGTACTTGGCGGCCTCGTCGTCGTCGTCGGGCGCGGGGACCTCCCCGCGGCGCACCTGCCCGGCCAGCCGGGTGCCCTGCTCCACGACGAGCGCGTAGGCCGAGACGTGGTCGGGCTCGCACGCGGTCGCGGCGTCGAGGCTCGTGCGCAGGTCCTCCAGCGACTCCCCCGGGGTGCCGTAGATGAGGTCGAGGCTCACGGCGAGGCCGGCCTCGCGCGCCCACCGGACGGCCGACGGCACGCGCTCGGGGTCGTGGGTGCGGTCGAGCACCGCGAGCACGTGCGGGACGGCGGACTGCATGCCGAACGAGACGCGCGTGAACCCGGCGGCCCGCAGCGCCTGCAGGCTCTGCGGCGTGACGCTGTCGGGGTTCGCCTCCGTCGTCACCTCCGCGTCCGGGGCGAGCCCGAAGGTGTCCCGCACCGCGGTGAGCAGCGTCGCGAGGTCGCCGACGGGCAGCAGCGTCGGGGTCCCGCCCCCGAAGAACACCGTCTGCGCCGGGCGCGCCGCGTCGCCCAGCACCCGGCCCGCGAGCGCCAGCTCGGCCACGGCCGTGGCGGCGTAGGCCGCCTGCGACCCGCCGCCGCCCAGCTCGGTGGCCGTGTAGGTGTTGAAGTCGCAGTAGCCGCAGCGCACGGCGCAGAACGGGACGTGCACGTAGACGCCGAACGACCGCTGCGCCGCCCCGGCCAGGGCGGCGGCCGGCAGGGCGCCGTCGGCGGGGACGGGCTCGCCGTCGGGGAGGGTGCTCGGCACGCCTCCAGTGTCCCCCACTCCGCGACCCGCCCTCGACGGGTACCCCTAGGGGGTAGGGGTTGCGGATGGAACCCCCAGGGGGTATCACTGAGGCATGGAGCAGGCAGTGGTCGGCTACGCCGGCGAGAAGGACGCGGTCCTGAAGAGGCTGCGTCGCGTGGAGGGGCAGGTCCGCGGCCTGCAGCGCATGGTCGAGGAGGACGCCTACTGCATCGACGTGCTCACGCAGGTGTCGGCCGCGACCAAGGCCCTGCAGGCCGTCGCGCTGTCGCTGCTGGAGGACCACCTCTCGCACTGCGTCGCGCACGCGGCGGCCGAGGGCGGAGACGTGGCCGACGCGAAGATCCGCGAGGCCAGCGCGGCGATCGCCCGGCTGGTGCGCTCGTGAGCACCGCGCGCTGGGCCGTCAGCGGCATGACGTGCGAGCACTGCGTCCGCGCGGTGACCGAGGAGCTCTCGGCCCTGCCCGGGGTCCGCGACGTCGCGGTCGCCCTGGTGCCCGGCGGCTCGTCCACCGTGACCGTGACGTCGGACGCGCCGCTCGCGGCCGACGCCGTCCGCGAGGCGGTCGACGAGGCCGGCTACGCGCTCGACGAGGCGGGGGGCGGTCGCTGATGGCGACCACCGGCCCCGCCCGCACCGACGTCGCCGGGGACGGCGCCCGGACGGTCGAGCTGACCATCGGCGGGATGACCTGCGCGTCGTGCGCCGCGCGCGTGGAGAAGAAGCTGAACCGGATGCCGGGCGTGCGCGCGGCCGTGAACTACGCGACCGCCAGCGCCCGCGTGGACCTGCCCGCGGGGACCGACGTGGCCGACGCGGTGTCCGTCGTGGAGGCCACGGGGTACACCGCCGCGCTCCCCGCTCCCCCTGCACCGCAGCCGGAGGAGCCCGCCCCCGACGACGCCGCCGCCGCCTCGCTGCGCCACCGCCTCGCCGTCTCCACGGCGCTGGGGCTGCCCGTGCTGCTGCTCGCGATGGTGCCGCCGCTGCAGTTCCCGAACTGGCAGTGGCTCTCGCTCACGCTCGCGGCGCCCGTCGTCGTCTGGGGCGGCTGGCCGTTCCACCGCGCGGCCTGGACGAACCTGCGCCACGGCGCCGCGACCATGGACACCCTCGTCAGCCTCGGCGTGCTCGCGGCGTTCGCGAGCTCGCTGGCGGCCCTCTTCCTCGGCGACGCCGGGATGCCCGGCATGCGGATGCGGTTCGAGCTGCTGCCCGGGCGGGGCGAGGCGGGGAACCACCTCTACCTCGAGGTCGCCGCGGTCGTCACGGTCCTCGTGCTGGCCGGGCGCCACCTCGAGGCCCGGGCCCGGCGCAGCTCCGGCGCGGCGCTGCGCGCCCTGCTCGCGCTGGGCGCCCGGGACGTCGGCGTGCTGCGCGACGGCGTCGAGCACCGCGTCGCCGTTCCCGACCTGCGGGTCGGCGAGGAGTTCCTCGTGCGCCCCGGGGAGACGATCGCCACCGACGGGGTGGTCCTCGACGGCGCGAGCGCCGTCGACGTCAGCGTGCTGACGGGCGAGGGCGTCCCGGTGGAGGTGGGTCCCGGTGACGCCGTCGCGGGGGCCACCGTCAACGCCGGCGGCCTGCTGCGCGTGCGGGCCACGCGCGTGGGCGCCGACACCCAGCTGGCGCGCATCGGCCGCCTCGTCACCGAGGCCCAGTCGGGCAAGGCGGAGGTGCAGCGCCTCGCGGACCGCGTCTCGGGCGTGTTCGTCCCGGTCGTGCTGGTGCTGGCCGTCGCCACGGCCGTGGGCTGGTGGCTGGCCGGCGCCGGGGCCGGGACCGCCCTGACGACCGCGGTGGCCGTGCTCGTCATCGCCTGCCCGTGCGCGCTCGGCCTCGCCACCCCCACGGCCCTGCTCGTCGGGACCGGTCGCGGCGCCCAGCTCGGCATCCTCGTCAAGGGCCCCGAGGTGCTCGAGTCCACGCGCCGCGCCGACACCGTCGTGCTCGACAAGACCGGCACCGTGACGACCGGCCGGATGGGCCTGGTCGCGGTCACGCCCGCCCCGGGCGGCACCGAGGAGGAGCTGCTGCGCCTGGCGGGGGCGCTCGAGACGGCCTCGGAGCACCCCGTCGGGCGCGCGGTCGCGGCCGCGGCGGCCGCGCGGCTGGGCGAGCTGCCGGCCGTCGCGGACGTCACCGCGAGCGCCGGCCTGGGCATCCGGGGCGTCGTGCAGGGCCGGACCGTGCTCGCCGGGCGGGCCGCCTGGGTGGCCGAGCACGGGGGCGCCCCGCTGCCCGCGGGACCCCTCGCCGACGCGCTCGCGGCGGCCGAGGCCGCGGGCCGCACCACGGTCGTCGTCGCGGCCGACGGCCGGCCGCTGGGCGTGCTCGCCGTCGCGGACACCGTGCGCCCCACGAGCGCGGCGGCCGTCGCCGACCTGCGCCGGCTGGGGCTGCGGCCCGTCCTGCTGACGGGCGACAACCGGCGCACGGCCGAGACGGTCGCGCGCGCGGTCGGCATCGACCCCGACGTCGACGAGGTCGTCGCCGAGGTGCTCCCGGCCGGGAAGGTCGAGGTCGTGCGGCGGCTGCAGGCCGAGGGCCGGGTCGTGGCGATGGTCGGCGACGGCGTCAACGACGCCGCGGCCCTGGTCCAGGCGGACCTGGGCATCGCGCTGGGCAGCGGCACCGACGTCGCCATCGAGGCGAGCGACCTGACCCTGGTGCGGGCCGACCTCACCGCGGCCGTGGACGCCGTCCGGCTGGCCCGGCGGACGCTGCGGACGATCCGCGGCAACCTGTTCTGGGCGTTCGCCTACAACGTGGCCGCGCTGCCGCTCGCGGCGGCCGGGCTGCTCAACCCGCTCCTCGCGGCGGCGGCGATGGCCTTCTCGTCGGTCTTCGTGGTGACGAACAGCCTGCGGCTGCGGCGGTTCACCGCCACGTCCGGCGCAGCGCCGCGCTGATCTCCGGTGGCCGCGGGGCCTCCGGGAGGGCAGTCTGTCGGGCCGGACGGACGACCCTGAGCAGGCGGGTCCCGGCGCAGCGAGGAGGACTCCCATGGCGGGAGGACAGGCACGGTCGTCGGCCGAGCGGGGCGCGCGGCAGGGCGTCGCCTTCGCTCAGCGCCACGAGTCCACCCTGCGCCGCGTGGGGCGCGCGGGCGTCGCGGCGGAGGGCGTCGTGTACCTGCTGGTGGCCTGGCTCGCTGCGCAGGTGGCCCTCGGCGGGGGCGGCGGCAGCGCCGACTCCACGGGGGCCCTCGCGCAGGTGCGCGACACCGCGATCGGCCCGGTGCTGCTGTGGGTCCTGGCGCTCGGCTTCCTCGCCATGGCGGGGTGGCAGGTGCTGGAGGCGGTCACGGGCGACAAGACGTCGCACCGCGTCAGCGCGGCCGCGAAGGCCGTGGTCGCCCTGGTCCTGCTCGTCTCGTGCGTGCGCTTCGCCGCGGGCGGCGGCGGGTCGGCCGGGCAGAACCAGCAGACCCTGACGCAGCGGGTCCTCGAGGCGCCCGGTGGCGCGGTGCTCGTCGTGCTCGCGGGGCTGGTCGTCGTGGGCGTGGGCGTCGCCACCGTCGTGCGCGGCCTGCAGCGCTCGTTCGAGGACAAGGTCGAGGGCACGCTGAGCCGGGGCCTGAGCGCGCTGGGTGTCGCCGGCTGGGTCGCCCGCGGCGTGGCGTTCGCGGTCCTCGGGGTGCTCGTCGTCGTGTCCTCGCAGGGCGACACGGCGAAGTCGCGCGGGCTCGACGCCGCGTTCCGGGAGATCGCCGCGCAGCCGTTCGGGACGGTCCTGCTCGTGCTCGTCGCCCTCGGCCTCGCGGCCTACGGCGTCTTCCAGGTCGTCACGGCCCGGCGCCGCCGCCGCGCCTGACGTCGGCCACCGGGTCGTGTGACGCGGATCACCACGCCGGCGGCACATCTCCGGCGGTCGCGGTGACGAAGTGAGGGTGTCCTCATGCGGACGACCCCGCCGGGCGGTCCCGTCCTGCACACTGGAACCGCCGGGGGCGTCCGGTCCACCTGGTCAGCTAGGAGTCAGCCGAGCGTGTCCCTCAAGATCATCACGCCGCAGGACATCCGCGACCACGTCCTGCGCCTGGGCGAGAAGCACCCGCCGCTGCGGCTGGACGACGTCGACCGCACGGTGGTGGACCCGCGTCGCGTCCGCACGGAGTTCGGCCACGTCATCGACTACCTCGCGCGCGTCGAGCTCGAGGTCGACCGCAACGTCCTCGAGCTGCTCACCCTGCTGCCCGACGTCTCCGAGACCGACCGGCTGTTCTACGCCGACGTGTGGCAGCCGCAGGAGATCCAGCACGGGCTGATCCTCGACCGGCTGCAGCAGGACATCGACATCGCGCCGGCCGACCCCGACACCGAGTCGGTGAACCCCCGCATCCGCGTCCTCGGAGCCCTCGCCCACCTCAAGCCCGTCCACGAGGTCGCCCGGCTGCTCTACTACCTGACCGGGGCGGCGACCGAGAAGTCGGCCGTCGTGGCCTACAACCTGCTCGTCGACGGCCTGTCCGGCATCGGCGAGGAGGCCATCGCGCGGACCGTCGTCACGCCGATCCGCCGCCAGGAACCGGGCCACTTCGCGTTCTACCGGCTGTCCGCGACGCAGATGCTGCAGGAGAACGTCCTGCAGCCGTGGCAGCTGCGGCTGGCCAAGGTCCTGCGGCGCAAGTCCTTCAGCCTGGTCGGGGCGCACACCCCGGAACACCGCGCGCAGTTCGGCGGGGTCCTGACGACCCTGGGCCTCGCCGACAAGGTGGAGGACTTCGCGGCGCAGATCAGCCTCGTGGAGCGCGAGCTGCTGTGGGCGCAGGAGCAGGGCATGCGGGTCCCCGGCTACATCCTCGCCGCGCTCAAGGACGCCATCGAGCAGTTCCGCACCCACGGCGCCGACCTGCTGCTCGGCCCCCGGCCCACCGCCCTCTGACCGGCCCCCCGGGCCGCGGGCGACGGCGAGCGGCGCGGCGCTAGTCTGCCGCGGTGCCCCTGACCGACCTGCCGCTCGAGGACCTGCTGACCTACCGGGGCGAGGTGGCCGAGCCGGCCGACTTCGACGAGTTCTGGGTGGACAGCCTGGAGCAGGCCCGCGCCCACGACATCGACGTCGCCCGCACCCCGGTGACCGGCCACGGGCTGGCGCGGCTCGAGGTCGAGGACGTCCGCTTCTCCGGGTGGGGCGGCCAGCGCATCGCGGCGTGGCTCGTGCGCCCGCGCGGTGAGCAGGGGCCGCTGCCGATCGTCGTGCACGTGCAGGGCTACTCCCAGGGCCGCGGGGTGCCCGTGCAGCACACCCAGTGGGCCGCCGCCGGGTTCGCCCACCTGGTCGTCGACAGCCGCGGGCAGGGGCACGACACGCCCGACGCGGGCAGCCCCGAGACCACGGGCTCCTACGTCGGCGGGGTCATGACCAAGGGCATCGAGGACCCGCGCCACCACTACTTCCGGCGCGCGATGGTCGACTGCGCCCGCGCCGTGGACGCCGCCCACGCCCTCGACGGCGTCGACGGCCGCCGGGTCGTCGTGGCCGGCGGCAGCCAGGGCGGCGGGTTCACGCTCGCGGCCGCGGGGCTGTGCGGTGACGCGGTCGCGGCCGCGCTGCCCGACGTCCCGTTCCTGTGCCACTACCGCCGCGGGGCCGAGACGGCCTCCGCGGGCCCGTACCTCGAGGTCGTGGAGTACCTGCGCCGGCACACCCGGACCTCGGTCGAGCAGGCGTTCCGGACGCTCGCCTACGTGGACGCCGCCAACCTCGCGGTCCGCGCGACGGCGCCCGCGCTGTTCAGCGTCGCCCTGATGGACCCGGTGTGCCCGCCGTCGACCGTCTTCGCCGCCTACGCCCGCTACGGCGAGGCCGTGCAGGCCGTGGGGCGCGAGGTCGACAAGGAGATCGCCGTGTGGCCCTTCGGCGACCACGCCGGCGGCGGCGCGGACCAGTTCGCCCGCCAGCTGCAGTGGCTGGGGGCGCGCGGGTTCCTGCCCGGGTCGTGAGCGGGCCGGAACCCGACGGGCCCGGCACCGGCCTCGCCGAGGCGGACCCCTGGGCGCTGTCCCTCGTCGTCCGGGTCGAGCGGGACCCCGTCCCGACGCACACCGACGTCCTCGTCGCCGCGGCGCGCGCAGTCGTGCTCCTGCTCGCCGACGACCGCGTGCGCGACCCCGAGGGCCCGCTGCACGCGGCCGTCGAGCGCTGGCGCACCGGGCACATCCGCAAGATCACCCGGCGGGCGCGCGGCGCCCGCTTCGAGCGGACCGCCGCGCTGCCGCACGTGGAGGCCGCCGCCGGCGACGCCGTGGTGCGGGTCTTCGCCCCGCACCCGCGCGACGACGTACCGGTGCTCCTGCGGACCCTGCAGGTGGGCGGCCTCGCGCTCGACGACCCCGGTCCGGCCGCCGTGCCCCCCGCCCGGCCCGACCTGCTCACGGTGCGGCTCTCCCCCGGCGTGGCCATGACGACCGGCAAGGCGGCCGCGCAGGCCGGTCACGCCGCCCAGCTCGCGTGGGAGCAGCTGCCGGCGGCGGCGACGACCCGCTGGCACGCCGCGGGCCTGGGGGTGCGGGTGCTCACGGGCGCTCCCGTCCTGGACCCGCGCGACCGCGTCGACGTGCACGACGGCGGCTTCACGGAGGTCGCGCCCGGCACGCTGACCGCCAGCGCGGGTTTCGAGCCGGGCTGACGTCCGCCCCGGTTTTTGCATGGCCATGCACGGACATGCATACTCTCCCCATGTCCAAGGTGCTGACCTCCCTGCCCGTCGGCGAGCGCGTCGGCATCGCCTTCTCCGGTGGCCTCGACACGTCGGTGGCCGTCGCGTGGATGCGCGACAAGGGCGCGGTGCCGTGCACGTACACCGCGGACATCGGCCAGCACGACGAGCCGGACATCGCCTCCGTGCCCGGTCGCGCGCACGCCTACGGCGCCGAGGTCGCGCGCCTCGTCGACTGCCGCACCGCGCTCGTGGAGGAGGGCCTGGCCGCGCTGACGTGCGGCGCGTTCCACATCCGCTCCGGCGGCCGCGCGTACTTCAACACCACGCCGCTGGGCCGCGCCGTCACCGGGACGCTGCTGGTGCGCGCCATGCTCGAGGACGACGTGCAGATCTGGGGCGACGGCTCCACCTACAAGGGCAACGACATCGAGCGGTTCTACCGCTACGGCCTGCTGGCCAACCCCTCGCTGCGCATCTACAAGCCGTGGCTGGACGCCGACTTCGTCACCGAGCTCGGCGGGCGCAAGGAGATGTCGGAGTGGCTGCTGGCCCACGACCTGCCCTACCGCGACTCCACCGAGAAGGCGTACTCCACCGACGCCAACATCTGGGGCGCCACCCACGAGGCGAAGGCGCTGGAGCACCTCGACGCCAGCGTCGAGCTCGTGCAGCCGATCATGGGCGTGCGCTTCTGGGACCCCGAGGTCGAGATCGCCCCCGAGGACGTCACCATCGGCTTCGAGCAGGGCCGGCCGGTGAGCATCGACGGGCACACCTTCGCCAGCGCCGTCGACCTCGTGCTGGCGGCCAACGCCGTCGGCGGCCGCCACGGCCTCGGCATGTCCGACCAGATCGAGAACCGCATCATCGAGGCCAAGAGCCGCGGCATCTACGAGGCCCCCGGGATGGCGCTGCTGCACGCCGCCTACGAGCGCCTGGTCAACGCCATCCACAACGAGGACACCGTCGCGAGCTACCACGAGCAGGGCCGACGGCTCGGGCGGCTGATGTACGAGGGGCGCTGGCTGGACCCGCAGGCGCTGATGCTCCGGGAGTCGCTGCAGCGCTGGGTCGGCACCGCCGTCACGGGCGAGGTGACGCTGCGGCTGCGCCGCGGCGAGGACTACTCGGTGCTGAACACCACCGGCCCCGCGTTCAGCTACCACCCGGACAAGCTGTCGATGGAGCGCACCCAGGACTCCGCCTTCGGCCCGATCGACCGCATCGGGCAGCTGACCATGCGCAACCTCGACATCGCCGACTCCCGCGCCAAGCTGGAGCAGTACGCCGAGCTCGGCCTCGTCGGCGGGTCGCAGCCGCGCCCGGTCGGCGCCGCCCAGGCCGCGTCCACCGGGCTCATCGGCGCGATGCCCGAGGGCGGCGCGGACCTCATCGCCTCGCGCGGGACGGTCTCCGACGCCGACGCCCTGCTGGACCGCGCGGCCATGGAGTCCGGCACCGACTGACGGCGCAGCCGGCCCGCGCAGCGGGCTCCGTCCCGGGGTGACGAGCCGGGGGACGCGGCGCCGGTCGCCCGCCCGGGAGCGACCGGCGCCTTCCCGCTCTACGCCCGGCTGCTCGGGGGCAGCGTGAGCCCGTGACCGGCGGGGAACAACGAGGCCCGGGTGTCCAGCGGCCGGTCCACGGGCGAGCTGCGGACGGCGTCCATGGAGACCGGCAGGGCGAACGGCAGGCGCCCGGCGGGCGGGACACGGCCGCTCAGCGCGTTCACGAGCGCCTGGTCGCCGACGCCGAACGTGCCGGTGAGCACCGTCGCGAACGGCAGCAGCGGGGTGAGCACCGCCGGGCGGTCGAGGCGGACGTCGAGCAGGAGCGGGAGACGCTCGGCCAGCCTCGCCAGCCGGTGCACGAGCCCGGGCGGGAAGTCGAGGCTGCCGGCGTGGAACCACCGTTCGAGGAACAGGTCGTCGCGGGGGTCCCAGGGCGCGTGCAGCCGGACGACGGCGAAGTCCGCGGCCTCCGGGTCGGGCGTGGGCACGCCGTACAGCGCCGCCGACTCGGCGGAGACCCCCTCGGTGTAGACCCGTCGGCCGGGGTCCAGCGGCAGCAGGTGCCCGGCCCCGTCGCCGAGGTGCAGCAGCGTGACCGACCGGGACTGCGCGCGCAGACCCGCTTCCAGGAAGCCGGGGCGGCCCACGACGTCGGCCGCGGCCTCCTCGTCGACGAACGGGTCGTCGAAGAGACCGAGCCGGAACTTCACCAGCAGCAACCGCCGGACGGACTCGTCGAGCCGTTCCTCGCTGAGGAGACCGTCCTCGACCAGGGTCAGCAGCAGCTCGGTGCACTCCTCACCGCCGAACTGGTCGACCCCGGCGCCGAGGATCTTCGCCATCCGCTCGCCGGGCGTCAGGTGCTCGACGCCCCAGGCCCGGGCGGGCAGCACCTGATCACCGACGTGGTTGTCGTTGACGAGCTCCCAGTCGCTGAGCACCACCCCGTCGAAGCCGAGCCGGCCGCGCAGCAGGCCCGTGATGATCTGCCGGTTGTAGCCGAACCCGACCTCCTCGACGGCCTCTCCGTCGATCTCGAGACCGACCGGCATGCCGTAGTACGGCATGACGGCGCTCGTGCCGGCCGCCACGGCCGCCCGGAAGGGCAGCAGGTGCTCCTCGAGGTTCTGCGTCGGGTAGTCCTGCTCCCGGCCGTACGGGAAGTGCGGGTCCTCACCGCCGCGCTGAGGTCCACCGCCCGGGAAGTGCTTCGTCGTCGCCGCCACGCTGGTCGGGCCGAGCTCGGCACCCTGCAGGCCGCGCAGGTAGGCGGTGACCAGCTCCGAGGCCAGCGTCCCGTCCTGGCCGAAGGTCCCCATCTGCCGTGGCCACCGGGGTTCGGTGGCGAGGTCCACGGTCGGGTGGAGCGCGGCGCGCAGGCCGACCGCGCGGTACTCGCGACGGACGACGTCGGCGAACTCCTCGACCGCCGCGGCGTCACCGGTCGCCGCCAGCCCCAGCGGTTCGGGCCACTGCGAGAAGTGCCCGGCCGCGAAGGACACGCCGGAGTTCTCCACGAACGCGTGCCGGGGATCGGTGGACACGGTGACGGGGATGCCGTGCGGGGTCGTCGCCGCCAGCTCCTGCAGGGCGTTGTTCCAGCGGGCCGCCTCGCGGGGGGTCCCGAGCCGGTGGACGTTGAAGTGGTTCAGGAACTTCGCGCGGACGACCGTGGAGGTCGGCGACTTGCTGATCATGCCGGGGGTCTCGAGGAGCGTGCCGTCGGGCCCGCTCTCGATGACCGTGTGGAAGAGCAGACCCGCCTTCTCGGGCAGGCTCAACCTCGCGACGAGGTCCTCGACGCGCTGGGCCGCCGGCAGCCGCGGGTCCTCGTACGGCTCCATCGTCCCGTTGTGGTTGAGGTCCCGGAACGGCGTGCCGTCCGGCGCGTGCAGGACCGCGCTCGAGACTGCGCGGGTCAGGTCGGTCGTCATCGTTCTCCTCCGGTGCGCCGTTCGCCGGCGGTGGGCGCCGTCCTGGTGGCGGGTGTCCGCTGACTGTAAGCGCGTACAGCGTCACGCGGCAAGAACGTGAGCTCACCGCGGTCCACCGCCGGCAGGAACCGCCCGCCCTGGTCGACGGAGACCGTGCTGGTGCCCGCGGGGGACGCAGCGACGCACCGGCCAGACCTGCCACCGCTGAGGAGCGGGTCGCTGCGGTCGGGTTCGCAGCGGTGGGCACCGGGGTCGAGGGCCGGGGAACGTCGGATGGATCCACTGCCCCGACCTCCTTGTCGCCCGTGCTTGTATGCGCTTACAGTACCCGACGAGGCGCTGGCCCGGCAGGGGCGCGCAGACCGGTGCTACCCGGATGGAGGGGACGAGGATGTTCCAGAGGAAGCTGACGGCGGCCGTCGCGGTCGTCGCTGCGAGCGTGGCGCTGGCGGGGTGCGGGCGGAGCGGTGCGGACGGCGCCGCGCCGCAGGCGGCGGAGACCATCAGCAGCGGCAAGGCCACGGGGACGGTGACCATCTGGGCCCAGGGCAACGAGGCGACCCAGCTGCCCAAGGTGCTCGAGGGTTTCAAGCAGGAGAACCCCGACGTCACGATCAACGTCACGGAACTGCCCTGGCAGTCCGCCCAGGACAAGTACCGCACGTCCATCGCCTCGGGGGACACGCCCGACATCGGCATGATCGGCAGCACCTGGACGCCGGCCTTCGCCAGCGCCCTGGCGCCGGTCCCCGCCGCGATCGACATGAGCGGCATGTTCGAGGGAGCGGTCGACAACGTGACCGTGAACGGCGCGAAGGTGGCCGTCCCCCTCTACCTCGACACCCGCGTCGTCTACTACCGCAAGGACCTCGCCGAGAAGGCCGGGATCACCACCCCGCCGACGGACTTCGCCGGTTTCAAGGCGATGGCCAAGGCCATGCAGACCGAGGCCGGCGCGAAGTGGGGCATCGTGCTGCCGAACGGTGGCCCGAACACCTTCGAGGCCGTGGCCCTGCCCGCGATCTGGTCCAACGGGGGCGACATCATCGACGGCGACGACACCCGGTGGACCTTCGACTCCCCCGAGGTCGTCGAGGCGCTGGACTACGTCAAGAGCTTCTACGACGAGGGCATCGCGGACAGGAACCCCAACCCGGACCTGACGGCGATCGGCCCCGCGTTCATCAGCGGTGAGACGCCGATGTTCGTCTCGGGGCCGTTCACGAACTTCATCCTGGCCCAGAGCGGTGGGCCGGACTTCGCGAGCAAGGTCGGCGTCTTCCCCGTCCCCACCGGGCAGGGCGGCGCGTCCACCACGCTCCTGGGCGGTGCGCAGATGGGCGTGTTCCAGAAGGCCGAAAACAAGGACGCGGCCTGGAAGGTGCTGCAGTACCTGTCGAAGCCGGAGAACCAGGTCGCCTTCTACGAGGCCACGACCGACCTCCCCGCCGTCCAGTCCGCCTACGAGGACCCGGCCCTGGCCGGTGACCAGACCCTGTCGACGTTCGAGGAGACCCTCCAGACCGCCAAGGGCACGCCGAACGTCCCGACCTGGATCCAGGTCTCCGCGGCCGCCGACCAGGCGCTGGAGCGGGTGGCCAAGGCCGGCCAGTCCCCGGAGGACGCGATGGCGGAGCTGCAGGCCACCGCCGAGGGCATCGGCACCGAGGACTGACGTGGCCACCACCACGAAGGCTCCGCACGCGGTGCCGGCTGACCACCTCACGGTGAGCCGACGCCGCCGGCGGCACCAGACGTTCGTCGCGTGGGGCTTCGCCGCCCCCTTCATGGCCCTCTTCGTCGTCTTCCTCGTGGTGCCGGTCGTGTCGTCGCTGGCCATGTCGTTCACCGACTTCCGCTCCAGCGACGTGCAGACCCCTCTGGCGGTGTCCTTCGTCGGGCTCGAGCAGTACACGGCCCTGTTCGCCGACCCGTTGTTCCGCCGGTCCCTGCTCAACACGGCGCTGTACGTGGTCCTCGGCATCCCGCTGACCATGGCCGTCGCGCTCACCCTGGCGATCGCCCTGAACAACGGGATCGGCCGCTTCCGCACCGTGTTCCGGGTCGGCTTCTACACCCCGGTCGTGACGAGCATCGTCGCCATCTCGGTCGTGTGGCGGTTCATCCTCACCGACGACGGTCTGCTCAACGCAGCCCTCGGCCTCGTCGGGATCAACGGCCCCGACTGGCTGAACGACACGACGACGGCCTTGCCGGCGCTCATCGTGATGTCCGTCTGGCGGAACATGGGCACCCTCATGATCATCTTCCTGGCGGGGTTGCAGAACGTCCCCCGTGAGGTGCTCGAAGCCGGCGAGGTCGACGGGGCGGGGGCCTGGCGCCGCCTGGTGAGCATCACCCTGCCCACGCTGCGACCCACCCTGCTGCTGGGTTCGGTGCTCCTGTCGGTCGGCTTCCTGCAGTTCTTCGAGGAGGCCTACGTGATGACCGGCGGAGGTCCGCTGAACTCGACGCTGTCGATCTCCTACTTCATCTTCAACCAGTTCTCGTTCGGCCGGTACGGCTACGCCGCAGCGGCGAGCTACGTGCTCTTCCTGGCCATCGCGTTGCTCAGCCTGCTCCAGTTCCGCGTCCTGCGCACGCAGGACTGAGAGGTGCACCCGTGACGTCGCAGACCCGACCCCCCGTCACCCCCGTCCGGGCGTCCGGCACCGCTGCCGACCGGACCAGCGGAGTCCGCCGGCACTCCCCCACCGGGCGGGCGGTGACGTACGTCCTGCTCGTCGTCGCCCTCCTGGTGACGCTGCTGCCCTTCGCGTGGATGGTGCTGGGTTCCTTCAAGACCCAGGCCGAGCTGACCGCCGACCCGAACGGCTTCCTGCCCGACGCCCCCACGTTCGCGAACTACCGGCAGTGGCTGGTGGACCTGGACATCGGCCGCTTCTTCGGCAACACCCTGCTGGTGGCGGTGGTCACCGTGGCCGGCAACCTCGTGTTCTGCTCGATGGTGGGCTACGCCCTGGCGAAGATGGAGTTCGCGGGCAAGCGGGTGCTCCTCGCCCTCGTGCTCGGCATGCTCATGATCCCCAGCACGGTCACCTTCATCCCGCTGTTCGTGACGGTCAGCCGGCTGGGTCTGGTCAACAGCTACGGTGGGCTCATCCTGCCCTTCCTCGCCAACGCCATCGGCGTCTTCCTGATGCGGCAGTTCATGAGCGACATCCCGGACTCCCTCATCGAGGCGGCACGCATCGACGGCGCCGGCGAGTTCCGCATCTTCTCGCGCATCGTCCTGCCGCTGTGCGGTCCCGCCCTCGCGACCCTGGCGATCCTGACGTTCCTGTTCTCGTGGAACAACTTCCTGTGGCCGCTCGTCGTGGCGCAGAACGAGGACAGGTTCACCCTCCCCGTGGCCATCTCGCTGTACTCCACGGGGCAGAACGCCTCCAACTACGGTCTCCTGCTGGCCGGGGCCGTCCTCGTCGTGACCCCGATCGTCCTGCTCTTCCTCGCCCTGCAGCGGTACTTCATCCAGGGCATCGCCTCCACCGGCATCAAGTAGAGCCGTCGTCGCACCCGTCGCCCCGGTGGGTCGCGGCTGCGAGCTCGCCGTGCGCGACGCCTCCGCCGCCGACGGCGCGGTCCCGCGGGTCAGCCGCGGCACCCGCAGCTCTCGCGCAGGACGACCTGCACGGGAAGCCGCCGGTGCACCGGAGTCCGCTCGTCCAGCCCGACCTGGTCGACGAGGATGCGCACCGCCACCCTGCCCAGCGCGTCCATCGGCTGGCGCACCGTGGTCAGCCGGGGGCGAGCCACCCTCCCGGCGGCGATGCCGTCGAAACCCGTGACGGCGACGTCCCCGGGAACGTCGATCCCGGCCGCCTGCAGGGCGTCGACGACTCCGAGGGCGTTCTGGTCGGTGCCGCAGACCACAGCCCGCGGCAGCGCTGCACCACGCTGGACGACCTCGGCCAGCATCTCCCGGGCGTCCGCGCGCCCCCAGGGACGCAACTGCGGCGCGGCCGGGGCGGCCAGACCCGCCGCACGCAGCGCCTGGCGGTAGCCGGAGAACCGCTTGCGGGTGTCGCTGGCCAGGATCTCCCCCACGAACCACAGGTCGTCGAACCCGTGAGCCCCGACGAGGTGCTCGACGAGGGTGCGGGTACCGCCGGCGTTGTCCACCGTCACGCTGCTGACGGCCGACCCCTTCGGCGGCACGTCGCTCACGAGCACCACCGGGAGCCGGGACACGAGCTGGTCCAGACGCTCCTGCGACACGGCCTGCGGGAGCACCACGAGTCCGTCCACCCGGCCCGCGACCGCGTCGACCATCACCTCGCTGAGCTCGATGGCGTTCCAGCCCAGGAACAACGGGAAACCCCGGATCGTGCACTCGAGCTCGACCCCGCGGAACACCTCGTCCGCGAACAACGGGTAGAGCCGGGGGTGGTCGTCGTCGTCGCGGACCACCACGACGCGACCGCCGCCCTCCAGGGGAGGCAGCAGGAACTCGTCGTCCTCGTGCCGGCCGAAGGAGACCATGCCCAGGGCGCCGGTCCTCCGTTCCGCCAGCCCTCGGGCGCTCCCGCTGGGCAGGTACCCGAGTTCCAGGACCGCGGAGCGCACGGCTTCCCGGGTCTTCACCGCGACCTTGTCCGGCTGCCGGAAGTAGCGCGACACGGTCGCGGTGGACACGCCCGCGAGCGTCGCCACGTCGTAGACCGTCGGCGCAGCGGCCATCGTCGTCGTCCTCCTCGAGGCGGTTCGTGCCGGAATCCTAACCGCCGGGAACGGGCCGGACGACGTGCCCGGGCGTGCCCGCCGGTCGCCGCGAGGGCGCGACCTGTTCCGGGACACCGGCACGGCGCCACCGCCGCGACGACGAGGGCGACGACGTCGAGCGGTCCTGCCGCGGCGGGCTGCCGGCCGACCCCTCGCCGCGCAGCGACGAGCCGGGCTGGACGCCGACGTCGTCACCGGGCTCGGCGAGCCCACGGTCGCGGAGGCAGGGGCCCGAACCACCACCAGGGGCCGGGCGGCCCCGCCGGGTCCGTGCCGTCCGGCTGTCGCGGGGACTACTGTGACCGCAGGCGGGGCAGGTCCGCCTCCGGGTCCGCGGGAAGGGCTGAGCCCCCCTGCATGGGACGAGCCGCACCCTCCGACTCCCCTCCCCTCGCTCCCGCACCGCGGACCGCGGGAGGACGAGAGGAGGTCGCTGTGGCGACCACGCCCCCGTCCCCGGCCGCCGGGGACGCACCCTCCGGACCCGTGCCCACCTGGCTGCGGACGGCTCACCCCCTGCCGGCCCGGCCGGACCTCGGGCAGCTGCGCCGGCAGGTGCGCGAGCTGCAGCGCGGCGTGCGCGCGGGCCACCCGGCGGCACTCGCGCTCGCCGGGCTGAGCACCGCGGACGCCGGCTTCCGCCTCAGCGCGGCGTCACGGGCCCTGGCCCGCCACCACGGGTTCGCGAGCTGGCCGCGGCTGCGCCGCCACGTGGAGGCCCTCACGGCCCGGTCGTGGACCTACGCCGCACCGAGCGACAGCGAGACGCTCCCGGAGCGGTTCCTGCGCCTCGCGTGCCTGACGTGGACCTCGCACGACCACCCCGCCTCCCTCCGGGCGGCACAGGACCTCCTGGCGGCGGACCCGGCGCTGCCGTCCGCGGGCGCCGCCGTCGCGGCCGTGGCCGGGGACGTCGACGCCCTGCGGGCGCACCTGCTGCGCGACCGGGGAGCCGCGACGCGGACCACCGGTCCGCACGGCTGGTCGCCGCTGCTGCACCTGGCCTCCTCCCGCCTCGAGGTGCCGCGCGATCGGTGCCTGGCCGTGGCCCGCCTGCTGCTCGACGCGGGCGCCGACCCGGACGACGGGCGGTTCTTCGAGGGGCTGCCCACGCCGTTCACGGTGCTCGCGTGCGTCGTCGGCCGGGGTGAGGGCGACCAGCCGCCGCACCCGCACGCGGACCCCCTGCTCCGGCTCCTGCTGGAGCGCGGGGCCGACCCCGACGACGGCCAGGCGCTCTACGACCTGATGTTCACCGAGGACGACGCCGCCCTCGAGCTGCTGCTCGCGGCCGGGCTCGGGCGAGGCGACGGTGGCCCGTGGCGCCGGCGACTGCCCGAGACCACCCCCGCCCCCGCCGTGCAGCTGCGCGGCCTGCTCGAGTGGGCGGTGCTGCACGACCAACGCGCCCGCGTGGAGCTGCTGGCCGCCCACGGCGTCGACCTGGCGGCGCCCCTGCCGGGCGGCGCCACCCCCGTCGCGCTCGCGCTCGGCAGCGGTCACCCGGCGCTGGCCGCCCGGCTGCGGGAGCTGGGCGCACCCGACCCGCGGCTGAACGCCGTCGAGGCGTTCGTCGCCGCGGCGCTCGCGGGCGACGGGGAGGCCGTGCGGGCCGCGCCCGCCACCGTGGTGGCGGCGGCCCGCGCGGCACGGCCCTCGCTGGTCGTCTGGGCCGCCGGGACCGGCCGGGCGGGCGCCGTCGAGCTGCTCGTGGCCGCGGGCTGGGACGTCGACGCCCTGGGTCGCAGCGACCTGCCTCGTGAGCAGCCCTGGCAGACGGCGCTGCACACGGCGGTGGAGCGCGACGACGAGGGTCTGGTGCGGCGCCTGCTGGCGCTCGGCGCCGACCCCGGCGTGCGCGACCGCCGCTTCGGCGCGACGCCCCCGGAGTGGGCCGGGCACCTGGGCCGGGCGTCGCTCGCCGGGCTGTTCGGGGAGGGGCCCGGCGGGCCGTTGCGCCCCGGCCCCGGCGGGGGCTAGAACCGGGCGGGTGGCCCTGCACTGGAAGCTCGTCGTCGACTGCACCGACGCCCCCGCCCTCGCGGACTTCTGGGCGGCGGCCCTGGAGTACGAGCTGGAGGACCCGACCCCGCTCGTCGAGCAGCTCCTCGCGGCGGGGCACGTCCAGCCGGACGCCGTCGTCGAGCACGCCGGCCGCCGGCTGTTCCGCGGCTACGCCGGCCTGCGGCACCCCGACGACCCGCTCGACCCGGTGAGCGGCATCGGCCACGGCCGGCGGCTGCTCCTGCAGGAGGTGCCCGAGGCGAAGGCGGCCAAGAACCGCCTGCACGTCGACCTGCACGCCGGGCCCGACGGCCTCGACGCGCTCCTCGCCCGCCTCGACGCGCTGGGGGCGACGCGGGTCCGGGAGGTCGACCAGGGGCCCGCCGGGCACTGGTGGGTGTTCACCGACCCCGAGGGCAACGAGTTCTGCGCCGCCCCCTGAGCCGGCTCCTCACCCGTCCTGCGTCACTCGTTGTCGCCGCCCGTGGCGGTGCTCCCCGCGCCCTGGTCGGTGTACGTCGGGCCCGCGCTGCCCGTGGCCGTCTCCCCCGCGTCGGGCCAGACCCAGTCGCGCACCTCGGGGACGTCCTCGCCGTGGGTGCGCGTGTGCTCGCGCGCCGCGAGGCGTGCGTCGGCCATGCGCTGCCGCAGCCCGGCGGCGCGCGACTGCAGGTGCGGGACCCGGTCGACGACGTCCATGACCAGGCGGTAGCGGTCCAGGTCGTTGAGCATCACCATGTCGAACGGCGTCGTGGTCGTGCCCTCCTCCTTGTACCCGCGCACGTGGATGTTCGCGTGCCCCGTGCGGCGGTAGGTGAGGCGGTGGATGAGCCACGGGTAGCCGTGGTAGGCGAAGACGACCGGCTTCGTCGTCGTGAACAGCGAGTCGAAGTCGCGGTCGGACAGCCCGTGCGGGTGCTCGCGCTCGTCCTGCAACCGCATGAGGTCGACGACGTTGACGAACCGCACGCGCAGGTCGGGCAGTTCGCGGCGCAGGATGTCCGAGGCCGCGAGCGCCTCCAGCGTCGGGGCGTCGCCCGCGCACGCGAGCACGACGTCCGGGTCCTCCCCCAGCACCTCGCGCCCCGCCCACTCCCACACGCCGAGGCCCCGCGTGCAGTGCGCGACGGCCTCCGGCATCGACAGCAGGTTCGGCGTGAGCTGCTTGCCCGACACGACGACGTTGACGTAGTCGCGGCTGCGCAGGCAGTGGTCGTAGGTGGACAGCAGCGTGTTCGCGTCCGGCGGCAGGTACACGCGGACGATCTCGGCCTTCTTGTTCATCACGTGGTCGATGAACCCCGGGTCCTGGTGGCTGAACCCGTTGTGGTCCTGGCGCCACACGTGGCTGGACAGCAGGTAGTTCAGCGACGCGACCGGCCGGCGCCACGGGATCCGGCGGGTCACCTGCAACCACTTCGCGTGCTGGTTGAACATCGAGTCGACGATGTGGATGAACGCCTCGTAGCAGTTGAACAGCCCGTGCCGCCCCGTGAGGAGGTACCCCTCGAGCCAGCCCTGGCACTGGTGCTCCGACAGCACCTCCATGACGCGGCCGGCGCGCGCGAGGTGCTCGTCCACGGCGTCGCTGCGCCGCTCGGCGTTCCACTGCTTGTCCGTCGCGTCGTACACGGCCTGCAGCCGGTTCGAGGCCGTCTCGTCGGGGCCGAAGATGCGGAAGTTGTCCGGGTTCCGGCGCACCACCTCGGTCAGCCACTGCCCCAGCACCCGGGTCGGTTCGCTCGCCGAACCGGCGGGATGGGGCACGTCGACGGCGAACTCCCGGAAGTCCGGCAACCGCAGGTCCCGCAGCAGGAGTCCGCCGTTGGTGTGCGGGTTGTCGCTCATCCGCAGCATGCCGGACGGGGCGAGCTCCGCCACGTCCGCGCGCAGCGCGCCGGCGTCGTCGAACAGCTCCCCGGCCCGGTAGGAGCGCATCCACTCCTCGAGGACCTGCAGGTGCTCGTCGGTGTCGCGCGCGCTGGCCAGCGGGACCTGGTGGGCGCGCCAGGAGTCCTCGACCTGCTTGCCGTCGATCACGGCGGGGCACGTCCAGCCCTTCGGGGTGCGGAACACGATCATCGGCCACGCGGGGCGGCTGTCGTCGCCCGCCGCGGCGCGCGCCTTGATGTCGGCGATCTCGTCGAGGACGGTGTCGAGCAGCTCCGCGAAGCGGCGGTGCACGGCCGCGTGGTCCTCGCCGTCGAAACCCCCCGTGAACAGGTGCGGGTGGTGGCCGTAGCCGCGCAGGAGGGAGACCAGCTCCTCCTCGGGGATGCGCGCCAGCACCGTCGGGTTGGCGATCTTGTACCCGTTGAGGTGCAGGATCGGCAGCACCACCCCGTCGTTGACGGGGTTGACGAACTTGTTCGAGTGCCAGCTCGTGGCCAGCGGGCCGGTCTCCGCCTCGCCGTCGCCGACGACCGCCGCCACCAGCAGGTCGGGGTTGTCGAACGCCGCCCCGTAGGCGTGGGACAGGGCGTAGCCGAGCTCACCGCCCTCGTGGATCGACCCGGGGGTCTCCGGGGCCACGTGGCTGGGGATGCCGCCGGGGAAGGAGAACTGCCGGAACAGCCGGCGCATCCCCTCCGCGTCGGGCGTGACGTCGGAGTAGACCTCGGAGTAGGTGCCGTCGAGGTAGGCGTTGGCGACCAGGCCGGGACCGCCGTGGCCCGGGCCCGTGACGTACATCGTCGACTGGCCGCGCTCGACGATGGCCCGGTTGAGGTGGGCGTAGAGGAAGTTCAGCCCGGGCGTCGTGCCCCAGTGGCCCAGCAGCCGCGGCTTCACGTGGTCGCGGTGCAGCGGCGTGCGCAGCAGAGGGTTGTCCAGGAGGTAGATCTGCCCCACCGACAGGTAGTTCGCGGCGCGCCACCAGGCGTCGACCCGGGCGAGGGTGTCCTCCGTCAGGGTCTCGTCCGGACGCCGGGCCCAGGCGGCGACGGGGGCGGCACTGCCGGTCATCTCGATGGTCATGTCTGTCCTTCGGCTCGCGCGTGCGGCCGGTCACGTGCTCTCGCGACCGGCGCCCGGGGACGTTCGCGGGGCAGCAGACCACGTCCGGGGCGCTCGCGCACCCCGTCGCGCCCCGGCGGTCCGACCCACCCGCGCGGCCCGCACCGCCGGAGGCCGGTCAGCGGGGCGGCGGCGCCGGCAGCCGGACCAGCACGGGCGAGGACAGGTGGTGGACGACGTGGGCGTGGTGGACGACGTGGTGGTGCACGACGTGGTGCACCACGTGCCCGCTGACCTCGAGCCGGCCACCGCCCGCGGAGGCGGCCCCCGGGGCGAGCGCCCGCCGGGCGACCTCGACCGCCAGCCGGGCCGCGAGCGTCACCGCCACCGTCGAGGCGCTGACGACCACGGGGTTGCGCGCCAGCTCCGGCAGGCTGCTGCGCAACGCCCCCGCGCGCCGGCGCCACGGCTGCAGCGCCGTGCGCCCCAGCGGCGTGGGCACCAGCGCCTCGCCGTCGTGCGGGCCGTCGTCCACCCGGTCCTCGCCCTGGTGTGGGCCCTCGCCCTGGTGGGGGCCCTCGTGCTCGTGCGGTCCGGCCGGAACGTCTCGCGCGTCGTCCATGCGCCGATGGTGCCCCTCCCGGGGCGCCCGGTCCACCGGCGGCGCGGGGGCTACTTCTTCTGCTTGTCCGTCTGCCCGCCGGCGGCGTCGGAGGACAGCGCGGCGATGAACGCCTCCTGCGGGACCTCGACCCGGCCCACCATCTTCATCCGCTTCTTGCCCTCCTTCTGCTTCTCCAGCAGCTTGCGCTTGCGGGTGATGTCCCCGCCGTAGCACTTCGCGAGGACGTCCTTGCGGATGGCGCGGACGTTCTCGCGCGCGATGATCCGGGCGCCGATGGCGGCCTGGATCGGCACCTCGAACTGCTGCCGCGGGATGAGGTCCTTGAGCTTGCCGGCCATCATGACGCCGTAGGCGTAGGCCTTGTCGCGGTGCACGATCGCCGAGAACGCGTCGACCTGCTCGCCCTGCAGCAGCACGTCGACCTTCACGAGGTCCCCCGCCTGCTCGCCGTCCACGTCGTAGTCCAGCGAGGCGTACCCGCGGGTGCGCGACTTCAGCTGGTCGAAGAAGTCGAAGACGATCTCCGCGAGCGGCAGCCGGTAGCGCATCTCGACGCGGTCCTCGGACAGGTAGTCCATGCCCTGCAGCTCACCGCGGCGCTGCTGGCACAGCTCCATGATGGCGCCGATGAACTCCGCGGGGGCCAGCAGCGTGGCCCGCACGATCGGCTCGCGGACCTCGGACACCTTGCCCTCGGGGTACTCCGACGGGTTCGTGACCGTGATGACCTTGCGGTCCTCCATCGTCACCTCGTACACGACGCTCGGCGCCGTGGAGATGAGGTCGAGGTTGAACTCGCGCTCGAGCCGCTCGCGGACGATCTCCAGGTGCAGGAGGCCGAGGAAGCCGATGCGGAACCCGAACCCCAGCGCGGCCGACGTCTCCGGCTCGTAGACCAGGGCGGCGTCGTTGAGCTTGAGCTTGTCGAGGGCGTCGCGCAGCAGCGGGTAGTCCGAGCCGTCGATCGGGTAGAGCCCGGAGAACACCATGGGCTTCGGGTCGCGGTACCCGCCCAGCGCGACGGTCGACGGCTTGTGCGCGTTGGTGACGGTGTCGCCGACCTTGGACTGGCGCACGTCCTTGACGCCCGTGATCAGGTAGCCGACCTCGCCGACCCCGAGGCCCTTGGACGGCGTGGGCTCGGGCGAGCTGACCCCGATCTCCAGGAGCTCGTGCGTCGCCTTGGTCGACATCATCGCGATGCGCTCGCGGGGGCTCAGGTGGCCGTCGATGACGCGGACGTAGGTCACGACGCCGCGGTAGGTGTCGTAGACGGAGTCGAAGATCATGGCCCGCGCGGGCGCGTCCGGGTCGCCCACCGGGGCGGGGATCTGCCGGACGATCTCGTCCAGCAGCGGCTCGACGCCGACGCCGGTCTTGCCCGAGACGCGCAGGCAGTCGTCGGGCTCGCAGCCGATGAGCTTGGCGAGCTCCTCCGCGAACTTCTCCGGCTGCGCGGCCGGCAGGTCGATCTTGTTGAGCACCGGGATGATCGTGAGCTCGTTCTCCATGGCGAGGTACAGGTTCGCCAGGGTCTGGGCCTCGATCCCCTGCGCGGCGTCGACCAGCAGCACGGCGCCCTCGCAGGCCGCCAGCGAGCGGGACACCTCGTAGGTGAAGTCCACGTGGCCGGGGGTGTCGATCATGTTCAGCGCGTAGTCGGTGCCGTCCAGGCCCCACGGCATGCGCACGGCCTGCGACTTGATCGTGATGCCGCGCTCGCGCTCGATGTCCATGCGGTCCAGGTACTGAGCCCGCATGGCGCGCGGGTCGACGACCCCCGTGAGCTGCAGCATCCGGTCGGCCAGCGTCGACTTGCCGTGGTCGATGTGGGCGATGATGCAGAAGTTGCGCAGGATCTCCGGCGGCGTCGAGGCGGGGGCCGGGGCGCCGGCAGCCATCGGGGACACGGGTGACGTGGACCTCTCGTCGAGCTCGGTGTGGGCCCCCATCGTCGCACGCCCACCCGCGCCCGCTGCCGCCGTCGGGTGCCGCGGCGGGCGGCGCGGGGCCGGCCCGGGGCCCGCCCGTCAGGCGGGCGGCGCGGGCACGGTGCCCACGACCCCGTCGGCGCCGGCGGCCCCGCGGGCGAGCGTGAGCGTCGTGGACCGTCCGGGGAGGTAGGGCAGGAAGACGACGCGGCCGCCCCAGCTGCGCACCAGGGGCGCCTCGAGCAGCTCCGCACCGCCGTAGTCACCGCCCTTGGCCCACACGTCGGGCCGCAGCGCGTCCAGCGCCGCCCGCGGGTCGTCCTCGTCGAAGACGACGACGGCGTCGACGCAGTCCAGCGCGGCCAGCACCCGGGCGCGGTCGACCTGGTCGTTGACGGGCCGGCCGGGGCCCTTCAGCCGGCGGACGGAGGCGTCGGAGTTCAGCAGCACCACGAGGGCGTCGCCGAGCCGGCGCGCCGCCTCCAGGCAGGCCACGTGGCCCGCGTGCAGGACGTCGAAGCAGCCCCCGGTGCTCACGACGGTCCCCCCGCCGGCCCGGACCCGCGCCACGACGTCGGCCGCGCCGGCGGTCGCGACGTCCCGGCCGGTGGCGACGACGGGCGCGTGCTGAGCGGCACGCCACCCAGCAGCCCCGCCGGCCCGCACCCACGCCGAGGCGTCGCCGACCGCGTCGAGGACGGCCTCGGAGGGCAGCCCGCCGGCGGCCAGCGCGAGCGCCGCGGAGGCCGCGAACCGGTCGCCCGCCCCGCACGGGTCCCCCACCGCGACGGCCGGCGCGGGCGCGAACAGGGCCTCGGTGCCGGGCGCGGCGAGCCACGCCCCCTGCGCCCCCGTCGTCACGACGACGCCCCGCACGCCCCACGCGGTGGCGAGGTGCTCGGCCAGGCCGTCGGGCGTGCCCGGCGCGGCGGGGCCGGCCGCGGCGCTCGCCTCGGCCAGGTTGGGGGTGACGAGCGCGCACCCCGGCACGGGGGCCCCGCCGCGCGGGTGCGGGTCCCACAGCACGGGGACCCGGAGCGCGGCCCGCGTCAGCGCGTCGCGGACCGCGGGGTGGTGCGTGGTGCCGGCGCCGTAGTCGCTGACCAGGACGACGTCCGCGGTGGCCAGCACGGCCGCCAGGGCACCCGCGTCGACGTCCGTCGGCGTGCCCGGGCCGCCGTCGTCCAGGCGGACGAGGGACTGCCCCGCCACCCGGACGCGCGTCTTGGTGCGGGTGCCGCCCTCGTGGCCCAGGCCGACGACGGTCACCGGGTGCAGCGCGTGCTCCAGGCCGGCGCGCAGGCGCCGGCCCGCGTCGTCGTCGGCCAGCGGCGTCACCAGCGTGGTCTCGGCGCCCGCACCGCTCCCGCCACCGGCGGCGACCAGCAGGGCGGTGAGGCCGGCTCCGCCGGGGCTCTCCTGGACCTCCGTGAGGTCGACGACCGGCACGGGGGCGTCCGGGGCCAGGCGCTGGCTGCGCCCGAGGAGGTCCCGGTCCAGCACGCTGTCGCCGACCACGACCACGCGGTGCGCGCCCGGGCGGCGCGGCGGTGCGGGCGGGACGGGCGGCGCGACGGGGCCGGGAGCGGCAGTGGTGGCGCGGTCCGCGGTGGAGGCGG
>NZ_JAAALN010000310.1 GCF_009906795.1 Kineococcus siccus
GTGCGGGGGCGGGGGCGGGTGGATCGTCTCGCGGTCATGTCGTCACTCCGTCGTGAGTAGGACCGGAGGCGAGGACCGCCCCCGGGGCCGGTGGGCCGCGGCCTCGTCCCACGCGGGACGTTGCCGGGGTTCGACGGTGCGCACGGCGACCGTGGCGGCCACCGCGCGCCGGACGTCGTCCGCGCCGCCGAGCTCGCCGAGCGCGACGAGCTGGGCGCCGGCGTTGCCGAGCGCCGCGGCCTCGACCGGGCCGCGGCGCACGGGCAGTCCCGTCGCGTCGGCCGTGGCCTGCGCGAGCAGCTCGTGCTGGGCGCCGCCGCCCGTCACCGTGATCGAGGGAGCGCTGCGCCCCGTGACCCGCGCGAGGTCCCCGACCGTGCGGCGGTAGGACAGGGCGAGGGAGTCGACCACGCAGCGGGCGACCTCCCCGACGCTGCCGGGCACCGGTTCACCGTGGCGGGCGCAGTGCTCCCGCAGGCGCCGCGGCATGTCGTCCGGCGCGCGGAACTCCTCGTCCCCGAGGTCGACGAGGCTGCGCAGGGCCGGCGCCCCGGCGGCCAGCCGGGCGAGGTCGCCGTAGCCGAGCTGGAGGCCCTCGCGGGCCCACTGCCGGCGGCACTCCTGCAGGACCCACAACCCGTCGCCCGCGCGCAGCAGCTGCGTCGTGGCGCCGAAGCCCGTCTCGTTGGTCAGGCCCGCGGCGAACGTCTCGGGCGTCACGACGGGTGCCGCGAGCTCGACGCCCAGCAGGGACCACGTCCCGGAGGACAGGAACAGCCCGCCGGGGGCGTCGAGCGGCGTCGCGAGCACGGCGCTGGCCGTGTCGTGCCCGGCCGGCGCGACGACCCGCACCCCCGCGAGGCCGTCCGCGGCGGCGCCCCGGACGGGGCCGAGGTCGGTGCCGGCGTCGACGAGCTCGCCGAACAGCCTCTGCGGCAAGCCGAGGCGGCCGACGAGGTCGCGGGCCCAGCGCCGCGTGCGGGTGTCGAACAGGCCCGTGGTCGACGCCGCCGTGCGCTCGGTGGCGCTCGTCCCGGACAGCCGGTGGTGGAACAGGTCGGGCAGCATCAGGAGCCGGTGCCCCGCGGGCGCCCCCGCGGCGGCGTCGGCGAGCAGGGCGAACACCGAGTTGATCGCCATGACCGACGTCCCCGTCGCGGCGTGCAGCTCGGCCGCCGGGACCGTGCGCAGCAGCCGGTCCAGGGCCAAGGCCTGGCGCGGGTCGCGGTAGCAGGAGGGGTCGGCGAGCAGGCGCCCGCCGGCGTCGAGCACGCCGTGGTCGACGCCCCAGGTGTCCACGCCCACCGACGTCAGCGGCGTGCGCGCGCCGAGGAGGCGCAGGCCCTGCAGGACCTCGCGCCACAGCGCCTCGACGTCCCAGCGCAGCACGCCGCCCACGGCGCGCGCGCGGGTCGGGAAGCGCGCCGCGACCTCGGTGGAGAACCGCTCCCCGTCGAAGCCGACGGCCACGACGCGGCCGCTCTCCGCGCCGAGGTCGACCGCCGCGACCGTCGTGCGGGTGGTGCCCGCGGCGCTCACGAGGGTCCGCCCGTGGTGGGCACGACGTGCACGGGGACGCCCGCGGCCTCGATCTCCGCGACGGCGTCCGGGCCGGCGCCGTCGTCGGTCCACACCGCGGTGAGCCGGTCGAGGGGCACCGAGGCGTGCAGCGAGAACGCCCCGAACTTGGAGGAGTCGAGCAGGGCGTGCACCTGCCGGCACGGCCCGGCGAGGTACCGCTTGGCCTCGGCCTCCTCCAGGGCCAGGTCCATCACGCCGTGCGCCGCCGAGATCCCGTTGCCCGACAGGAACCCGTGGTCGATCCGCCCGCGGCCCGCGAGGACGTCACCCACGAGCCCGACGACGGACCGGGCGGCCCGGCGGACCGTGCCGCCCGGCAGCAGGACGCGCGCGTCGCTGCGCTCGGTGAACAGCGACGCGAGCGCCAGGCTGTTCGTCACGACGACGAGGCCGCGCCGCGGCAGCAGCTGCCGCGCGAGGTGGTGGCACGTGGTGGAGGAGTCCAGCGCGACGACGTCGCCGTCCCGGACGAGCGGGGCCACCGCCCGCGCGACGGCGTCCTTCTCGGAGCGCCGCCGGCGCATGCGCGCCTCGAAGGACCCCTCGTCGGTGCGGGCGGCGGCGACGGCGCCCCCGCGGACCCGGCGCAGGACCGAGCGCTGCTCCAGGGCCTGCAGGTCCTTGCGGACCGTGACGGGGGAGACGCCCAGCTTGGCGGCCAGGTCGGTGACGACGACCCGGCCGTGGTGGTCGAGCTCGCCGAGGATCGCCTGGGAGCGGGAGAACTCGTCCTCGGGCACCCGGCCCCCCGTCTGCGCCGACGCGAGCGGACCAGCGCCGGTCCGTGCTGCGAACGTAAGAGCGCCGAAACCGCGCCGTCAACCACCGCAACCACTTCGCAACCGGACCGGTGCCGCCACGGTGTCCGGACCGGATCGGCGGGAACGGTGCACGATGGAGTCATGAGCCGCTGGCGCCCGCCCGAGCCCACGACCGCCGTGGCCGAGGGGCCGCACGGCCCGGTGCCGCTGCGCGTCTACGCGGGGGGCTCCGCCACGGCCCTGCTGTGGTGCCACGGCGGGGGGTTCACCGCGGGCGACCTGACGATGCCCGAGGCGCACGGCGTCGCGACCGTCCTCGCCCACGAGGCCGGGGTGACCGTGGTGACCGTCGACTACCGCCTCGCCGGTCGCCGGTCCGGCCCGGGCGGTGCCGCGGTGCGCTGGCCCGTGCCCTCCGACGACGTCGTCGCCGCCTGGCGGTGGCTGCAGGCCTGGCGGCCGGGCGGTGCCACCCCCCGGCTCCACCTCGGCGGCGCGAGCGCGGGGGCCAACCTCGCCGCAGGGGCCGCCCTCCGGCTCGGCGCAGAGGACGGGCCGCGCTCGCTCCTGCTCGCGTACCCGACGCTGCACGTCGTCCAGCCGCCCCCCGGCGCCGAGCTCGCCGCGGCCGTCGCCGCCCTGCCGCCGGGGCAGCGCTTCGACCCGCCGCAGGTGCGGGGCATGTACGCGGAGCTGCTCGGCCCCGAGGTGCTGGGCGACGGCGGCGGGCTGGACGGCGGCGGGCTGGACGGCGGTGGGGCGACCGTGCCCGTCGAGGCCGTGCCGGGGACGGCGCCCCGGGACCGGCTGGCGACGCTGCCGCCCACGCTGGTCCTGCTCAGCGAGGTGGACGGGCTGCGCCCCTCCGGCGAGGCGTTCGTCGCGTCGCTCACCGAGGCCGGCGTCCCCGTGCGGCGCGAGCTCGAACCCGGCACCCTGCACGGCCACCTCGACACCCCGCAGCTGCCGGGGGCGGCCGCGAGCCTCGGCCGGATGGCGGGCTGGCTGTCGGGCGGCTGGTCCAGCGTGCGGTGAGACCTCACGGACGGCCCCGCCCGGACGTCTACCGGGTGTGGACGTGCTGAGCAGCCCGAGGACCCCCGGCCCCTCGACGGCGGGACCGACGAGGGGCCGGGGGTCCTCGGGCTGCTCAGCACGTCCACAC
>NZ_JAAALN010000311.1 GCF_009906795.1 Kineococcus siccus
GGCATGGGGTGATCCTGCGCGCCCGCGGCGCGCAGGACCACCCCGCCGCGCGGGTCAGCGCCGGTCGCGTCCCACCGCGCCGGTGGCGTCGACCCCGCCGGGCACCTCCGGGCGCGGGCGCCGCGAACGCACGACGCCGACCGTGACGACGGCCGCGGTGAGGACCAGCGACAGCGCGAGCTGCACGCGCTGGCCGGGCAGGACGACCATGAGCAGGAGCACCACGGCGATGAAGGCGATCGTCGCGTACGTCAGCCACGGGAAGAGCCACATCCGGATCATCGGCTGGGTGCCGTCGGCGTCCAGGCGGCGGCGCGTGAAGACCTGGCTGAGCGCGATGAACCCGTAGACGACCAGCGCGAGGGCCCCGCTGGTCGCCAGCAGCAGCTCGAAGATGCGGTCCGGCAGCGCGTAGTTGCCGATGACGGCGAGGAAGCCCACGGCGGTGGAGGCGAGGATCGCGGTCCACGGGACCCCGTGGCGCGAGACCCGGCTCAGCCACGCCGGGCCGTCGCCGCGGCGCGAGAGGGAGAACACCATGCGCGAGGCCGTGTACAGCGCGGAGTTCAGGCAGCTCGCGACCGCGGTGAGGATGACGATGTCCATGATGGTGGCTGCGCCGGGGATGCCGAGGGTCTGCAGGACCGTCTGGTAGGAGCCGTTCTCGGCGAGCTCGCTGGAGTTCCAGGGCACGATCGCCACGACCACGAAGATGGACCCGAGGTAGAACAGGCCGATGCGCCAGATCACGGAGTTGACCGCGCGGCGCACGCCCTTCTCCGGGTCGGGCGACTCGGCCGCGGCGATGGTGACGATCTCGGTGCCCATGAACGAGAACATCGTGATCAGCATCCCGGCGAGGACCGCGGTGAACCCGTTGGGCAGGAAGCCCCCCGGGCCCGACAGGCCCGGCGTGCCGCGCGCGTCGCTGCCCGGCAGGGCCCCGAAGACGGCCAGCAGCCCGATGGCGATGAAGGCGACGATGGCGACGACCTTGACGGTGGCGAACCAGAACTCGAACTCACCGAAGTTGCCGACGCTGGCCAGGTTGCTGGCCGTCAGGGCGAGGGTGACGACCAGCGCCCACACCCACTGCGGAGCTCCCAGCCAGTCGGAGAGGATGTTCGCCGCGGCGGTGGCCTCCACGGGGATGACGAGGACCCAGAACCACCAGTACAGCCAGCCGACCGAGAACCCGGCCCACCGCCCGAGGGAGCGCTCGGCGTACGTCGAGAACGACCCGGTGTCGGGGCTCGCCGTGGCCATCTCGCCGAGCATCCGCATGACCAGGACGACGAGCGAGCCCGCGAGGGCGTAGGAGATGAGGACGGCCGGGCCGGCCTTCGCGATGGCGCTCGACGAGCCGACGAACAGGCCGGCGCCGATGACGCCGGCGATGGAGATCATGGTGATGTGGCGGGGCTTGAGCCCCGTGCCGAGCGCTGAGCTGTCCATCCGGCCCTCCTGGGCGTCGCGGTGGGTGGGGCCTCGCCGGAGGAGCCTCGTCGTGCGCCCCCGGCGCGGACGGCAGCCTGCACCCTCCGGGGCCCGCGGCGCACCCCGCCGCGCCGGGGATCTTCACGCCCCGTCCACTCGCCGTCCACGCACCGTCCGCGAGGACCCGTGCGGCCGCCGGTCGCCCCGGCCGGTCGCCCCGGCCGGTGCCTGAGTCCGGGGCTGTGTCCGGAGGGTGTCCGGGGCCCCCGCTACCGTGCCCGCCATGACCCCCACCGCCGCCACGAACCGCCGCGTCGAGCGCGAGGAGCTCCTCGCCTTCGTCCGCGAGCGCCACGACGTCGTCCTCCTGACCCACCGCGCCGACGGCAGCCCGCAGCTGTCGCCCGTGACCGCGGGGTTGGACGACGACGGGCGGATCGTGGTGGCGACCTACCCCGAGCGCGCCAAGGCCGTGAACGTGCGCCGTGACCCGCGGGTCAGCGTGCTGGTCCTCAGCGACGCGTTCGGCGACGCGTGGGTGCAGGTCGACGGGTCCGCGGAGGTGCTGGACCTGCCGGAGGCGCTGGACGCCTTCGTCACCTACTTCCGCAACATCTCCGGCGAGCACCCCGCCTGGGACGAGTACCGCGCGGCGATGGTCCGGCAGGGCAAGTGCCTCCTGCGGATCACCCCGGAGCGCTGGGGGCCGATCGCCACCGGCGGGTTCCCCCCGCGCCTGGTGGGGTGAGGCGGGCGGGTCCGCTCAGACGTCGCGGATGTTCTCCGCCACCAGGCGGGCCAGGTCGTCGTCGACGCTCGGCAGGCCGTGGTCCAGGGCGGCGTGCGCGGCGACCTGGCGCACGATGTCGTCGCGGTCGGCGCCGAGGAAGTCGCGCTCGCAGCCCGGGACCACGTCACCGCAGCGGAACACCTTCACCGCAGGCCCGGCCCGGTCGCGGCGGCGCGCAGGTCCAGGCCCGTGACGGCGCCCGGGTGGCGGGCCAGGTCGAGCAGCACGTCCTCGACGCCCACGACGCCCACGTAGCGTCCGGTGGCGTCGGTGCAGACGACGGGGTCGAAGCGGGTGGCGGCCGGGCGGGCCACGGCGCGCTCGGCGACGTCGGCGACCGCGGTCTCGGGCGCGAGGGTGACGTCGACGCGCGTGACGCGCGGGGCCGCGCCCGGCCGGGGGGCGGGCAGGACGAGGAACTGCGGCACGTCCCGGTGGTCGACCACGACGACCGGGGCCTGGTCGGCCGCGGCGATCTCCGTCGCCTCGTGCGCGGTGCGGACGGTCTTCGTCCGCCGGGTGAGCTCGCCCGCGAGGCGCCGGTCCTGCGCTGCGCGGCACGGCGGGGTCGCCGCGGCCAGCAGGGCGGCGGCGCGGGGCGAGAGGGCCTGGAACCCGGGCTGGGGGTGGGCGAGCAGGAAGCCTTGCACCAGCGGCACGCCCATGCCGGTGAGGGTGTCGAGCTCGGCGGTCGTCTCCACGCCCTCCGCGACGATCCAGGCGTCGAGGCGGGCGGCGCACTGGCCGAGGAACTGCACGAGGGAGCGCTTGACGAGGTCGCCCGCGACGCCGCGGACGAGCTGCAGGTCGACCTTGACCATCTCGGGCCGCAGCACGGCCATCCGCAGCAACCCCGAGTGGCCGGTGCCGACGTCGTCCAGGGCGATCTTGGCGCCGCGAGCCCGCAGCTGCTGCAGAGGCCCGAGCAGGTCGTGGGGGGCGCAGTGGGCGTGCTCGGTGATCTCGACGATCACGCCGGAGAGGTCGTGGGCGAGGAGGAGGTCCAGGACGGCGGGGTCGCGCAGCGACGTGGGGCTGGCGTTGACGGTGAGGAAGGTGCCGTGCGGCAGCACGGCCTGCAGCGGCAGCGCGGCGGCCAGGACCAGCCGGTCGAGCTCGGTGCTCCGGCCCAGGGCACGGGCCGCGTCGAACCAGGCCTCGGTGGGGACCGGGGAGTCGAAGCGGGACAGGGCCTCGTAGCCGGCGACCCGGCCGGCGACGACGTCGACGACCGGGTGCAGGACGAGGTGGAGGGTGCCCGGGTCGGCGGCGAGGG
>NZ_JAAALN010000312.1 GCF_009906795.1 Kineococcus siccus
TCCCCCGGACGCGCGGCACCTCCGCCCCCCACCCGCCGTTGTCGGGGCAGGACAGGAGGTGGCCCGTGCCATCAGCTCCACCCCCCGCCGGGGTGCTCGCCCTCGTCAACGCCGGGGCCGGCTCGGCCGGAGCACCCGTCGTGCGCTCGGTGATCGCCGAGATGGCCCGCACGTGCGACGTCGAGCTGCGGCGCACGACGTCGCTCGAGGACCTCCGCGACGCCCTGCTGGAGGGGGGCGGTCGGCGCCTCGTGCTCCTCGGCGGCGACGGCTCGCTGCACGCGGCCGTGCAGCTCCTGCACCGCGCGGGCGCCGCCCTGGACGTCGGGCCGCTCGGCGTCGTGCCGCTGGGCACGGGCAACGACCTCGCGCGGTCCCTGCGCCTGCCGCTGGACCCGGTCGCGGCCGCGCGCGTCGCCGTCACGGGCCGGGCCCGCCACCTGGAGCTGCTCGTCGACAGCCGCGGCCGGACCACGGTCAACACCGTCCACGCGGGCATCGGTGCCTCGGCCACCGCGCGGGCGCAGCAGCTCAAGCGCCACCTGGGCGCCGGGGCCTACCCCGTCGGGGCGCTGTGGGCCGGCGTGCGGGCGGGGGCCGGGTACCACCTGCGCGTGAGCGTCGACGACGAGGTGCTCGCCGACGGGCACCGCCCGCTGCTCGTCGTGGGGATCGGCCTCGGCGGGACCATCGGCGGCGGCGCGCGCCTCGTGCCCGACGCCGACCCGCACGACGGCGTCGCCGACGTCGTGGTCTCCACCTCCACGGGCCCGCTGGCCCGGGCCGGCTTCGCGGCCGGCCTGCGCCGGGGCGTGCACGTCGAGCGCCAGGACGTGCGGACGGCCAAGGGCCGGGTCGTGGAGGTCACCGCGCTGTCGGGGACCTTCCGGCTCAACTCCGACGGTGAGGTCACCGACCCCCAGCGGCACGAGCGCTTCGAGATGCACCCCGACGCCTGGCAGGTCGTCTGCCCGCTCTGAGCCGTCACCCTCTCCGCGTCCCCGGCCGCCGCGGCCGGTCAGGCTCCCGCGGCGTCGCGGGCGTCGCGGGCGTCGCGGGCGTCGAGGAGCGCCAGGTAGCCCGCCGCCGCGTCGGCCAGCGCGTCGGCCCGCTTCGCGGGTGAGCCGGGGGAGTGGCGGTGCTCGACGACGTCCGCGCTCGTGCGGCGCAGCGCGGCGAGGCTCGTGGCGAGGTCGGCCTCCAGCCGGGCCGCCCGCTCCTGCGGGGTGGGCGCCGCCGAGCGCAGGGCCGGCGCCGTCCCGGCCCGCACGGCCGCCAGGACGGCCTCGTCGGCGCCGTCCGCGTCGTCCCAGCAGCGCAGGGGCCGCACGACGGCGTGGTTGGCGACGGCGTGCGCCGGCCGCCACGTCACGCTGACCGGGGCGGTCGCCAGCCGGGCGGCGCGGAGCCACTGCCCGGCCCCCTGCGGCTGCGTGCCCCACGCGACGTCCTGGTCCACGGCCAGGGCGACCGCGACCACGTCGAGGTCGTCGCGCGGTCCCGCCAGCACGTCGCCCACCAGCCACGCGGAGCGCACGCGCAGCGGGACGATCCCCGGCGGGGTCGCGGCCATCGCCTGGCACGCCGCCACCACCTGCTCGACCTTCTGGAGGACCGTCGACCACTTCACGGGAGCCACTGTGCCCGCCACCGGGCCGCGGACACCCCCGCCACCAGCCCCTGCCGGGTCCCCGGGGATGCCCTAGGGTGCCCCGGTGGACGCGACCGACCTGAGGGCCCTGCAGAAGCCGCTGAAGGACAAGTACCGGGAGGACGGCGCGAGCGCGGCCGTCCCCGCGAAGGCGGTGGCCGTCCTGGACGGGGCGTCGATCGGGGTCTCCGTCGACGGCTTCGCCGGCACGACCCGCGCCGGGCTGCACCCGGCGGCGGGCGGCGACGGCACCGAGGCGTGCTCGGCCGACATGCTCTGCGAGGCCGTCGCCGCGTGCGCCGGGGTGACGCTGCGCAGCGTCGCCACGGCCATGGGCGTCGAGCTGCGCAACGCCTCCGTCACCGCCGAGGGCACGTGGGACGCGCGCGGCACCCTCGGGGTGGACCGGGCGGTCCCCGTCGGCCTGACCGACGTGACCATCACCTTCGACTTCAGCTCCGACGCCGACGAGGCCACCGAGGCGAAGCTGGTCCAGCTCGCCGAGCGCTACTGCGTCATCGCGCAGACGCTGCGGGTCCCGCCGACGCTCACGGTCCGCCGCGCCTGAGGCGCCGCGGCCGTCCCCGGCCCGCCGCGCCGCTCAGCCCGCCGCCAGCGTCAGCACCGTGCGGGTCTCCCAGACCTGCCCCGGTCGCAGGACGACGTCGCCGAACTCCGCGGTCCGGAACTCCGGGCGGTTGACGGCGTCGGGCAGGGCCTGCGTCTCCAGGCACAGCGCATCGCCCTGCCGGACGGGGCGGCCCTCGGGCGTGCGGACCGCGCCCGTGAGGAAGTTGCCCGAGTAGAACTGCACGCCCGGGCGGTCGGTGGAGACGGTGAGCGTGCGGCCGCTGCGCGCGCTCGTCAGCACGGCGGCCGTCGCGAACCGGCCGGGGCCGCAGTCGTCCAGCACCCAGTTGTGGTCGTAGCCCCCGGCGAGCAGCAGCTGCTCGTCCGCCTCGCGCAGCGACGCGCCGACGCGCCGCGGGGCGCGGAAGTCGAACGGCGTCCCGGTGACGTCGGCGAGCTCGCCCGTCGGGACGAGGCCGCCGTCCACGGGCAGGTAGCGGCCCGCCGCGAGCACGAGCTCGTGGTCCTCGACCGTCCCGGTGCCCGGGCCGTCGAGGTTCAGGTACGCGTGGTTGGTGAGGCTGACGGGCGTCGGGGCGTCCGTGCCGGCCCGGTAGGCGAGCTCCAGGTGCACCCCGGACGCGTCCTCGGACAGCGCGTAGACGACCTCGGCCAGCAGCTCGCCGGGGAAGCCCATGTCGCCGTCGGGGCTGACCAGCCGCAGCCGCACCGCGGGCCCGGCGCCCCCGGTCACCTCCTCGGCGTGCCAGACGCGCTGGTCGAAGCCCTCGACCCCGCCGTGCAGGGCCTGCGCACCGTCGTTGACCGGCACCTGGTGCCGGGTCCCCTCCAGCTCGAAGCGGCCCCCCGCGATGCGGTTGGCCACCCGACCCACGACCGCCCCCAGGTAGCCGGTGTCCGCCTCGTAGGCGGCCACGTCCGCCAGCCCGGCGACGACGTCGCCCAGCGTCCCGTCGCGGTCGGGGACCCGCAGCTGCTGCAGGGCGGCGCCCCGGGTGAGCACGGCGGCCGAGGCGCCCGAGGACAGCCGCAGCTCCAGGCGGTGCACGACCTCGCCGCGCAGGGTGCGGCCGAAGACGGTGCGCGTCACGGCGCCCGTCGCGGGTGTGCCGGTGCCGGCGGGGGGAGTCGTGGACTGCATGCCCGCATGGTGCCCGACCCCACCGACAGGCACGACCGGCGGACACGCGGCCCCACCCCGGCCGGGTCCTCGACCCGCGCTCGCCCGGCCGGGGTGGGGCCGCGTGTC
>NZ_JAAALN010000313.1 GCF_009906795.1 Kineococcus siccus
GTCCCGGGTGGGCCGGTGTCAGCGGGGCCGGGCGGCGCCGACGTCGCGGCCCGGGTGCGGGCGCGGCTGGCCGCCGCGGGGGCTCCCGTCGGCGACGGCCTCGACCCGCACGCGGTCGCGGCCGCCGCGGCGGCCGAGGGCGTCGTCCTCGGCGCGCCGGCCCTGCTGCGCCTCGTGGACGCCCTGCGGGCCGAGCTCACGGGCGCCGGCCGGCTGGAGGCGCTGCTGCGGGCCGACGGGGTCACCGACGTCCTCGTCAACGGCGGCGGCACGGTGTGGGTCGACGACGGCGCGGGGCTGCGGCCGGCCGGCCTCCGGCTCGACGGCGAGGCCGAGGTCCGGGCTCTCGCCGTGCGGCTCGCCGCGGGGGCCGGGCGCCGCCTGGACGAGGCGAGCCCCTTCGTCGACGCCCGGCTGCCCGACGGCACCCGGCTGCACGCCGTGCTCCCGCCGCTCGCGCCGGAGGGCACGCACGTGAGCCTGCGGGTGCCCGCGCTCCGCCGCTGGCGGCTGCCCGACCTCGTGGCCGCCGGCGGGCTCGCGCCCGCGCTGCTGCCCGTCCTGCGCGCGGTCGTCGGGCGCCGGCTCTCGCTGCTGGTCAGCGGCGGCACGGGGGCCGGCAAGACCACGCTGCTGCAGGCGCTGCTCGGCGAGGTCGGCGCCGCCGAGCGGATCGTGCTGGTCGAGGACTCCGGCGAGCTGCGCCCCGAGCACCCGCACGTCGTCCGCCTCGAGGCGCGGCACGGCAACGTCGAGGGCCGCGGCGGCATCGGCCTGGAGGTCCTCGTCCGGCAGGCGCTGCGGATGCGCCCGGACCGCCTCGTCGTCGGGGAGTGCCGCGGGGCGGAGGTCCGCGACCTGCTGGCCGCCCTGAACACGGGGCACGCGGGTGGCGCCGGCACGGTGCACGCCAACACGGCGGCCGACGTCGTCCCCCGGCTGCACGCGCTGGCCGCCGCGGCCGGCTCGAGCCCCGACGCCGTCGACGCCCAGCTCGTCGCGGGCGTCGACGTCGTCCTGCACGTCGAGCGCCGGCCCGCGGGGGGGCGCCGGCTCGTGGAGGTCGCCGTGGTGGGGCCCGGTGCGGCCGGGCTCCGCGTCGCCGTGCTGCCCGCGCTGACGGTGGACGCGGCCGGTGCGGTGCACCGGGGGCCGGGCTGGCCGGCCCTGGCGGACCGGCTGGGCGGCGCCGCGACGCTCGTGGACGCCGCCCCGTGACCGCCGCGACGACGGGCTGGCTCGTCGCGGCCCTGCTGCTGGCGGCCGGGGTGCTGGCCGGTCCGGCGGCCCGGTGGACCGGCCCGCGCGCAGCGAGGCTCCGGGTGCGCCGGCCCTGGTGGGTGCGAGCGGAGGCCGCGTCGCGCCCGGAGGACGAGCTCCTCCGCGGCGCGCGCCTCGCCGAGCGGGCCGCCGCCCTCCTGCGCGCGGGCGTCGCGCCGACCACGGCGTGGCAGCACGCCGCGCGCCCGCCCGTGGCCGCACTCCCTGGTACCGCGTCCCCTGGCACCGCGTCCTCGGGCACCGCGCCCGGGGGCACCGCCCGTGCGCTGCCCGCCGACGGGGGCGTCGACCTCGGCGGGGCACCGCCGGCCGTGCAGGCCGTGTGGCGGCTCGCCGAGCGCACGGGGGCGCCCGCCGCCGACGCGCTGGCGGCGTGCGCGGCCGGCCTGCGCGAGGACGCCGACGCGCACGCGGCGCTGCGGGTCGCGACGGCCGGGGCACGCGTCAGCGCCCGCACCGTCGCCCTGCTGCCCCTGGTCGGCCTTGCCCTCGGGGCGGCGCTGGGCGCGCCGCCGTGGCAGACGCTGCTGGCGACGGGGGCGGGCCGGGGCTGCGCCGTCCTCGGCGTCGGCCTGCTGCTCGCGGGCCGCCACTGGACGCAGCGCATGGTCCGCTCCGCGGCGGGAGGGCTCGGGTGAGTCCGCCCCTCACGGCGGCCCTCCTCGCCGCGGTGCTGCTGGCGCTCGCGGTCCTGGTCGTCCCCGTCCGCGACTCCCCGCGGGGCCACCGGACCCGCGGTGCCGCCCCGGGCACCCCGCGCGGTCCTCGTCCCCGTGGGCGGCGGCCCGCGGCCCGGGCCCGGGCGCTCGACGTACCCCTCCTCCTCGAGCTCACGGCCGCCGCCGTGAGCGCCGGGCTCCCGTCGGGCACGGCCGTCGAGGAGGCGCTGGCGGCGCTGGAGAGCACCCGCCCGGACGCGGGACCGGACGCGCCACGGGACGCGGTGGCCGAGGAGCTGCGCGGCGTCTGCGCGCAGCTGCGCCTCGGCGCGGACCCGCGCACGGCGTGGTCGGGCGCGGGGCCGGTGCTGCAGCCGCTGGCCGACGCCCTCCTGCTGTCCGCGCTCACGGGTGCCCCCGCCGCGGACCTGCTGCTCTCGGCCGCGGCCCAGGCGCGCCGCGAGCGCCGCCGTGCGGCGGAGGAGGCCGCGGCCCGCCTCGGTTCGCTGCTCGTGCTGCCGCTGGGCCTGTGCACCCTGCCGTCGTTCCTCCTGCTCGGCGTGGTCCCGGTCGTGCTGACCCTCGCCCGGTCCCTGCTGACGGGGTGAGGCCGCGGGGTCCACACCGGGACCCCTTCCCTCCCTGTCCACAACGCGCGCCCGCGGGCCCCCGCCGCGGTCGGCGGCCGGGGAACGTTCGTCACCGGGGGCCGCAGCCGCGCCCCGCCGACGCCCGACGAGAGGTCCTGACATGCTGCAGCACAACGACTCCGCTCCCCACCCGACGGGCGGCGTCCAAGAGCCCGCCCCCGCCGGCCCGCTCGCCCGGACGGCCGCCCGGGAGGTCCCCGACGCCCCCGTGGGGGACCTCGTGCCAGCGCCGGTCGTCCGGGACGCCGGTATGGCGACCGCCGAGTACGCCATGGCCACGCTCGCCGCGTGCGGCTTCGCGGGGCTGCTGATCGCGATCCTGCGCAGCACCGAGGTGCGGCAGCTGCTCCTCGGCGTCATCCGCCAGGCGCTGGCGCTCGGCTGATGCGCGGGCGGCCCGGCGGGGCGGCACGGTGCGGCCGGACCGTCCGCGAGCGGTCCGTGACTCGGCCCCCGGCGGGGGCGTCTCCGGCGGTGAGGTCGCGGGCGCGGGACGGGGGCTCGGCGACCCTCGAGCTCGCGGTCGCGATGCCCGCGGTCGTGCTCCTGCTCGCGGTCGTCCTGGCCGCCGCGGACGTCGTCGTCGCCCAGGTCGACTGCGTCGACGCCGCCCGGGCCGGGGCGAGGGCCGCCGCCCGCGGCGAGACCCCGGCGCTCGTGCGGGCCAGTGCGCTGCGCGTGGCCCCCGCCGGCGCCGTCGTCGCGGTCCGCAGCGGCGGCAGCACCGTGGTCGTCGAGGTCTCTTCCCGGCGCGCGGCCCTCGGCCGCTTCGGCGGCACCCTGCTCACGGGCGCCACGGCGACCGCCGCGGTCGAGGCGACCGCGGGGGCCGGGGGCGCCGCGGCGCCCGTGAGCAGGGTGCCGCCGAAGCGGCCGAGGGC
>NZ_JAAALN010000314.1 GCF_009906795.1 Kineococcus siccus
CCGCTGATCCCGGCCCCGAGGCCGGCGGGGATCGCGGAGACGGCCCGGGCCCGCGCCGCCACGGCTAGCGTGCTGCGGGTGCAGGAGCAGGACGTCCCCACCCCGGCGCGCGGGGTCCTCGCGTGGGTCCTCGTGGTGGGTGCATCGGCGCCCGCGCTGCTGACCGCGGACGTGGTCCGGCGCGTCCTGGGCGGTGCGCTGGACACCTACTACGGCAACCAGTACGACGCGGCCCAACCGGAGATCACGCTCTCCCAGCGGTGGGAGTGGCTGCAGTACACGGCGTTCCCCGAGACCGGCGCGCTCGCGTCGGCGCTCGCCCTCGTGGTCGTGGCGGCCGTCGTGGTCGCCCGGCGCCCCCGCGCGCTCGTACCGCCGCGGCCCGCGCGCTGGCTGGCCGCGGCCGCGGGCGGCGTCACGGCGCTGCTGGGCCTGGGGACGCTGACGGGGCTCCTGACCTACGCGGCGCGCAGCCAGCCCGGACCCGAGGAGGTCGCCGACTTCGGGCGCTCGACACCCGAGTACCTCGTCCTCGCGCCCCGCGCGGGCATCGCGCTGCTCGCCGCTGTGCTGGCCGTCACGGCCACCGTCGTCCTGCTGCGGACGCCCGCCGAGCCGGAGGGCCCCGTGGCCGGCCCGGTCGAGGAGGAGGCGCCCGCGCCCGGCGAGCCGGCCGTGGACCCGGAGGGTGAGCAGGGGAACGTCGCCGCGGCGGCCCCGGCCGCGACGTCCCGCGTGGTCGCCCGCGCCCCGGAGCCGCCGTGCGACCCCGCGGCCGAGCTGCCGCGCCTGCGCGCCGAGGAGCTCGCGCTCTACCGCCGCCCGCGCTGACCCGGCCCGCGGCCGGGACGTCCCGGCGACGACGAGAGGCCCCCGGCCGTCCCCCCCGAGGGGACGGCCGAGGGCCTCTGCCGGTGCGGTGTCCTGGTGGTGCGGTGTCCTAGTGGTGCGGTGTCCTGGTGGTGCGGTGGCTCAGGCGGGCGTCGCCTCGAGCTCGAGGACGCGGTCGACGTCGAGGACGAGCAGCAGCGCGTCGTCGAGCTTGTAGGCGCCGCGGATGAGCTCGCGGATCGGGCCGGACAGCGTGTCCGGCGGCGGCTCGAAGGTCGCGTCGGCGGCCTCGATGACGCCCCCGATCGAGTCGACCAGCAGGCTCCAGACCTCGTCGGCGGCCCGGACGACGACGTTCATCGCGACCTGACCCTCCTCGCGGTCCGGCAGCCACAGGCGGCGGCGCAGGTCCAGGGCCGTGACGACCTGGCCGCGGAGGTTGATGAGCCCGCCGATCGCCGGCGGGGCGAGCGGGGCGGGGGTGCGGGGCTGCTCGGTGAGCACCTCCTGCACACGGCGGACCTCGACACCGAACAGGTGCCCGGCGAGGTGGAAGGTGGCGTACTGCGTGGACACGTCAGACCCCCAGGCGAGTGGTTGCCGCGGCAAGCTCCTTCTGAGCCTGCTCGGTGAAGAAGTTCGGGTCGGCGGCGAGGATCGCCGCACGCACGTCCAGCAGCTCCGTGACCCGGTCGCGGATCACGGCCGAACCGACCAGACCGGCGTCGTCGATGTCGCTGTGCGCGTCCTGCCCGGAGACGATGTCGATGATCTCGTCGACGACGATCGCCACGCTGCGCCCGCGGGCCGAGTAGACGACACCCGGGACCGCGTCGAGCTCGGAGGCGTTGCGCGCGCCGCGCGCCCCGCCGCCGAGGTGGTGCGAGAGCCGGACCAGCGGGAGGATCTCGCCGCGGTAGCGGACGACCTCCCGGCGGCCGACGCGCTCGATGGAGTCGGTCTTGAACTCCTCGAGGCGCGTGACGACGTCCAGCGGGATCGCGACGCGGCGGTTGTCGCCCAGCCCGACCACGAGCAGGCGCTGGCCGTCGGCCACGGTGGAGGCCGCGGCGACCTGCTGGCCCGCGATGTGGTCGAGACCGTCGGCGCGCATGGTGCGGCGGGCCAGCGACTGCACGTCGAGGATGAGGGAGACCCGCCCGTCGCCGAGGATGGTGGCGCCGGCGTAGCTGCCGATCGCCTTGAGCGCACCGGAGAGCGGCTTGACGACGATCTCCTCGGTGTCCAGGACGCGGTCGACCACGAGGCCGAACCGGCGGCCGTCGCACTCCAGCACCGCGATCACGAGGTTGGTGGGCAGTTCCGCGTCGGCGGGGCGCTTGAGCTCCAGCGCCTCCTCCAGGCGGATCAGCGGGAGCAGGACCCCGCGCAGGCGGTAGACCTTCGCGCCGCCGACGTCCTCGATCGCGTTGGCCATGCGGCCCGTGTCGAGGCTGACGAGCTCCAGCAGGTTCACCTGCGGCATCGCGTAGCGCTGACCGGCGCACTCGACGGTCAGGGCGGGGACGATGGCCAGCGTCAGCGGGATCCGCAGGCGCCAGATCGTGCCGGTGCCCGGGGTGGACTCGACGTCGACGGAACCGCCGATGCGCTCGATGTTCGTCTTCACGACGTCCATGCCGACACCGCGGCCGGACACGTTCGTCACCTTCGCCGCGGTCGAGAACCCCGGCATGAAGAGGAACTGCAGGATGTCGTTGGTGGTCAGCGTCTCCAGCTTGGCCTGGGTGATGAGGCCCTTCTGGACGGCCTTGGCGCCGATGATCGCGGGGTCGATGCCCTTGCCGTCGTCGCGGACCTCGACGAGGACCTGACCGCCCTCGTGCGCGGCGCGCATCTTCAGCGTCCCGACCTCGGACTTGCCCGCGGCGAGGCGGACGTCCGGCGGCTCGATGCCGTGGTCGACGGCGTTGCGGACGATGTGGGTCAGCGGGTCCTTGACCGCCTCCAGCAGCGTGCGGTCGAGCTCGGTGTCGCCACCCTCCATCTCCAGCTTGATCTTGCGGCCGAGCTGGCTGGAGAGGTCGCGCACGACGCGGGGCAGCTTGGACCACAGGTGGTCGATGGGCTGCATGCGGGTGCGCATGACGCCCTCCTGCATCTCGCTCGCGACGAGGTTCAGGCGGTGGCAGGCGCGGGTGAGGTCCTCGTCGCGCAGGGCGCTCGCGCGCTGCAGGATCTGGTTGCGGGCCAGCACCAGCTCGCCGGCCTGGCGCACGAGGGACTCGAGGAGTTCCACGTCGACGCGGATGGTGGACTCGGCGGCGGACCCGGCCTGCGCGCGGTTGGTCTCGGGGGCGGCGTGCGCCGGCTCGACGACGGCGGGCACCAGGTCGGCGGGAGCGGCCGCGACCGGCTCGGGAGCCACCTCGGCGACGGGCTCGGCCGCGGGCTCGGGGACGGACTCGGCGGGGGGCTCCTCGCGCACCTGCCGGACGCCCGCGGGCAGGTCCCGCGGCGGCCCGACGACCACGACGCGGACCCCCGTGCCCGGCTCCGGAGGGTCGGGCGGGGTGGCCAGCAGGGCG
>NZ_JAAALN010000315.1 GCF_009906795.1 Kineococcus siccus
GCCAGCGTCCGTGTGCTGCGCTGCCGTCCCGGCCTGCCGAGGAGGTCCACAACTTCCTCGGCCGGTCGTCCCCCGTCGTTCACCACGCTCCCCTCCCCGGGCCTCCCGCTCCTGCGTCGTCGACCGCCGGTGCGGGCTCAGCTCGCGTGCGCGGGGTGCTGCTGGATGTGCGCCTGCTCGGGGTGGGCGCGGTTGTAGCGGATCGAGCTGATGAGCGAGGCCACGATGAAGGCGAGCCCGATGAGGCCGGTGACGACCTCGGGGATGTGGATCTCGATGCTCAGCAGCAGGATCGTGGCCAGCGCCCCGATGGCCCACAGGGCGCCGTTCTCCAGGTACGGGTACTGGGCGAGGGTCCCCTCGTCGACCAGGTGCACGGTCATCGACCGGATGTACATCGCCCCGACGCCGAGGCCGATCGCGATGATGACCGGGTCGGAGGTGATGGCGAACGCGCCGATCACGCCGTCGAAGGAGAACGAGGCGTCCAGGACCTCCAGGTACAGGAAGAGGAAGAACGCCGCCTTGCCGGTGGCCAGCGCCGCGTCGCTGGGCCCGTTGGTGCCGGAGGCCGTCGTCCCCGCGGACGTGGTGGCGGGGTCGTCGTGCTCGACGTGGTCCTCGACGTTGAACAGCTCACCGAGGCCGTTGACCAGCAGGTACGTGACGATGCCGGCCAGGCCCGAGGCCAGGACGGTCCGGCCGTGGTCGGTGGCGAAGGTCTCGGCGACCACCAGCAGCACGGCACCGGCGACGATCACCTGGACGTACTCCAGCTTGCCGACCTTCTCCAGGGCGCGCTCGATCGGCCCGAGCCAGTGGTGCTCCTTCTCCCCGAAGATGAAGTTGAGGAAGAGCATCAGCAGGAACATGCCGCCGAAGGAGGCGATGGTCGGGTGGGCCTCGTTGAGCTCGTAGCCGTAGGTGCCGGGGGTCTCCGGGTCACCACCCTGGAGGGCGAGCTGGACGACCTCCACGGGCCCCAGGCCCGCCGTCACGCTGACCAGGACGATGGGGAAGACCAGGCGCATGCCGAAGACGGCGATGATGATGCCGACGGACAGGAAGATCTTCCGCCAGAAGTGGCTCATCCGCTCCAGGATGGTGGCGTTGACCACGGCGTTGTCGAAGCTGAGGCTGATCTCGAGGACCGAGAGGATCAGGACGAGGAAGACCGCCTGGAGCAACCCGAGGTCGCCGGAGGTCCCGTACCAGGCGGCCAGCACCAGTCCCAGGGCCGTGACGACGAAGGACCAGCGGTAGGTCTTGAGGATCACCTGTCAGCTTCCTGTTCATGCGGAGCCCGTGGGCCGGACTGCGAACCCTACTCAACGCACCGCTCACCGCACGGCGCGGCGACGCACCACCGCGCGCCGCCCCCGGTGGGGACGACGCGCGGTGGGTGGCTCAGACGCTGACGCCGAAGTCCGTCGCGATGCCCCGGAGCCCGTCGGCGTAGCCCTGGCCGACGGCGCGGAACTTCCAGTCGGTGCCCGCGCGGTACAGCTCGCCGAAGACCATGGCGGTCTCGGTCGAGGCGTCCTCGGTGAGGTCGTAGCGCGCGACCTCGGCCTTGGAGTCCGCGTTCACGACGCGGATGAAGCCGTTGCGGACCTGCCCGAAGGACTGCTTGCGGGTGTCCGCGTCGTAGATGGCGACCGTGAAGACGACCTTCTCGATCTCGGCCGGCACCGCGGCCAGGTCGACGTTGATGACCTCGTCGTCGCCCTCGCCCTCACCCGTGCGGTTGTCGCCGGTGTGCTCCACGGAGCCCTCCGGGGACTTCAGCTGGTTGAAGAACACGAAGAACCCGTCGTTGGGGACCTTGCCGTTCGCCCCGACCATGATGGCCTGCGCGTCGAGGTCGAACTCCGAGCCCGTGAAGCTGTTCGCGTCCCAGCCGAGGCCGATGACGACCCGGGTCATGCCGGGCGCTTCCTTGGTGAGGGAGACGTTGCCGCCCTTGCTGAGGCTGACGCCCATGGTGTCCGCTCCGTTCGTCTTCGTGGTGCCGCGCGTCCTGCGCGGCCTCGTCGTGCGTTCCAGCGCGAGCTGGCGTGCGGTCCAACGATCACCGTCACCGATGAGTGCCCGTCAGTCGCGGGAGCCGCTGAACAACCCTCCCAGGCCGGCGGGCCCGCTGTCGTCCCGTCGGGCCGTGTTCTTCGCGAGAGCCTTCGCGAAGCCGTCGATGGTGACCGACTGCAGGATCACCCGGCCGTCGCCGCGCAGCGTGGCCAGCGTCAGCCCCTCGCCGCCGAGCACCGCGCTCATCACCCCCTGCCGGTTCAGCCGCCCGACGCGCTCCACGCCGTAGCTGATGCGGTCGTCCCAGGCGACGATGCAGCCCGTGTCAACCTTCACGACGCCGCCGAAGTCGGCCGGGTTGAGGTCGATGAAGTCGCCGGCCCCGGCGATCAGCAGGGACCCGCGGCCCGTGAACTTCTCGAGGATGAAGCCCTCCCCGCCCATGAGGCCGGCGCCGAGGCCGGAGAAGGCGATGTCGAAGTGGACGCCCGCCTCGGCCGCCACGAACGCGTCCTTCTCGGCGTACCAGGTGGTGGAGCCGTCCAGCTCCAGGTGCCGCATCTCCCCGGGCAGGACACCCGCGAGCCCGAGCAGCCCCGCCCCGCCGCTGGTGCTGAAGTGCTGGAAGGCGAACGACTCCCCCGCGAGCATCCGCTTGCCGGCCGCGGCCGCCCCGCGCAGCAGGCCGGAGAAGCCGCCGGCGGCCCCGCCCGGGCCGTTCGGGTCCGTCGGCGCGGAGAGCTTCGTCTCCATCGCGACGTCACCGGAGGAGAAGAGGAACTTCCCGGCCTCGGCGTAGACCACCTGCCCGGGGCGCAGGGTCACCACGGCCATCTGCGTCGTCGTGCCGACCAGCTCGAGGTCGAGGGTCACGGAGTCCTCCTCAGAGGTCGAGGTCGCTGCGGCGGAACTTCGCCTCGAGGAAGCGGGACTGCTCCTGCTGGCGGGTGACGTCAGCGTCGTGGACGGCGTCGCGCAGGGACGTGCAGCCCTCGACGAGCAGGTGCAGCTGGGCGCGCAGCTCCTGCGCCGGCGTCCGCCCGCCCGCGCTGACGTGCGTGCGGGCGTAGTCCGCGGGCAGGACCAGGTAGTCGTCGACCGTGCGCGGCAGGTGCTCCAGCGCGAGCGTCTCGAGGTCGTGCCGGACGCGGGCGTCGGCACCCCGCTCGGCGACGTGCTCGAGCAGCGGGCCCAGCAGGTCGGCGACCTCGTGCACGAGCACGACGTCGGTGCGCTCGAAGCGGTCGGAGGTGTCGACCCGGCGGACCGTGCGGACCAGGGACCGCTCGGCGTCGGAGATGCGGGGGCCGGTCGCGGGCGCGGGGGCGGGCTCCGCC
>NZ_JAAALN010000316.1 GCF_009906795.1 Kineococcus siccus
TCACCCCGGTGATCACCCCGGTGGTGAGCACCCAGCCGGCGACCACGCCGCAGGGGTGAGCGCGCCGCCGGCCGGCCCGCGGCACGCCGGCCCCACCGAGCCCACGACCACCGAGCCCACCACCGCGAGCACCACGACCGCGAGCACCACGACCACGAGCACCACCACGGAGCACCACGCGGGGACGGCCGGCGCCGTCCCCGCGGACCCCACACCGGAAGGCCACTGAGATGGAGCGCACCATGGCCGGCAAGAGCGGCGGCAAGGCCCCCAGCGGCGGCGGCGACGGCGGTTCCACCGCCGACGCGGCCGCCGGCGGCAAGAAGAAGAAGCTCATCGTCATCGCCCTCGGGGCGGTGCTGCTGCTCGGCGGCGGGGCGGGCGGCACCTACATGCTCGTCAAGCCCGCGGCCGCGGCCGAGGAGGAGCACGTCGAGGAGGTCCTCGTGGCCGGCGACGTCACGGCCCTGGACCCGATCACGCTGAACCTGGCCGACGGGCACTACCTCAAGCTCGGCATCGCCCTGCAGGCCACGCTGGCCGAGGCGGGGGGCCACGGCGGGGGCAGCGGCCCGGACGGCAGCAAGGCGCTCGACCTCGCCATCGCCGAGTTCAGCGGCCTGACCACGGCGGAGCTGTCCGACCCCGCGAAGCGCCAGCAGTACAAGGACGCGCTGCAGGAGAAGATCGTCAAGGCCTACGAGGAGCCGGCCGTCGAGGAGGGGGCGCACCCCCACAAGGTCGTCATGGGCATCTACTTCACCCAGTTCGTCACGCAGTGACCTCCCGTCCCGGGGCGGCGCCGCCCCGGGGCTGACGGGTGGCGGAGGGACGGCGCGGGGACCCGCCGGCAGCGCGGCCGGCCGGTCCCTCACTCGTTCGGCCTAGCGCTAAAGGGTGAACCCCCTACGTGCCGATAGGTCAGCGTGGCAACCGAGACCTCCACCCCACCCGGGCGGGCGAGCACAGGACGACGCTCACGTCGTCGCGGTGTCCCCGTCCCGTACGACTTCCGGCGGCCCACCAAGCTGTCGCGCCAGCACGCCCGGGTGCTCGAGATCACCTACGAGACCTTCTGCCGCCAGTGGGCGACCCTGCTGTCCTCGACGCTGCGCACCACCGTGCAGGTCGAGCTCGACGGCATCCAGCAGTACAGCTACGACGAGTACGTCGCGTCCCTGCCCGTGCCCAGCGTCATGGCGGTCTTCGACCCCCAGCCCCTCGTGGGCGCGGGCATCCTGCACCTGGACACCCCGGCCCTGCTCGGGTGGGTCGACCGGATGCTGGGCGGCAACGGCGGGGGGCAGCAGCCCACCCGCGCGCTGACGGAGATCGAGAGCGTCCTCGGCCGCCAGCTCATCGAGCGCACGCTCACCGAGCTCGCCTTCTCGCTGACCACGCTGGTGGACCTGCACCCCTCGCTCACGAGCCTGGAGCAGAACCCGCAGTTCGCCCAGGCCGGCTCCGCCACCGACGTGATGATCGTCGCGACGTTCGAGCTGCAGCTCGGCGGCAGCGCCGGCCAGGCCACCCTCGCCATGCCGCTGGACTCGCTGTCCACGGCGCTGACCGCGGCCGAGCTGCGGGTCGCGAGCCCCGAGGAGCTGCGCACCCGCCGGCTCATGCGGGACCGCCTCGACGACCACCTCGAGCACATCCCCGTCGACGTGGCCGTGCGCTTCGCGCCCGCGGCCCTGCGCCCCGACGAGATCCTCGCGCTCGCCCCCGGCGACGTGCTCCGGCTGCCGCACCGCGCCGACACCCCGCTCGACATCGTCGCCTCCGGCGCACGCATCGCCACCGCCGTCGCCGGCAGCCGCGGTCCGCGGCTGGCCTGCCTGGTCGTCCCCACCCCCGAGGAGTCCGCATGAGCACCGCCACCCACACCGACGCCCAGGCGTTCGTCAGCCAGGCCGCCGAGGCGGCGCTGTCGGTCCTGCCGCTGCCCCGCCCCGGCACCATCACCGCGGTCCTGGCCGTCGGCGACGCCCCGGACCTCGGCGAGGAGGGCACGGGCGTCTCGGCCCGCTTCGCCGGCGCCGCCGCGGGCACGGTCGTCGTCATCATCGGCGAGGCCGCGACCAACGCGCTGCTGTCCAGCCCCGAGGGGGCGCTCGACCCGGTCGACGCCGTGCGGCCCGCGCTGGAGACCGCGGTCCAGACGCTCGGGCACTGCACGCTCGAGGCGGGTGTCGAGGGGGAGCCCGCCGAAGCGCTGGCGGCCCTCGGCCCGCAGGGCGCCGTCGCCGTCGTCAGCTCCGACGGCGAGGTGCTGGCCCTCATCGGCATCTCGGTGTCGGGGGAGGCCCCCGCGGCCGCGCCGCAGCCCACCGCCACGGCCACCTCGGCCGGTCCCCGCCGCACGATGGACCTGCTGCGCGACGTGCAGATGGACGTCACGGTCGAGCTGGGCCGCACGAGCATGACCGTGCAGGACCTGCTGTCGCTGCAGCCCGGGTCGGTCGTCGAGCTCGACCGCGCCGCCGGCAGCCCCGCCGACATCCTCGTCAACGGCCAGCTCATCGCCCGCGGCGAGGTGGTCGTGGTGGACGAGGACTACGCGATCCGCGTGACGGAGATCGTGACGCCCGGCACCGAGGTCTCCTGATGGACACCCTGGAGGCGCTGGCCCGGATGTCGGTCTCGCTCGTCGCGGTGCTGGGGCTGCTCTTCCTCGTCACCCGCTGGCTGCGCCGCTCGAAGGGCGCCGCGGCCGCGAGCGGCGACATCGCCGTCATCTCGCGCCAGGCGGTCGGGCACAAGGCGGGCGTCGCGGTCCTGCGGGTGGGGGAGCGGGCCCTCGTGGTCGGCGTCACCGAGCACCAGGTGACGCTGCTCTCGGAGATGCCGGCCGCCTCGATCGCGCCCGCCCCGGCCGAGACGCGCGACGTCGTGGAGATCCCGCTGCAGCCCCGGACCCGGCCCGCCGCCCCGCCCGCCGGGCGGCGCGCCGCGGCCCCCGCGGAGCTGCCGCCGGTGCACGACGCGCCGGCGGTCGAGGCGCCGGAGGCGCTGTCGCTGGCGGAGCTGGTCGACGAGCACGAGCTGGAGCGTCAGCTGCGCGGCCGCGACACCACCGCACCGACCGGGGCGCTGGCGGGTTCCGCGCTCTCCCCGGCGACGTGGACCCGGGCCGTGGACGTCCTGCGCGAGAGGAGCACCCGCCGATGAGGGCACGCGCACTGGCGGCCGGCACGCTGCTCGCCGCCGGCCTGCTGCTCACGGGCACCACGGCCGCCACGGCCGCGGCCCCCGCGAGCGCGGTCACGACGAGCGCCGTCACGACGAGCGCCGTCACGACGAGCGCCGTGCAGGCGCTCGCGCTGCCGGCCGGCGTCACGGCCCCCGCCGCCCCCGCGGCT
>NZ_JAAALN010000317.1 GCF_009906795.1 Kineococcus siccus
ACCCGGCGCCGCCGCGCCCCGGACCCCCGGCGTGCGGCGCTGCAGCAGCGGCTGCGGCAGCAGACGCGCCGCGCGCTGATCGGGGACGGCCCCGCGGTCGGCGTCGACATCGGCGGGACGAAGGTCGCCGCGGGTGTCGTCGACGGTGACGGGCGCGTGGTCGCGCAGCTGCGCCGGGACACCCCGACCAAGAGCCCGCAGGCGGTGGAGGACACCATCGCCGAGGTCGTCGAGGAGCTCGCCAGCCAGCACGAGATCGTCTCCGTCGGCATCGGCGCCGCGGGCTTCGTCGACGCCGAGCGGGCGACGGTGCTCTTCGCGCCGCACCTGGCCTGGCGCAACGAGCCGTTGCGCGAGGCCGTCGAGCGGCGGGTCCGCGCCCGGCTGGGCCGGCGGGTGGGCCGGCGCACGATCGTCGAGAACGACGCCAACGCCGCGGCCTGGGGCGAGTACCGCTTCGGCGCCGGCCGCGGCGAGGCGCGGCTGGTCTGCGTGACGATGGGCACCGGCATCGGCGGGGCGATCGTCAACATGGGCCGGGTCCAGCGCGGCCGCTACGGCCTCGCGGGCGAGTTCGGGCACATGATCGTCGTGCCGGGCGGCCACCGCTGCGAGTGCGGCAACCGCGGCTGCTGGGAGCAGTACGCCTCGGGCAACGCCCTGGTGCGCGAGGCGCGGGAGATGGCGCGCGCGCAGTCGCCCGTCGCGCACGCCCTGCTGGACCTGGCGAAGGGCGACCCCGAGGCCATCACGGGCCCGCTGGTGACCGAGGCGGCGCGCGCGGGCGACCCCGCGGCCGTCGAGCTGTTCGAGGAGGTCGGCCGCTGGCTGGGCATCGGCATCGCCAACCTCGCGGCGGCCCTGGACCCCGGCACGGTCGTCGTCGGTGGCGGCGTCTCCGACGCCGACGAGCTGCTGCTGGGCCCCGCCCGCGAGGCCTACCGGCGCACGCTCACGGGCCGGGGCTTCCGTCCCGAGCTCCGCATCGTGCGCGCGCAGCTCGGCCCGGCGGCCGGCCTCGTCGGGGCCGCCGACCTCTCCCGCGGCTGGGGCTGAGCCCGTGGCCCCGTCCCGTCCGACGGCGCGGTTGCGCGTGGCCACGCTGAACGTGCGCGAGCTGCTCGACGACTCCCGGGCCCTGCGCCGCGTGCTGCGGGCCGCCGAGGCCGACGTGGTGTGCCTGCAGGAGGTCCCCACGCACCCCTTCTCGGGGCACCGCCTGGGCGACCTCGCGGCCGACGTCGGGCTCTGGGTGGCCGCGGCCGGCCGGGCCGGCGCGGGCACGGCCATGCTCGCCGCGGCGCGCGTCGACGTCCGGGCCGGGCAGGTCCGGGCGCTGCCCACGCCCCGCTTCCGCGACCGCCGCCCGGTGCGCCGCCGGGGCTGCGCGGAGGCCGTCGTGCGCGTGCCGCTGGCCGGCGGCTGGTCCCGCGACGTGCTGGTGCGCAGCGTCCACCTGGGCCTGGAGGCGGGGGAGCGCGAGCGGCACGCGGCGACGCTCGCGCCGACCGCCCCGCTGCCGGGACCGTGCTCACCGTGGCGGGAGGCCCCCGTGGTCCTGGGCGGTGACCTCAACGAGGGGCCCGAGGGCGCGGCGCGGCAGCGGCTGTGCACCGTCCTCCTCGACGCGGCCACCAGCGCCGGCGCGGAGTTCCCGACGTTCCCGGCCCGGGCGCCGCACCGCCGCATCGACCTCGTCCTGGTCGATCCGCGGCTCAGCGTGACCGGGGTCCGCACCCCGGACCTCGCACCGGGCGACGCGGCGGCCGCGACCGACCACCTGGCGGTCGTCGCGGACCTGCTGGTGACCGCCGACGACGCCTAGACCCGGCCGAGCGCGTCACCCGGCCGGCGGCGCCGGACGCGTCAGACGACCGCGCCGTCGTCGGAGTCGTCGTCGCGCGAGCTCGGCAGTCGGACCACGAGCGTCGCGAAGCCCGCCACGAAGACCAGCGCCGTCGCGGCCGTGACGAGCGGGGGGACCGAGCGCCAGGCGAGCGCGACGACGAGCAGGAACAGCGGGGCGCCGACGACGGCCACCCACGCGCCCCAGCCGACGAGGTCGCGGGGCAGCGGCTGCGGCTCCGGGGGCACGAAGCCCTCGTCGAGGCCCGCGAGGGCCATGTCCTCGTCCACCTCGTCGCGCCCGGGCGGCGCGGCCGGGACGTCCTCGCGCGGGGCGGGGGGCAGCGGGCGCGCGGGGCGCACGGTGCGGGCGGCGTCGCCGGTCTCGGGCGTGCCGTGCGCGCGCGCGCCCGGGGTCCCCGGGCGCGGGGCGGGCGCGCCCGACTCCTCGGCGCCGTCGTCCGATCGGCCCGGGCCCCCGTGCAGGTCGGTGTCCCCCCAGTGGGCGACGATCTCGGCGAAGGCCGCGTCGACGTCGAGGGGGCCGGATCCGTCGTCCGGGGTCGAGGGCACGCCTCATCGTGGCACGGCGGGACCCCCTGGTCGAGGGAGAGCACCCCTGTCCGGGGGGCGGAGCGCCCGGCGCCCGGGGGCGTGGTGCCCTAGGGTCCACGGACCGGCCCGCGGGGGCCGGTGCGGAGCCGTCGACCGGCCGCCGACGACGGAGGGGGACGGGGCTCCGTGCTCTACTGGCTGATCAAGCTCCTGCTCGCCGAGCCCGTCCTGAAGGCCGTCTACCGGCCCTGGGTCCGCGGTCTGGACCGGGTCCCGGCGTCGGGTCCCGTCATCCTCGCGAGCAACCACCTGTCGCTCACCGACCCGATCTTCCTGCCCGTCGTGCTGCGCCGTCGCATCACCTTCGTGGCCAAGGCCGACCTGTTCACCGGGCCGGGTCTGCGCGGACGGCTCGGCGGGGCGTTCTTCCGCGGCATCGGCATGCTCCCGGTGGACCGCTCGGGCGGTCGTGCGTCGCAGGCCGCGATCGCCGCGGCCGTGGGTGTCCTGCGCGCCGGTGAGGTGTTCGGCATCTACCCCGAGGGCACGCGGTCCCCGGACGGCCGGCTGTACCGCGGCCGCACCGGGGTGGCGCGCATCGCGCTCGAGTCGGGCGTGCCCGTGCTGCCGGTGGCGATGATCGGCACCGAGGCCGTGTTCCCCCGCGGTCGCCTGCTGCCGCGCGTGCGCCGCGTGGGGGTGGTCATCGGGGAGCCGCTGGACTTCTCGCGCTACGCCGGGCGCACCGACGACCCGTTCGTCGTGCGCTCGGTGACCGACGAGATCGTCGCCGCGGTGCAGGCCCTCTCGGGGCAGGAGTACGTCGACGTCTACGCCTCGACGGTCGCGGGCCGCCACGGGCCGGCCCGCGCGACGGGACCGGAGGCTCCGGCGCCGCCCCTGGGCGGCGGCGGGCCCGGCGGCCGCGCCGCGC
>NZ_JAAALN010000318.1 GCF_009906795.1 Kineococcus siccus
GCGCGGGGGATGCGCGGCCAGAACAGCCAGCGGCCGCCGAGCAGCAGGACGGGCAGGAACGTCAGCGCGGACAGCAGGGCCGCGGCGATGCCGATGGCCGCGATCGGGCCGAGGGAGCGGTTGGAGTTCAGGGAGCTGAGCAGCAGGCACAGCAGGCCGATGCCGACGGTGAGCGCCGAGGCCAGGACCGGTTCCAGCGCAGCGCGCCACGCCGTCCACAGCGCGGTGCGCGGGGACCGGTGCCGGCGCAGCTCCTCCCGGTACCTCGCCACCAGCAGCAGCCCGTAGTCGGTCGCGGCGCCGACCACGAGGATCGAGAGGATGCCCTGGCTCTGCCCGTTCAGGACGAGGACGTCGGCGGCGGCGAGGTGGTAGACGACGAGCCCCGCGAGCGACAGGGCGAACACCGACGTGAGCAGCACCGCGAACGGCAGCACTGGCGAGCGGTACACGAGGACGAGGATGACCAGGACGGCGCCCAGCGCGACGAGCAGCAGCACCCCGTCGATCGCCCCGAACGCCGAGGACAGGTCCGCGGTGAGCCCGGCGGGGCCCGTCACCCAGGTCTGCGCGCCGGGGAACTGCGCGGTCGCGGCCGCGCGGAGGGCGTCGACGACCACCGGGAGCGCTTCGGTCCCGTCGCTGCCGGGCGTGGTGACCGCGCTCGCGTCGAGGGAGACGGGCAGGAGCACGGCCTGGCCGTCCTGCGACGGGATGGCGGGTGCGGCCTCGCCCGTGAGGTACGTGCCGAGGGAGGCGTCGCCCACCGCGAGGGTCGGCAGCGAGCCGCTGAGCTCCTGCGCCGCAGCGAGGTCCGCGGGCCGCACGCCGCCGGGGCGCTCGACGACGAGGAACGCGGGGAGGGTCCCGGTGGCCTCGAGGCCGCGCACCGCCTCGGCGGCCCGGGTCGACTCGGCGTCGGTCGGCAGGAACGTCGAGGCGTCGTTGGTCTGGACCGAGGAGAGGTTCCCGATCGCCGGCCCGCCCTGCGAGGCGAGGAACAACCACAGGACGGCCAGCAGGCCGAGGCCGATGCGGACCAGGACGCGCCGCCCACGAATGCTCACCATGCTTAGTGTTGTACCGGGTGCGCGCCGCGCGGTCCAGTCCGCGAGGGTGTCGGGGCAGCACCACGAGCACCGGACGACGAGCACGACGAGGAGGGGGACCGTGAGCGAGGGCGCCGACTGGCCGACGGGACGGCTGCTGTCCACGGCCGCGCGACTGGTCGAGCACGCGTGGGACGACGTCCTCACGGGCTACGGGCTCACCCACTCGCGGCTCGTCATCCTGCACCTGCTCTCGGCCGGCCCGGCCACGCAGCGCGAGCTCGCCCGCCGTTCCGGGATGGAGGAGCAGACCATGGGCCGGATGCTGCGCGGCATGGAGGAGCACGGGCACGTCCGGCGCGAGCGCGACCCGGCCGACCGCCGCCGCAGCGTCGTGACGGCCACGGACGACGGGCGGCGCGCGCTCGACGAGGTCGTCGGCTCCGGCAGCGCCGACGACCTCCTCGCCGACGTTCTCGCGGGCAGCGGACACGACGCCGCGGAGTTCCGCGCCGCGCTCCTGCACGTCGTGCAGCACTTCGCCCGGCGCCGCTGGCCCGACGGCGGTCAGGGCTGACGCACGCCCCTCACGCGTCGGGCTGGTCGGCGTCGGGCTGGTCGGCGTCGGGCTGGTCCCGGGTCAGGTGCAGGAGCCAGCCGCGGCCCGTGCGGATCAGCGCGTACCGGCGGACCCGGCGGCCGTGCAGCGTGAACAGCAGGCGCCGCTCCGTCCGGTCGTGCTCCTCCCACCAGCCGGTGTCCGCGATGGACTTGTCGTCGTCGGTGCAGGTCAGGTGGTCCAGGTCGTGGTCGGGCACCGCGACCGCGAGCCGGTTCCCGCCGGGGGACGTCGGCAGGCCCTTCGGCACCGCCCAGGACCGCAGCACCCCGTCCTCCTCCAGGCGCAGGTCGAGGTGGGGCCGGGGACGCCGGTGGTCGTGCAGCACGAAGGCCGGGCGGGACGCCGCGGTCACGGGGCGCCCGCGCGGGCGGAGGTCGGCGGCACCGCCCCAGTAGACCGCAGAGCGCGCGCGTCGGGCCGGCACGTTGCGGCCCAGCGCTCCCGGTGCCGCAGGGGCCCCCACCGGGCGCGGTCACCCGTGAGGTTCGTCACGGGTCGCCCGTGCGGCCGGCGGGAGAACTCGTGCGGCGGCGCACGGGGAGGCGAGCCCGGACGGCGGCAGGCTCGACGCATGACGAACCCCACCTCGCGACGCCGCTCCTGCGCCCGGCCCCCCAGCCTCCCGCGCGAGGCCGCGCTCACCGTCCTGCTGGCCCTCCTCGTCACCGCCGCGTGGTCGCTCGGCGTCCACCCCGTCCTGGGTGGGGCGCTGACCGGCGCGGTCGTCGGCGGCACGGCCGTCCGGCTCGTGCGTGCGGTGCGCGCCGACCGCACCGCCGCCCCGACGGGGGTGGCCCGGTGAACGCCGTCGACGTCGTCGACCTGCGCCGCAGCTACGCCTCGGGTGCCGAGGCCGTGCGCGGCGTCAGCTTCACGGTGCGCCCGGGCGCCGTCTTCGGCCTGCTGGGCACCAACGGGGCCGGCAAGACGTCGACGATGGACGTCGTCGCCGGGCTGGCCCCGCCGACCGCCGGCACCGTCCGCGTCCTCGGCCACGACCCCGTGCGCGAGCGGCGGCTCGTCCGCCCCCGGACCGGCGTCGTCCTGCAGTCCGGCGGGGTCCCGGGGGAGCTGACCGTCGCCGAGGCCGCGCGGATGTGGGCCGGCACCCTCACCCGGCCCCGCGCGAGCGACGACGTCCTGGCGGCGGTCGGGCTGCAGGACAAGGCGTCGGTGGTGACGAAGTCGCTGTCGGGCGGTGAGCGGCGGCGGCTCGACCTCGCCCTCGCCCTGCTCGGCCGGCCGGAGCTGCTCCTGCTCGACGAACCCACGACCGGCCTGGACGCCGAGAGCCGGCGACGCGTGTGGGACCTCGTCCGGGCCCTCGTCGCCGAGGGCACCGCGGTCCTCCTCACCACCCACCACCTGGAGGAGGCCGAGGAGCTCGCGGACACCCTCGCGATCCTGCACCGCGGCCGCATCGTCGCCGAGGGCAGCCTCGCCGACGTCGTCGCGACCCACCGCGCCGAGGTGCGCTGGGCGGCCTCGTCCGGGCACCCGCCCGCCACCGTCCTCGACGGCGGCGAGAGCACGGTGCTCGACGGCCGCCACCTCGTCGTGCGCACCAACCACCTGCAGCGCACGCTGTCCCGCGTCCTGCGCTGGGCCGACGAGGCGGGGGTGGCCCTGCCCGAGC
>NZ_JAAALN010000319.1 GCF_009906795.1 Kineococcus siccus
GCTCGTACGTGCGCGCCGAGGACCCCTCGCTGCTCGCGGAGCTGCTGGGGGACAAGCGCTGCCGCTCCCTCGGCCTGCGCCCGCTGGCCGCGACCGTGCTCGCGGCGACGGCGGACCCCGACGAGGTGCTGGCCGTGCTGCGCGCCGTGGGGGTGGCGCCCGCCGCGGAGGGCCCCGCGGGCGAGCTGCTGCTGCGCCGGGCCACGGCGCTGCGCAGCGGCCCCCGCCCCGTCCCCCGTCCCGTCACGGGTGAGCCGCCCGTGCCCGCGCACGCGCTGCTGTCGGCGGCGGTGCGGTCGCTGCGCGCGGGTGACGACGACGCCGCCGACGTCGAGCGCCGCCGCGGCCAGGCGCCCGACGCCCCCGCGCTCGCGGTCATGGACCCGACGACGTCGCTGGCCCTGCTGCGGGAGGCCGCGAGCCGCCGGCGCGCCGTCTGGATCGGCTACGTCGACGGTGAGGGCGCGGCCCGGCGCCACCTGGTGGAGCCGGTCGGGGTCGAGGGCGGCCGGATCACCGCGGTCGACCGCGCGGAGCAGACGGTCCGCTCCTACTCGGTGCACCGCATCACCGGTGTGGCTGCGGCGGACGCCTGAGCTCCGGCGGAGGCCTGAGAGCCAGCCGCGAGCGCGCCGGTGAGCTAGCGTCGACACCGCAGGCAGCAGCGGCGACCCAGGGAGTGCTCCGACGATGACCGAGTCCGGACGAGGCGACAGCAGCGAGCGGTCCTGGTGGGAGAAGCCGGACCAGGACGACCGCGGCACCTCCTCGCCCACCGGCGAGGACGACACGCACGACCCCTACCGCACCAGCACGCCGCCCGACACCTTCGGCGGCTCCGCGCCCACGCAGGCCAACCCCACGCAGGGCGACCCGACGCGGGCGAACCCCGTGCAGGACCCGCCCGCGCAGGGGCTGCACCACCAGTACTCCCAGCAGCAGCCCGGCTACCAGCAGGCCTACGGGGCCCAGCTGCCCGGCGGCGGCCCGCCCACCGACTACCGCGGGCCGCAGCTGGGCTCGGGGCAGAACCAGCTGCAGGGCCAGGCCTACGGGCAACCGCAGGGCTACGACCAGGGGGGCTACGGCCAGCAGGGCTACGGCCAGCCGCCGCAGGACCAGCAGCAGTACGGCCAGCAGCAGTACGGCCAGCAGGGCTACGGCCCGGCGGGCCCACCCGTCGCCGGCGGCGCGCAGGCGGTGCTGTGGACCGGGGTGGGCTCGCTCGTGCTGCTCGGGACGGGCCTCGGCTGGATCGCGGCCATCGTGGCGCTCGTGCTGGCCCGCGGGGCCAAGCGGACCGTCCAGGCCTCCGAGGGCCGGGTCCGCGGTCTCGGGTACATCACCGCGGGCAAGATCTGCGCCTGGGTGTGCCTCGCGCTGTCGCTGCTGATCGTCCTGTTCATCGTCCTGGCGCTGGTGTTCTTCGAGTCCTCGCCGGCCTTCGACACCACCGGCACCTTCGACAGCGACTCCGTGAGCGCGGTGTTCCTGTCCCGGTGACGGGGCGGAAGCAGCGCGTGCGCCCGGCTGTTGCACCTGCCGGAAGCACTCCCCCCACCACCAGGAGACCCTGCGCGTGAGCGACGGCCCACTGATCGTCCAGAGCGACAAGACGCTGCTGCTGGAGGTCGACCACGAGCGGGCGCAGGCCTGCCGGGCGGCCATCGCGCCGTTCGCCGAGCTCGAGCGCGCGCCCGAGCACGTGCACACCTACCGCCTGACGCCGCTCGGCCTGTGGAACGCCCGCGCTGCGGGCCACGACGCCGAGCAGGTCGTCGACACGCTGCTGGAGTTCTCCCGCTACTCCGTGCCGCACGCCCTCCTGCTCGACGTGGCCGAGACCATGGACCGCTACGGGCGACTGCAGCTGGCCAAGGACGACGAGCACGGCCTCGTGCTGCGCGCGTTCGACCCGCCCGTGCTGGAGGAGGTGCTGCGCTCGAAGAAGGTGGCGCCCCTGCTCGGCGCCCGGCTCGCCCCGGACCTCGTCCAGGTGCACCCCAGCGAGCGCGGCAACCTCAAGCAGGCGCTGCTGAAGCTGGGCTGGCCCGCGGAGGACCTCGCGGGCTACGTCGACGGCGAGGCGCACCCCATCGAGCTCGACGGTGACTGGTCGCTGCGGCCGTACCAGAACGACGCCGTGGAGGGGTTCTGGCACGGCGGCTCGGGCGTCGTCGTCCTGCCCTGCGGCGCCGGCAAGACCCTCGTCGGCGCGGGCGCCATGGCGCGCGCGAAGGCGACCACGCTGATCCTCGTCACGAACACCGTCTCCGCGCGGCAGTGGCGCGACGAGCTGCTCAAGCGCACGTCGCTCACCGAGGACGAGATCGGCGAGTATTCGGGCGCCCGCAAGGAGATCCGTCCCGTCACGATCGCGACGTACCAGGTGGTGACGACCAAGCGGAAGGGCGTCTACCCGCACCTGGAGCTGTTCGACGCCCGCGACTGGGGCCTCGTGGTCTACGACGAGGTCCACCTGCTGCCCGCACCGATCTTCCGGATGACGGCCGACCTGCAGGCGCGCCGCCGGCTCGGGCTGACCGCGACGCTGGTGCGCGAGGACGGCCGCGAGGGCGACGTGTTCTCCCTCATCGGTCCCAAGCGCTACGACGCGCCGTGGAAGGACATCGAGGCGCAGGGCTACATCGCGCCCGCCGACTGCGTCGAGGTCCGGGTCACGCTGCCGGACTCCGAGCGGCTGCTGTACGCCACGGCCGACGACGAGGACCGCTACCGCCTGTGCTCGACGTCGGCGGAGAAGTCGCGCGTCGTGGAGCGGCTCGTGGCCCAGCACGCGGGCGAGCCGACGCTGGTCATCGGGCAGTACATCGACCAGCTCGACGACCTCGCGGCCCGGCTGGACTGCCCGGTCATCAAGGGCGACACCACCGTCAAGGAGCGCCAGCGCCTGTTCGAGGCGTTCCGCCAGGGTGAGATCACGACGCTGGTCGTCTCGAAGGTCGCGAACTTCTCCATCGACCTGCCCGAGGCCAAGGTCGCGATCCAGGTGTCGGGTTCGTTCGGCTCGCGGCAGGAGGAGGCCCAGCGCCTCGGCCGCGTGCTGCGGCCCAAGGGCGACCACGGCTCGGCGCGGTTCTACACCGTGGTCTCGCGCGACACGAAGGACCAGGACTTCGCGGCGCACCGCCAGCGCTTCCTGGCCGAGCAGGGCTACGCGTACCGGATCGTCGACGCCGACGACATCGACGGCGGCGTCCCCGACGCCGACGGCGTCCTCCCCGAGGCCTGAGCCGCGGCGGGACCGCCGAGGCGCGACCCCGGGCGGTCCCCCTCCCCCCCCTT
>NZ_JAAALN010000031.1 GCF_009906795.1 Kineococcus siccus
GGCGTCGTCGAAGCCGATGACCCGGACGTCGCCCGGCACGGACCGGCCCGCGGTGGCCAGGGCCTGCAGGGCGCCGGCCGCCATGAGGTCGTTGGCGGCGAAGATGCCGTCCAGGTCGGGGTAGCGGCCCAGCAGGGTCTCGGTTGCGGCCCGTCCACCCGCGACGGAGAAGTCGCCGGAGGCGGCCAGCCGCTTCGCGTGGCGCCGGCGGTGGGCCTTCAGCTCGGCCTGGAAGCCCGCGAGCCGGTCCTGCCCCACCCGCATGTCCATGGGCCCCGTCACGCTGACGATCTGCCGGCACCCCGCCTCCAGCAGGTACCGGGTCGCGGCGCGCGCACCCCCGACGTTGTCGGCCGAGACGTAGGGCACCGTGGAGGCCTCGTCGAAGGGGCGCCCCGACATGACCACGGGGATCCCGGCGTCGAGCAGGTGCTGCGGCAGGGGGTCGGCGCCGTGCACGGAGACGAGGATGGCGCCGTCGACGTGGCCGCCGCGGGCGTAGCGCTCGAAGCGCTCGCGCTCCCGGGTCGTCGAGAGGACGACGAGCACGAGCTGGACCTCCCGGTCCGCCAGCACCGCCTGCGCCCCGCTGAGGACGAGCGGGAAGTAGGAGTCGGAGAAGAACCGCTCCACGGGCTCCACGACGACGAGCGCCACCGACCCGCTGCGCCGCGTCACGAGCGAGCGTGCGGCCTGGTTGGTGACGTAGGACAGGTCGGCGGCGGCGCGCAGGACGGCGTCGCGCGCGGCGGAGCCGACGCGGTCGGAGCCGGAGAGGACCCTCCCGGCGGTGGCGCGGGAGACGCCGGCGCGCGCGGCCACGGACTCCAGCGTGGGTGCACCCGTCGTCGGCACGACTCCTCCTCCGGCCCGGGATCCTCGGACGCACACTGTCCCACCCGCGGCCGGGTGGGCTCGACCGACCCGCCCGCGACCACCGGTTCAGTCGATGTGGCGCAGCAGGGGCCACGCCCGGCTCCAGCCGCCGACGGGGTTGCGGCACACGGCGATCGGGGCGCCCTCCTCCTCACCGTCCACGCCGAGGCCGGAGTCCAGGTGGTCGACGACGTCGCAGCGCGTGAACACCCGCCGGGCCCGGTCCAGGGTCGTGCCGACGAACACCACGACCGTCGCGTCCTCCGGCGGCCGCGCCTGGTCGGCGAGCGCGTTGTGCGCGCTGTAGACGGTGTCCAGGCCGAGGGCGGGGCCGAAGCGGTCGACCGCGCCGGCCTCGCCGTAGTTGCTGGTCACGACGACCGACCGCGCCCGGTCGCCGGGGGGCAGCGCCGCCCGCACCGCGGCCACCTGCTGCACGTACCGCGGCCACCCGAGGCTGTCGCGGGCCACCTGGTTCACGGCGGGCACGGGGGTCCGGCCGAGCACCGAGACGGGGACGACCGGGAGGGCGACCACGGCGCTGACGAGGGCGTTCGCCGCGACGGCACCGGCCACCAGGCGCGTGCGGCCCCGCCGGCCGGCGCACCAGCCGGCGACCGGTACGCAGCCCGCGGCCAGCAGGACCGTCAGCACCCCCATCGGGTAGTAGTTCTGCGACCCCATGGCGAGGACCAGCAGCACGACGACCGGCGCGGCCACGGCGAGGGACCGGACCCGGCGCCAGGCGGGCCGCCGGGCGAGCGCGACCCAGCCCGCCAGCCACACCGGGACCAGCGGCGGGCCCAGCAGGAGCAGCAGCATCGGCAGCGTCGAGGCGCGGACCTCGGCGCCGTCGTCCGCGGCGAGCGCCGCGCCGACGGTCAGCTGGGGCCAGTCGTTCGCGGCCTGGTAGGCGAGGTTCGGTGCGGCCACGACCGCGGCGAGCAGGACTCCGCCGAGGAGGTGCCGCGAGCGGAGCACGGCCCGGGGACCGGTCGCGAGCAGACCGGCCAGCAGGGCCACGCCGAGCACGGCGACGAGGAGCTTGTCGTAGGTGCTGAGACCCGCGACGAGACCGGCACCCAGCCACCACCGGGGCCGGTCGCGCAGCAGGGCCCGGACCGCGCACAGCACGACCGCCGGCCAGACCCAGAGGTCGAGGGAGGAGGTCAGCAGGACGTGCGCCATGGCGAGCGGGACGGACGCGGACGCGGCCGCCCAGGCCGCGAGGCGCTGCGCGCGGTGGTCCCCGCCCAGCTCCCGCGCGAGGAGGGTCGTGACCACCACGAGGGCGGCCATCGACAGCGTCGCCGGGACGCGGAGCGCCCACGGCTCGTCGACGACCGCGCTCAGCGTGCGGGCCAGGAAGGGAGCCAGCGGCGGCTGGTCGAGGTAGCCCCACGCGGGGTCGAGCATCCGGAAGTACAGCTCGTCGCGGTGGTAGCCGTACCCGCCGCTCGCGGCCGTCAGGGCGGCCGAGACCACGACGACGGCCGCGAGCAGGGGACGCGTGGCCACCGGCGCGAGCGCGGTCGGCCTCCGCGCGGCGGTCACGGTCGGGAGCACCCCGGCATCGTCGCCGTCCGGGTGCCGCGGGCGCCAGGGTCTGCGCGCGCGTCAGTCCCGCTCGAGCAGGACCGCGACCTCCTGGTGGGCCGTCTGCGGGAACATGTCGAGGACCCGGGCCACGCGCGGGCGCAGCGAGGGCATGGCCGCGAGGTCGCTCGCGAGCGTCGTGGCGTTGCAGCTGGAGTACAGGACGTGCCGCACGCGGGAGGCCTCCAGCCAGCGGCCGAGCTGCGCGCCCAGACCCCGTCGCGGCGGGTTGACGACGACCAGCTCGGGCACGTCCGGTGCGGCCCGGGCGAAGGAGCCCGCGTCGCCCACCTCGAACCGGACCCGGGCCAGGCCCGCCTCGCGGGCGCTGAGCCGCGCGCTCGCGACCGCCTCGGGGCTCGTCTCGACCCCGACGACGTCGCGGTCCTCCCCGGCGCAGTGCAGCGCGAAACCCCCGACGCCGCAGTACAGGTCCCACACCGACGCGGGGCCCAGCTCCTGCGTCCACGCGCGCGCCTGCCGGTACAGCGCGGCGGCGACGGTGGTGTTCGTCTGGAAGAAGCTCTGCGGGCGCAGGTGCAGGACGTGGTCGCCGACCCGCATGGGCAGCGTGGACGCCTCGGTGAGCACGACCTCGCGGTCGCCCTCGACGACCGCCTTGTGCTCGGGCAGGAGGTTCGCGCTCACGACCTCCAGCTGCGGCAGTCGCCGCAGCAGCGCGGGCAGGTGCTTGCGCAGGCGCGGCAGCGCCTCCTGCGAGCGCAGGACGAACCGGACCATGACGCGGCCGTCGGGGGAGTCGGTGACGAGCAGGTACTTCAGCTCGCCGCGGCGCGCGGCGACGTCGTAGGGGGTCAGGCCCGCGGTGCCGATGAACTCCGCGAGGACCGGCAGGACCGCGCGCACGCCCGGGGTGCAGACCCCGCAGCCGCGGATGTCGACCGCGCGGCCGGTGCGGTCCAGCAGGCCGATGGTCGGCTCCTCGGCCGTCCCCCCGACGACCATCTTGGCCTTGTTGCGGTAGTCGGCCTCGGGGCTCTCGACCGGTGGCAGCCAGGTCACGTCCCCGGCGGCCGCCAGGAGGTCGCGCACGTGCTGGACCCGGCCGGACAGCTGCAGCGGGTACGGCCGGCCCATGAGGGTGCACGACCGGCACACGCCCGCGTCGTAGTAGTCGCACTGCACAAGGGTGCCCATCCTAGGCGACCCGCCGCCCCGCGCCGGGGCGCCCGGCCACCTCCCGCGCCGGGGGTCAGGCGCGGGCGTCCTGCAGGGCCTGCAGCGCGGGCTGGACCGCCTCGGACCAGGTGGGGAACGCGCGGACGTGGTGCGCGAGCAGGTCGACGTCGAGCCGGGCGCGGACCGCGAGCGTCAGCTCCGCGCCCCACGAGTCCGCCTCGGGACCGACGCAGGCGGCCCCCACGAGGACCCCGGTGGCCGTGTCCGCCACGAGCTCGACGCGGCCGCGCACGGCCGGGCCGCGCGGTCCGGCGACCCCCTGGACGAGGTGCGCCCTCGCGACCTCGCCGACGTCGAAGGACGCCCGCACGACCCCGTCGGTCCGCCGGGTGTCGCCGACGCAGAGGACCGCGGGGTCGGTGTACACCACGCGCGGCACGCCCGAGAGGTCCGCGTCCCGGCCGCGCCCGAGCACCTCGGCGACCACGGTGCGCGCCTGGTGGTTGGCCGAGTGCGTGTACTGCGAGACGCCCGTGACGTCGCCGACGGCGAACAGGCCGGGCACGGGCGCGCCTCCCGCCAGGACCCGGCAGCGCGCGTCGACGGTGATCTCGTCGAGGCCGGGCGGGAGGTTCGGCGCGCGCCCCGTCGCGAGCAGCAGCCGGTCGAACGGCAGGACGGACCCGTCGTCCAGCCGCAGGACGGAACCCTCCGGCGTGCGGGTGGCGGCCTCGGCGCCCGCGCCCGTGCGGACGTCGACCCCCTTGCGCCGCAACGACTCCGCCACCAGGTCCCCGACCCACGCGGGTTCGGCGGACAGCAGGTGGGCGCTGCGCTGCACGAGCACCACCTCGCTGCCGAGGCCCGCGAAGGCCTCGGACAGCTCGCAGCCCACGGCCCCGCCGCCGAGGACGACGAGGCGCGCGGGCGGCTCCGCCGACGACAGCGCGTCGACGGAGGTCCAGGTCGGGACGTCGTCGAGGCCGTCGACGGGCGGGCGGACGGGCGAGCTGCCCGTGGCCACCACCACGACGCCGGCGCGCACCTCCACGGTCCCGGCGACGACCCGGCCCGGGCCGGCCCAGCGGCCGAACCCGCGCAGCAGGCGGACGCCCTCCCGCTCGAGCTCCGCGGCCGCCGCGGTGTCGTCGCGGTGGGCGGAGGCCTCGTCGCGCAGGGCGGCGGCCGCGGTCCAGGGCAGGCCGCGGCGGGCCGACAGCAGCAGCGACTTCGACGGCACGCAGGCCACGTAGGGGCAGTCGCCCCCGACGCGGGTGGCCTCGACGACCGCGACCGAGCGGCCCGCCCGGGCCAGCTCGAGGGCGACGAGCTTCCCGCCCGACCCGGTGCCCAGCACCGCGACGTCCACCGCCAGGGTGCCGTCGTCGTCGCGCCGGCGGTCCCGCGGTCCGGTGGGGGTGCTCACCCCGTGATCGTCGCCGATGAGCCGACGCGCGGCACGCCGATGGGAGGACGAGACCGGCGGGCCCGGGGTGGTTGTGTGGGGGCGTGAGCATCGAAGCCGCCGCCCCACCGGGCCTGGAGTGCGTGCAGGTCAGCAAGACGTTCGGATCCGTGACGGCGCTGGACCGCCTCAGCGTGACGTTCTCCGCCCCGGCGACCGGGCTCCTCGGCGCCAACGGGGCCGGCAAGTCGACCCTCCTGCGCACGGCCCTGGGCCTCGCCCGTCCCGACGCGGGGCAGCTGCGGGTGCTGGGCCTGGACGCCGTCGCCGACCGCCGCGAGGTCCGCCGCCGCGTCGGGTTCATGCCCGAGCACCCGTGCCTGCCGGCGGACCTGTCCGCCCAGGACGTCTGCGTCCAGCTGGCCCGCATGCGCGGGCTCGGCCGGCGCGACGCGGTGCGCCGCACGAGCGAGGTCCTCTTCGCCGTGGGGCTGGAGGAGGAGCGCCGCCGCCCCGTGGGTTCCTACTCCCTCGGCATGCAGCAGCGCACCAAGCTCGCGCAGGCGCTCGTGCACGGTCCCGACCTGGTCCTGCTCGACGAGCCGACCTCGGGCCTGGACCCCGCGGGCCGCGAGGAGATGCTGACGATCGTGCGGCGCCTGTCGTCGGACCTGGGCATCCGGGTCATCGCCAGCTCGCACGTGCTGGAGGACATCGAGCGCACGTGCGACGAGGTCGTGGTCCTGCGGTCGGGGACCCTCGCCGCGCAGCGTCCCGTGCAGGTCGAGCAGGCCCTCACGGGCCCGGTCGAGCTCGCCGTCTCGGGGGACGTCGGGGAGTTCGCGCGGGCGCTGGAACCCCTCCTTGCGCCGCTCGGCATCCGCGTCGCGCCCACCGCGACGGGCGACATCGGTCTCGACCGCAGCTCCGACGAGGCGCTGGACGTCGTGCGCGACCTGGCCGCGAGCCGCGGGGTCGGGCTGCAGCACCTGGTGTCCGCGTCCCGCGGGCTCGAGGACGTCGTCGTCGACGCGATGGGGGTGCACGGTGGCTGAGGCCCCGGGCGGGGCCGGCGCACCCCGCGCCGTCCTGCACGACATCCGCTACTCCCGCTGGTCCGGGACCCTGCGCCCGCGCCCCACGGCCGTCGCGAGCTTCGTCGCCTCGAGCGTGCGCCGCCCGCTCGGCCTGCGCCGCAGCGCCGGGTCGAAGGTGTGGCCGTTCCTGCTGCTGGCCGTCGCCTACCTGCCGGCGCTCGCCGTGGTCGCGGTCCCGCTGCTCGTGCCGCAGGTGACGCTGCAGCCGACGGAGCTCATCAGCTACCCGAACCTGCTCGCCACCAACGGCGTCGTCCTGCTCGCCTTCGTCGCCACGGCGATCCCGTCGATGCTGACGCGGGACCGCCGTGACCGGGTGCTCGCGCTGTACTTCGCGACCGCCGTCTCGTGGGTGGAGTACCTCGTCGGGACGTTCCTCGCGGCGCTGTCGCTGCTCGCCATCATCGTGCTGGGCCCGATGCTCGTGCTGTTCGTGGGGTCGATCGCCACGGCCGACGACCCGGGGCGGTGGGTGGCCGACAACGCCGCCGACCTGCCGCGCATCGTGCTGGCCGCCGCCGTGGTCACGCTGTTCCACACGGTGCTGGGACTGCTGGTCGGCGCGCTGACCTCGCGGCGCGTGTTCGCGGTCGGCGGTTACCTCGCCGTCGTGCTCGTCGCGCCCGTCGTGACCGTGCTCCTCGCCACCGTCCTCGGCGACGAGTGGCCGCTCGCGCTCGACCCCGCGTCGGGCCCGATCCGGCTCGCGGCCTCCATCGTCGACGGGTCGATCAGCGGGCCGGGCGGCCTGGCCTGGGTCGTCTGGGCGCTCGTGGTCGTCGGCGGGTCCGCCGTCGTCGCGGCCCGCTACTCCCGGGGGAGCGACACGTGACCGCTGTGGTCGAGCTGGCCGGGGTCAGCAAGTGGTTCGGCGACACCGTCGCCCTGTCCGACGTGTCCTTCGCCCTCGGGGCGGGGGTGACGGGCCTGCTGGGGCACAACGGGGCCGGCAAGTCGACGGCGCTGTCGCTGCTCGCGGGGTTCTCGCGCCCCAGCCAGGGCTCGGTGCGCGTGCTGGGCGTGGACCCGCACACCGACGCGGGCGTCAACCGCGGCCTGGGTGTGGTCTCCGACGGCGAGGGCACGTGGGCGCACGCCAGCGCCCGCTCGCAGGTGGAGTTCCTGGCGCGGCAGCGCGGGGTGCGCGACCCGCGGGGCGCGGCGGCGAACGCCCTGGCCCGGGTGGGCCTCGCGGAGGCGGCCGACCGCCGCGTCGGCGGGTACTCCAAGGGCATGCGGCAGCGCGTGAAGCTCGCGCAGGCCCTCGTGCACGACCCGCAGGTGCTGCTGCTGGACGAACCCCTCAACGGGCTCGACCCCGCCCAGCGGCGCGCCGACGTCGACCTCGTCGCGGCGCTGGGGGCCGAGGGCCGCACGGTGCTGGTGTCCTCCCACGTCCTCGCCGAGGTGGAGCGGATGGCGGGGCGCGTCCTCGTCGTCGTCAACGGCCGCCTCGTGGCCGAGGGCGAACCCGCGGGCATCCGCGACCTCCTGGTCGACCGCCCGCGGACCCTGCGGCTGGAGGGGACGCGGGTCGCCGAGCTGGCGGGTCTGCTGCTGGCCGAGGGGCTGGTGGTCGCGGTGCGCAGCGACCCGGACGGGCGGGGCGTGGTCGTGGAGACCCCGCGCGCCGTGGGGCTGGCCGACGCCGTCCCGGTGCTGGCCCAGCGGGCCGGCGCCACCCTGCGGCGGGTCGAGCCCGTCGGGGAGGACCTGGAGAGCACGTTCGCGCACCTGGTGCGCGCCGCGAGAGGAGCAGGTCGCTGATGGGCACCACGCTGTTCGGCTTCTCGTTGCGGGGCATCCTGTTCCGCGGCCGCACCGCGGCCTTCGCCGCGCTGCCCCTGCTGGTCGCGGTGGTCGCGGTCGTCGTCATCGCGGTGACCAGCGTCGCCGGCCGCTACGGCGTCCAGACGACCCTCACGGCGAACCTGCTCACCGGGCTGGTCGTCCCGATCGTCGCGCTCGTGCTCGGCATCGGGGCCTTCGGCGACGAGCGGGACAGCCGGACGCTGCCGCTGCTGCGCGGCGTCGCCCGCCCCCGCTGGCACCTCGTCGTCGCGCGGTTCGCGGCGGCCTGGGTGTCGACGTTCGTGGTCGTGCTGCCCGCGAGCCTCGCGTGCATGGCCGTCGGCATCTCGATCAACCTGCCGGCGGCGGACGTCGTCGGCGGGATCCTCCTGGCGACCGCCCTCACGTCCGCGGCCTACACCGGGCTGTTCGTGCTGCTGTCGCTGCTGACCCGCCGCGGCCTGCTCGCCGGGCTCGCCTACGTCGTGCTGTGGGAGACGTTCCTCGCGGGGCTGGCCCCCGCGCTGCGCGGTCTGTCGATCGGCTCCTACGGCCGGCGCGTGGCCACCCTCGCCATCCCGGGCGACGTGCCGGTCGGCACCGTGGCGACCACGGGCGTCGTGACGTCGGCCGTCGTGCTGGCGGGCATCGCGGTCGGGTCCGTCGTGCTGTCCTCGATCCGCCTGCAGCGCATGGACGTCGGGTGAGCGTCGCCCGCTGAGGGAGCGGTCCGCGGCCGTCAGAGGTCGCGGGCCGCCCCGTGGCTGGGCAGCGCGGCGAGGAACTGCGGCGCGCGCAGCCCCACGCCGGCGAAGGCCGACGCGACCGCGCGGGCGACGGGCTGCACGGCGTCGACCTCGACCAGGGCGATCGCGGACCCGCCGAAGCCCCCGCCGGTCATCCGGGCGGCGAGGGCACCGGAGGCGCGGGCGGTGTCGACGGCCAGGTCGAGCTCGCGGCAGGACACCTCGTAGTCGGAGCGCAGCGACTCGTGGGAGGCGTCCAGCAGCCCGGCGATCTCGCGCTCCCGCCCGGCCCGCAGCAGGTCCGCCGCGCGGCGGACGCGGTCGATCTCGGTGACGACGTGCCGCACCCGCCGGCGCAGCTCGTCGTCGCCCAGGCGCGCGAGCGCCTCGTCGAGGCGCTCGGGGTCGACCTCGCGCAGCGTCGGCACCCCGAGGACCTCGCACGCCCGCTCCACGCTGGCGCGGCGGGCCCCGTACTCCCCGCCCGCGTGGGAGTGCTCGGCGCGGGTGTCCATCACCAGCAGCGCGAGCCCGGCCGCCGCGAGGTCGAGGGGAACCTGCTGCACGGTGTCGTCGCGCGTGTCGAGCAGGATGCCGCCGCCCTCGGTGCAGCGCAGCGACGCGGCCTGGTCCATGCCGCCGGTCGGGGCGCCCGCGACCTCGTTCTCGGCCTGCACGCAGGCCCCGGCGAGCACCGCCCGGCCCGCGTCGTCCAGCGGCAGCCCGGCCAGCTCGCCGAGCGCGACGGCGACGGCGCACTCCAGCGCGGCCGAGGAGGACAGCCCCGACCCGAGCGGGACGTGACCGTCCACGACCGCGTCGAAACCCCCGCTCACGGCCGAGCCCGCGAGCCCGCGCTCCCACATCGCCCACGGCACGCCCGCGACGTAGGCGGCCCAGCCCTGCGGCGAGCCGGGCCCGACCTCGTGCAGCGGACCCTCGAAACCCTCGTCGGCCTGCACGGAGCGCACGCGGACGACCCCGTCGGTGCGCGGGCGCAGGGCCACGAACGTGCGGTGCGGCAGGGCCAGCGGCAGGCAGAGCCCGCCCGTGTAGTCGACGTGCTCGCCGATGAGGTTCACCCGTCCGGGCGCCGACCAGACCCCGGCGGGCTCGCCGCCGTGGGCGCGGCGGAACGCGTCGGCGACGCCCGCGGCCGCCTCGGCGCGCGCCGGCGCCTCGAAGAACTCCGCGGCCGGAGCGGCTCCGGGGTGGGCGTGCTGCGTCACTGCGAGACCTCCCGCAGCCGGGCGGCGACCCGCTCCGGCGTCGTGTCGTTGACCCAGGCGGCCATGGCGGACTCCGAGCCGGCGAGGTACTTGACCTTGCCGGGGCCGCGCAGGACGGAGAAGACCTGCAGGTGCAGGCGGAACTCGTCGCGGCCGGTGTGCACGGGGGCCTGGTGCCACCCGGCGATGTAGGGCAGGGGGTGGTCGTCGGGGTAGTACCGGTCGAGCCGCTGCAGCACGTCGAGGTAGGCGACGACGAGGTCCGCGCGCTCGGCGTCGTCGAGCGCGGGCAGGTCCGGCACGTCGCGGTGCGGCGCGAGGTGCACCTCCACGGGCCAGCGCGCCGCGGCCGGCACGTACGCCGTCCAGTGCTCGGTCTCCAGCACGACGCGGGCCCCGGAGCGACGCTCGGCGTCCAGGACGTCGCGGAACAGGTTGCGGCCCGTGGCCTCCCGGTGCTCCGCGGCGCGGCGCAGCATGGTCGCGGTGCGCGGGGTGACGAAGGGGTAGCCGTAGATCTGCCCGTGCGGGTGCGGCAGCGTGACGCCGATCTCGGCCCCGCGGTTCTCGAAGCAGAACACCTGCTCGACGCCGTCGACCTTCGCGAGGGCCTCGGTGCGGTCGACCCACGCCTCGACGACCGTGCGGGCGCGGTGCGGCGACAGCTGCGCGAACGACCCCGAGGGCTCGGGGGTGAAGCAGATGACCTCGCAGCGCCCCGTCGCGGGCCGCGTCGGGAACACGTCCTCGCCGTCGACGTGGCCGAACTCCCCGCCGATGCGGGTGGAGAAGGAGGGGAACCGGTTCTCGAAGACGACGACGTCGTAGCTGGAGTCGGCGATCTCGGTGGGGAACCGGCCCGGCAGGGTGGGGGCGAGCGGGTCCTCGTCCGGCGGCGGCATGAGGGTGCGGTCGTTGCGGTGCGAGGCCATGGCGATCCAGTCGCCGGTCAGCGGGTCCAGGCGGACCTGCGAGCCGCCGCGCACGACCTCGTCGGCGGGGGGCAGCGGCCGGTGGTCGACGGCGTCGCGCACCGCGGCACCCGACAGCCACGGCTCGGAGTCGTCGAAGTACAGCAGCTCCCGGCCGTCGGCCATCCGGGTCGAGGTGCGGCGGAACGCGTGCGGGCTCACAGGGCGGTCTCCTCGGGGGTGTCGGCCAGCAGCAACCTGCCGACGCGTTCGGTCACGACGGCGCGGGCGTCGTCCGGCAGGCCGGTGTCGGTCACCAGGACGTCGACGTCGTCGAGGTCGGCGATCGAGCTCAGCCCGACGACGCCCCACTTGGTGGAGTCGGCGACGACGACGACGGACGAGGCGGCCGCCATGAGGGCGCGGTCGGTCTCGCCCTCGACGATGTTGGGGGTGGTCAGCCCGGCGCCGGGGGCGATGCCGTGCACGCCCAGGAACAGCCAGTCGACGTGCAGGGACGCCAGGCTGCGCACGGCCACGGGCCCGACGAGGGCGTCGGAGGGGGTGCGGATGCCCCCGCACAGGATGACGGTCCGGTCGCGCCGGCTCGGCTCGTGCAGCGCCTCCGCCACGGGCGGCGAGTTGGTGACCACCGTCAGGTCGAGCACGTCGCGCAGGGCGAGGGCCACCTCGACGGTGGTGGTGCCGGCGGACAGCGCCACGGACGCGCCCGGTTCGACGAGGCCGGCCGCCAGCGCGCCGATGGCGCGCTTCTCCGCCTGCTGCAGCGCCGACTTGGCGGCGAAGCCGGGTTCGTCGCTGCTGCGCGCGTCGGTCGAGGCGGCGCCGCCGTGCACCCGGTCGACGAGCCCGCGTCGGGACAGCTGGGCGATGTCGCGCCGCACGGTCATGTCCGAGACGCCGAGCCGGTCCACGAGCTCGGACACGCGGACGCTGCCCCGGGAGCGGACCTGCTCGAGGATCAGGTCCTGTCGCTGACGTGCCAGCACGGCGCTCACCCTCCCACGGCAGGGGTGACCGCGGGGACCCGCGGAGGTCGGCAGCTCTGCACCGTCGCAGGATGCCGAGAGAGCGCGAGCCAAGTCAACACCGCCGAACACGGTTGCACAGTCGTGATGTTCGACTTTGCGCGTTCTGCTTGACAGCCGTGGAGGGGCCCCCCACTCTCGACCTTGCCCGACCGCGATCGTGCGGGCGGAGCCGGGGCGACGACGCCCCCGAACGACGAAGGAGTCGCCATGACCCGCCCCTCCACGCAGGACGAGTACCTCGCCGGCCTCGTCCCCGACTCCGTGCGCGCCACGTCGTTCAGCCGACGCGGCCTGCTGCGCGGTTCGCTGCTGGCCGCCGGGATCCCGGCGCTGCTCGCCGCCTGCGGCGACGGCGGGGCCGCCGGTGGCGGCGGCGGTGGTGGCGGCGCCCAGGTCACGCTCGGCTCCAACTTCTCCGACCCGGTCCCCGTGAAGACGATGGACGCGATGGTCGCCGCGGCGCAGAAGGCCCAGAGCATCAGCATCAAGTTGAACAAGGTCGACCACACGACCTTCCAGAACAACATCAACAACTACCTGCAGGGCAGCCCGGACGACGTCTTCTCCTGGTTCTCCGGCTACCGCATGCAGTTCTTCGCCTCCCAGGGCCTCGCGGGCGACATCAGCGACGTGTGGTCGACCATCGGCGCCGACTACACCGACGCGTTCAAGAAGGCCTCGACGGGCGAGGACGGCAAGCAGTACCTCGTCCCCACGACCTACGGGCCCTGGGCGGTCTTCTACCGCAAGTCGCTGTTCGCCGAGCGCGGGTACCAGGCGCCGACCACGCTGGACGAGATGACGGCGCTGGCCACGCAGATGCAGACCGACGGCCTCGTGCCGATCGCCTTCGCCGACAAGGAGGGCTGGCCGGCGATGGGCACGTTCGACCAGCTCAACATGCGGATCAACGGCTACCAGTTCCACGTCGACCTCATGGCCGGCAAGGAGGCGTGGACCGACCCCAAGGTCAAGCAGGTGTTCGACACGTGGCGCGGCCTGCTGCCCTTCCACCAGGCCGACTCCCTCGGCCGCACGTGGCAGGAGGCGGCCACGGGCGTCGTCAACAAGACCTCCGGGATGATGCTGATCGGCTCCTTCATCGGCCAGCAGTTCCCCGACGCCGACCAGGACGACATCGACTTCTTCAACTTCCCCGAGGTCGACCCGGCCGTCGGCGCGGACGCCGTCGAGGCCCCCCTGGACGGCTTCATGATGTCCAAGCGCCCCCGCAACGAGGACGGCGCGAAGAAGCTGCTGACGTTCTTCGGCTCCCCCGAGAACGGCACCGTGCAGACGACGATCGACCCCTCGGCCATCGCGGCGAACACGAAGTCCGACCAGTCGAAGTACACCGCCCTGCAGCTGAAGTGCGCCGAGTTCGTCTCCAGCGCGAAGTCGATCTCGCAGTTCATGGACCGCGACACGCGCCCCGACTTCGCCTCCACCGTGATGATCCCGTCGCTGCAGAGCTTCCTGCAGAACCCGGCGGACGTCGATGGCCTGCTCACCTCGATCGAGAGCCAGAAGAAGAGCATCTTCGCCTCGTGACCGCGACCCGCCTCACCCGGACCCGTCCCGACCCTGGAGGTCGTCGTGTCTCCTGATCTGCCCCTGGTGGCGCCGCAGACGGCGCACCGGCAACCGCGCCAGGGTTCCCACGCCGGCGCCGGCAAGGCGGGCCGGGTGCGGCGGCTCAGCGGTTCAGACCGGATCGTCGTGGTCCTCATGGTGGCCGTGCCGACGATCATCGTGGTCGGCCTCATCTGGCTGCCGGCCATCGCGTCGGTGCTGCTCTCCTTCACCAACTGGAACGGCATCGGCGGACTGGCCGACATCAAGGTCATCGGTCTGAAGAACTACACGGACGTCTTCACGATCTACCCGCCCTTCAAGCCGGCGGTGGAGCACAACCTGCTCTGGCTCGTGGTGATGTTCGTGGTCGCGACCCCGCTGGGCATCTTCTTCGCGGTCCTCATCGACAAGGACCTCAAGGGCAGCCGGTTCTACCAGACCGCGCTCTACCTGCCCGTCGTGCTGTCGCTGGCGCTCATCGGCTTCATCTGGCAGCTGATGTACTCGCGCGACCAGGGCCTGATCAACGCCGTGCTCGGCACCCAGGTCGACTTCTACGGCGACCCGAAGTGGAACATCTGGGCCGCGCTGTTCGCGACCTGCTGGCGGCAGGTCGGCTACGTCATGCTCCTGTACTTGGCCGGTCTCAAGGGCGTCGACGCCTCCCTCAAGGAGGCCGCGCAGATGGACGGTGCGAGCGAGGTCCAGACCTTCTTCCGGATCGTCTTCCCGGTGATGCGGCCCATCAACATCATCGTGCTGGTCATCACGGTGATCGAGTCGCTGCGGGCGTTCGACCTGGTCTGGGTCATCAACCAGGGCCGCAACGGCCTGGAGCTGCTCGCCACGCTCGTGACCCAGAACATCGTGGGGGAGGCGAGTCGGATCGGGTTCGGGTCGGCGCTCGCCACGCTCATGCTGCTCATCTCGCTGGTCTTCATCAGCATCTACCTGACCGTCGTCATGCGAGAGGACGAGCGATGAGCTCCGCGACCGCCCAGGCCGTCCGCCGCCGCACCGAGGAGGGAGCCCCGCAGCAGGCCCGCCGCCGGCTGACGCCGGCGCGCGTGCTCCTCTACGTGTTCCTCGTCGTCTCGTCCGTGCTGTGGCTGTTCCCCCTGCTGTGGGCGGTCTTCAACTCCTTCCGCGACTACCAGTACACGCAGGCCAACGGGTACGCGTCCTTCGGCGGCTTCACGCTGGGCAACTACACCGAAGCCTGGCGGCAGGGTGACTTCGGCCAGCACTTCCTGAACTCGGTGATCATCACCATGCCCTCGGTCGTGCTGGCGCTGCTGCTGGCGTCGTCGATCGCCTTCGTCGTCGCCCGGTTCAACTTCAAGTTCAACCTGGCGCTCCTGGGCATGTTCACCGCGGCCAACCTGCTGCCGCCGCAGGCACTGCTGATCCCGCTGTACCGGCTGTTCCGCTCGGTCGAAGTGCCCTACTGGTTCAGCTACTCGGGCACGCTGCTCGACAGCTACTGGGCGCTGATCATCGTCAACACCGCGTTCCAGACCGGCTTCTGCGCCTTCGTGCTGAGCAACTACATGAAGACGCTGCCGTACGAGCTCTACGAGGCGGCGCAGGTCGACGGACTCAGCGTCCTGCGGCAGTGGTGGCAGATCACGCTGCCGCTGTGCCGGCCCGCGCTGGCCGCCCTCGCGGTGCTCGAGATCACCTGGATCTACAACGAGTTCTTCTGGGCCACGGTGCTGCTGCAGTCGGGCGACAAGTTCCCGATCACCAGCTCGCTGAACAACCTCAAGGGCGCGTTCTTCACCGACTACAACCTGCTCTCGGCGGGCTCGGTCCTCGTGGCCCTGCCGGTGCTCGTGGTCTTCTTCGCCCTGCAGAAGCAGTTCGTCTCCGGGCTGACCCTGGGCGCCACCAAGGGCTGAGCCCCTGCGCCGCGCAGCGGCACCACGATGACGGCCGGCGGGGTCCTCCCCGCCGGCCGTCGTCGTCGTGCGGGCCCGGCCCGCGCGGTCTCAGGCGCAGGGGCGTCAGGCGCGGGGCGCCTCGGCCACCACGGCACACCCGCCCGGCGCGAGCCGCAGCGTCCCCGCGACCTCCGCCCCGGACACCGCGTCGACCCCGTCGACGTCGACCGTGGCCACCTCGTCGCCGTGGTTCAGCGCGAACAGCCAGCTGCGGCCCGTGGCCGCGTCGCGGCGGCGGACCACGTCGACGTAGCCCGTGGCGGCCGCGACCGGGACGACCCCGCCCGCCGCGCAAACCGCCTGCAGCAGACCGTCGAGCGCCTCGTCGTCCAGCGTCGTGCCGACGTACCAGGCGGCGCCGCCGCCCGGCACGGCGCGGCGCGTCAGCGCGGGGGAGCCCGCGACGGCCCCGTCGGCGTAGGCGGCCAGGACCTCGACGTCCTCGTCCGCGCGGGCCAGCTCCGACCACACCTCGCCCGTGGACCCGTCGTCGAGGGCGGTCCCGACCCCCGCCAGCAGCGGGTGGAACTCCTCGACGCGCACGCCCAGCAGCTCCCGGAAGGCGCCCGGGTACCCGCCCAGGCGCACCCGCACGCGCTCGTCCACGACCCCCGACAGGTACGTGACCACGACCTGCGCGCCCGCGGCGGCCGCCGCGGCGACGGCGGCCGCGGTCGCGTCGTCGCACAGGTACAGCGTGGGGACCACGACCACGCGGTAGCCGGCCAGGACCGCGGCGAGGTCGTCGGGGTGGGCCCCCACGGCCAGGACGTCCGCGGTCACCTGCCGCTCCCGCAGCAGGCGGTGCACCTGGTGCGCGACGTCGAGGTGACCCACGCGCGCCGACGGCAGCGTCGGGCCCTCCATCGCCCAGGTGTTCTCGTAGTCCACGAGGACGGCGACGTCGGCCTCCACGTCGCTGCCCCGCACGTCGGCGAGGCGCCGCAGGACGGCGCCCAGCTCCACGACCTCGCGGAAGCGGGCGGTGTCGCGGCCCGCGTGGGGCACCATCCCGGAGTGCCACTGCTCGGCCCCGCCGGAGCTCGCGCGCCACTGGAAGAACATGACGCCGTCGGCGCCGCGGGCGACGTGGGCGAGGGAGTCGCGCAGCATCTCCCCGGGCGCCTTGGCGACGTTGACGGGCTGCCAGTTCACGGCGCTCGTGGAGTGCTCCATGAGCAGCCACGGCCCGCCCGCGATGCCGCGGGTCATGTCGGCCGCGAAGGCCAGCTCGGCGCGCGGGTCGGGCAGCGCGTGGACGAGGTAGTGGTCGTTGGACACCACGTCCTGCGCACGCGCCCAGCGGCCGTAGTCCATCGACGTCTGCCCGGCCGAGACCATGAAGTTCGTCGTCGTGGCGACGTCGGGGGTCACGCGGCGCAGGACGGCCTGCTCCGCGAGGTGCTGGCCGAGCAGCTCCTCGGAGGAGAACCGGGCGAAGTCCAGCGCGTGCGCGGGGTTCGGGAACGACGTCGACAGCGCCGGCACCTGCACCTGCTCGAAGGAGGTGTAGTGCTGGCTCCAGAAGGCCGTCGCCCACGCGTCGTTCAGCGCGGCCACGTCCCCGTGGCGCCGCTGCAGCCACGTGCGGAAGGCGGCCGCGCTGACGTCGCAGTAGCAGCGGGCGTTGTGGCAGCCCAGCTCGTTGCTGATGTGCCACAGGCGCAGCGCCGGGTGGGCGCCGAAGCGGGCAGCCAGGGCCTCGACCAGGGCGAGCGACCGCTCCCGGTAGACGGGCGAGCTGGGGCACCAGCTCTGCCGGCTGCCGAAGGTCGCCCGGCGGCCCTCGTGGTCGACCGGCAGCACCTCGGGCCAGCGCTGCGACAGCCAGGCCGGCGGCGACGCCGTGGCCGTGGCGAGGTCGACGCCGATGCCCGCGGCGTGCAGGTCGTCCAGCACCCGCTCGAGCCAGTCGAACTCGAACCGGCCCGGCTCGGGTTCCAGCAGGCCCCAGGAGAAGATGCCGACGGAGACCAGCGTGACGCCGGCCTCCCGCATCAGCGCGACGTCCTCGGCGCGCACCTCCTCGGGCCACTGCTCGGGGTTGTAGTCCGCGCCGTACGCGATGCCGGTCCCGCTCCACTGCCGCACCGGCCCAGCATGGCAGCCCCCCTGCGGCGGCGCACCGCTCACCCGCCCCGAACACGATCGAACACATCTTGACATCGGGAAACACCCCGGAGAGGGTTCCACGGTGATCGACGACACCGCCGCCCCGATCGACTCCGCCGCCTGGGTCCACGAGCGCACGCCCTCGCTGGGCGCCCTGCCCGCCCGCGCCTGGTTGCGCTCCGACGCCCCCCGCGTGGACCTGAACGGCTCCTGGCGCTTCCGGCTGTCCCCGCGCGCCGACGTCCCCCTCGACGCGACGGGCGCCTCGTACGACGACAGTGCCTGGGACCGCATCGCCGTCCCCGGCCACTGGCAGCTGCAGGGCCACGGGTCGCCGGCCTACACCAACGTGACGTACCCCTTCCCGCTCGAGCCGCCGTTCGTGCCCGACGAGAACCCGACGGGTGACTACCGCCGCACGTTCGCCCTGCCCGCGGGCGAGGGCCGCGTCGTCCTGCGCTTCGAGGGCGTCGACTCCGCGTTCTCCGTGCACGTCGACGGCACCGAGGTGGGCCGCTCCGTCGGCAGCCGCCTGCCCGTCGAGTTCGACGTCACCGACGCGCTGGCGGACGGCGACGTGCACCAGCTCGCCGTGCGCGTGCACCAGTGGTCCTCCGGCAGCTACCTCGAGGACCAGGACATGTGGTGGCTGTCCGGCATCTTCCGCGACGTCACGCTGCTGCGCCGCCCCGCCGGCGGGATCGACGACGTGTTCTGCCACGCGGGCTTCGCCGACGGCACGGGCACCCTGCGCGTGGACGTCGAGACCCGCGACGGCGCGAGCGCGCGCGTCATCGTGCCCGAGCTCGGCCTCGACCTCGCCGCCGGGGAGGAGGTCGTCGTCCCCGGCGTCGAACCGTGGTCGGCGGAGGTGCCGCGCCTGTACGACGCCGAGGTCGTCACCGACGCCGAGCGCGTCCGCCTGCGCATCGGCTTCCGCACCGTCGCGATCGTCGACGGCGTGTTCACCGTCAACGGCCGGCCGATCACGCTGCACGGCGTCAACCGGCACGAGGCGCACCCGGACCGCGGGCGCAGCGTCACCCGCCAGGACATGCTCGACGACGTCCTGCTCATGAAGCGGCACAACGTCGACGCGGTGCGCACCAGCCACTACCCGCCGCACCCCGAGTTCCTCGAGCTGTGCGACGAGTTCGGCCTGTGGGTCGTCGACGAGTGCGACCTGGAGACGCACGGGTTCTTCTTCGTCGACTGGCGCGACAACCCCTCCGACGACCCGCGCTGGGCCGACGCGATGCTCGACCGCATGCGCCGCACGGTGGAGCGCGACAAGAACCACCCGAGCATCGTCATGTGGTCGCTGGGCAACGAGAGCGGGACGGGGCAGAACCTCGCCGCGATGGCCCGCTGGACGCGCGGGCGCGACTCCTCGCGGCCGATCCACTACGAGCACGACTGGTCCTGCCCCGACGTCGACGTCTACTCCCGCATGTACGCCGACCACGCCGAGACCGCCGCGATCGCGACCCGCACCGAGGAGCCGCTGCCCGACGCCGAGGCCGACGCCCGCCGCCGCGCCATGCCGTTCGTGCAGTGCGAGTACGCGCACGCCATGGGCGTCGGGCCGGGCGGGCTGCAGGAGTACCAGGAGATCTTCGACTCCTCCGAGCGCTGCATGGGCGGGTTCGTCTGGGAGTGGATCGACCACGGCCTGCGCCAGCGCGACGAGGTCGGCCGGCAGCGCTTCGCCTACGGCGGGGACTTCGGCGAGGACGTGCACGACGGCAACTTCGTGGCCGACGGCCTCGTGTTCCCCGACCGCACGCCGTCGCCCGGGCTGCTCGACTACGCGGCCGTCGTGGCGCCCGCGCGCTTCACCGGCGAGGACGCGCCGGGCGGCCCGCGGCTGCGCCTGACGAACCGGTACAACCTCGTCACGCTGGAGCACCTGCGGCTCGTCGGGACCGTCGAGGACGGCGGCGAGCTGCGCGCCACGGCGAGCTGGGCGGCGCCCGCCCTCGCCCCCGGGGAGTCGGCGCTGCTCGAGGCCCCCGCCGAGCTGCTCGAGCTGGGACCGGCCGCGGGGGAGCGCTGGCTCACCGTGCGCGCCGTCCTGAGCGAGGACACGTCCTGGGCGTCGGCCGGGCACGTCGTCGGCACCGGGCAGGTCCAGCTCGACCCCGGGCCCGTCCGCGACCCCGCCCCGGCCCGCACGGCGCCGCGGCGCAGCGAGAGCGACCTGCTCGTCGGCCCCGCCCGGCTCGACGCCCGCACCGGCGGGCTGCTCGCGGTGGGCGGCCTCGCGGTCGACGGGGCCCGCCTGGACCTGTGGCGCGCCCCGACCGACAACGACGCGGGCCGGCACGGCGACCCGCTCGCGGGGCCGTGGCGCGAGCTGCGGCTGGACCACCTGCGCCACCGCACGGTCTCCGTCGCCCTGACGGGCGACGCCGTGGTGGTCACGACGCGCGTCGCGCCGCCCGGGACGGACCTCGGCTGGGTGGTGACCCATCGGTGGAGCGCCGTCGAGGGCGGCGCCCGCGTCGACGTCGACGTCGTCCCCGAGGGGGAGCTCGGGGTGCCGCTGCCGCGCCTGGGCCTGCGGCTGCGCCTGCCCCGCCACCTGGCGGACGTGACGTGGTTCGGGCGCGGCCCGGGCGAGGCGTACGCGGACACGGGGTACGCCACGCGCGTCGGCCGCTTCACGTCGTCGATCGACGCCCTGCAGACGCCGTACGTCTTCCCGCAGGAGAACGGCCAGCGCGCCGACGTGCGCTGGGCCGAGCTCACCGGGGCGGGCCCCGGCCTGCGCGTCGAGGGCGTCCCCGCCCTCGGCGTGACCGCACGCCGCTGGAGCACGGAGCAGCTCGACGCGGCGCGGCACACCGTGGAGCTGACCGACGAGGGGAGCGTCTGGCTGCACCTGGACGCGGCCCAGCACGGGATCGGGACGGGGTCCTGCGGCCCCGGGGCCCTGCCGCAGCACCGGCTGGCGTCGGCGCCCACGACGTTCGGCGTCGTGCTGCGCCCGCTGGGTGACGCGCTGGGTGACGCGCTGGGTGACGGGGCACCCGGCCGTGGCTGGCAGACTGGGACCCATGGTTGAGGAGGCCCGCCCGCGGCTGCTGTCCGGCATGCAGCCCACGTCGGACTCGCTGCACCTCGGCAACTACCTCGGGGCACTCACGCAGTGGGTGGCGCTGCAGGACACCCACGAGGCCCTCTACTGCGTCGTCGACCTGCACGCCCTGACGGTGGCGCCGGAACCGGCGCAGCTGCGCCAGCGGACCCGCCGGACCGCGGCGCAGTACCTCGCGGCCGGGGTGGACCCCGAGCGCTCGGCGCTCTTCGTCCAGAGCCACGTGCCCGCGCACGCCGAGCTGGCCTGGGTGCTGAGCTGCCTCACGGGCTTCGGCGAGGCGAGCCGGATGACGCAGTTCAAGGACAAGTCCGCCCGTCAGGGCAACGAGGGCACCACGGTCGGGCTGTTCACCTACCCCGTCCTCATGGCGGCCGACATCCTGCTGTACCAGGCGGCCGAGGTGCCTGTGGGCGAGGACCAGCGTCAGCACCTGGAGCTCACGCGCGACCTCGCGCAGCGGTTCAACAGCCGCTTCGGGGAGACGTTCGTGGTGCCGCGGCCGTACATCCTGAAGGAGACCGGCAAGGTCTACGACCTGCAGGAGCCGGGCGCCAAGATGAGCAAGACGTCGTCCTCGCCGGGCGGCATCGTCGACGTCATGGACGACCCGAAGGTCACGGCCAAGAAGATCCGCTCGGCCGTCACCGACACCGGCCGCGAGGTGCGCTTCGATCCCGCGGAGAAGCCGGGCGTCTCGAACCTGCTGAGCATCCACGCGGCCCTGTCCGGGCGCAGCGTCGCCGACCTCGAGCAGGACTTCGCGGGCCGCGGGTACGGGGACCTCAAGAAGGAGCTCGCCGAGGTCGTCACCGAGGCCCTCAGCCCGGTGCGCGAGCGGACGCTCGAGCTGCTCGCGGACCCGGCCACCCTCGACGACGTCCTCGCCGACGGCGCCCGCCGCGCCGACGCGATCGCCGAGCAGACCCTCGCCCTCGTCTACGACCGCGTGGGCCTCGTGGGCCGGAGGCGGTGAGCACGTCGGAGGCGGTCAGCCGGGGGCTCGGCACCGCGGTCTCGCTGCCGACCATCGGCATCTCGATCGCCGTCCCGGAGCCCCACGCGGGGGACCTGGCGTCGTGGCGCAAGGCCTTCGGCGACCCGCTGGCCGACCGCGTCCCCCCGCACATCACGCTGCTCCCGCCCAGCGCGCTGCCGCGGTCGCGGTTCCGGGCGGCGCGCCGGCACCTGCGCGAGACGGCCGCGCGCGTGCGGCCCTTCGAGGTCCACCTGCGGGGGACCGCCACGTTCCGGCCCGTCTCGCCCGTCGTCTTCGTGCCCCTGTCCCGCGGCATCTCGGAGTGCGAGCTGCTGCAGGCCGCGATCCGCTCCGGGCCCCTGCAGCGGGACCTGACCTTCCCCTACCACCCGCACGTCACCGTGGCCCACGACGTCGACGAGGCGGACCTCGACCGCGCCGAGCTCACCTTGCGCGACTGGGAGGCGACCTTCACGGTGAGGGGGTTCAGCCTCTACGAGCACGGCGCCGACGGTGTGTGGCGCCCTCAGGAGGACTTCGCCTTCCCGGAGGCCTAGGCAAGGGGTGTCGTGAACGCGCTGCAGCACGTGACGAGCGTGGTCGCGAAGGGCATGCGGACCCACCCGGGCCGCGCCTACCAGCGCTACACCGAGGCGCGGGGCAACGTCCTCGCCGGGGGCATCGCCTACTTCGCGTTCTTCTCCGTGTTCCCGGCGGTCCTCGCCGGTCTCACCGTGCTCGGCCTGGTCATGGCCGCCGTCCCCCAGGTGCGCGACCCGGTGGTCGCGGCGCTCGTGGAGGTGGGGAGCACCTACCTGTCGGGGCTGCTGAAGCCGGGCTTCCCCCCGGCGGGAGAGCCCACCACCGGGATCTACATCGACGAGGTGCTCAACAGCTCGACGTTGAACTGGGCCCTGGTCGTGTCGCTGGCCACGCTGGCGTTCACGGGGCTGGGCTGGATCGACGGCATGCGGCAGGGCATCCGCGCGGTGTTCGGCGAGGACGCGGGCGGGGGGTTCATCGTCCTGGTCAAGCTGCGGGACTTGCTCGTGCTCGTCGTCATCGGCGTCGGGGTGCTGCTGTCGGTGTCCTCCGTGCTCGTCACCAAGGTGGCCGCGCAGTACCTTCTCGAGCTCCTCGGCGCGGGCGACACGACCCCCGGGCGCTGGCTGGTCACGGCCGCGGGGTTCGCGGTCTCCTTCGCGCTGGACACCGCGACGTTCCTCGCCGTGTTCCGGATCCTGCCGGGGGCGGACGTCCCGCTGCGCCAGCTGCTGTCCGGCGCCGTCCTGGGCGGCGTCGGCCTCGGGGTGCTGAAGCAGTTCGGGACGGGCATCGCCCAGCGCAGCGCGGAGGGCAACGCGCTGGCCGGGGCCGCGGCCAGCGTCATCGTGCTGCTGGTCCTCATGAACCTCATGGGCCGGCTGATCCTCTGGGCCGCGGCCTGGGCGGCGACGACGGCCGAGGACGCCGGCACGCTGCTGCCCGCGCACGGGCCGGCGAAGGCCCAGTACGACGTGCCGCTGGGGCCGCGCCCCGTGCAGGCCCCGTCCTTCAGCCCGCGCGCCGAGGACCGCACCACGCTCGCGGCGGGTGTCGTGCTCGGGGCGCTCGGGGCCGGGGCGGCCGTCGCGGGGCGGGCGGTGCTGCGCTCGGTGCTCAGGAGAGGATGAGCCCGTGGTGCTCTCCCGGCGGACCAGCGTGTTCCTGCTCCTGTTCGGCGTGTGGAGCTGGATCATCTGGCCCACGTTCCTGCGCAACATCTGGGGCGACCCGCGGTCGTTCGAGGACGGCCCGCAGCCGTTCCTCCTGGTCCACCTCGTGCTGGTCGTCGTCAGCCTCGCGCTGGGGACGACCATCGCGGTGATCGGCCTGCGCGGACTGCGCGGGGCGCGCGGCCGACGCTGAGGGGAGCCCGCACGATGCCCGAGGGACACCTGCTGCACCGCTACGGCCGGGAGCACGCCGCGGCGCTCGGGGGGCGCGTCGTGACGGCGTCCAGCCCGCAGGGCCGCTTCGACGCGACGCCCTTCGACGGGCACGTCGTGCGGGGCGTGGACGTGTGGGGCAAGCACCTGTTCTACGACGTCGACGACGCCCCCGCGCTGCACGTCCACCTCGGTCACGACGGCTTCTTCCTGCGCTCCGACGACCCGACCCTGCCGCCGCGCGCGGGCACCCGGCTGCGGCTGGCCACCGACGAGGTGGCCTTCTCCCTGGTCGCCCCGATGCGCTGCGAGGCCGTGACGCCCGCCGCGCGCGACACCCTGGTCGCCGGCCTCGGCCCGGACCCGCTGCGGGGCGGCGGCCCGGCCGCCCGCGCCGAGGCCGTGCGCCGGCTCACCGCCAAGCGCGCGCCCGTCGGCACGGCCCTGCTCGACCAGGCCGTCTGGGCGGGGCTCGGCAACGCCTGGCGCGCGGAACTGCTGTTCGTGGCGGGCATCGACCCGGCCCGCCGGGTCGTCGACGACGACGAGGCGGCGCGGTTGTGGGACCTCGCGGTCGTCCACCTCGCGCTCGGCGTCGAGGCCGGCCTCGTCGTCAGCGACCCGGGCGCCCCGGCCGAGCGGTGGGTCTACAAGCGCGACGCGTGCCGGCGCTGCGGTGCGCCCGTGCGGACGTGGCAGCTCGGCGGCCGGACGACCTACGCCTGCCCCGCCGAGCAGCGCTGAGCGACGGCCCTGCCGCGTGGTGGGGGCAGCAGACGTCAGACGTCAGTCTGGGCGGGTGAGTCGCACTCGGGTGGGCAGATTGCGCACGCGCGGAGGGCTACGCTGCGCAGTACCTGCTCACCGTCGATCGGAGACCCGTCCATGTCCGCGTCCGTGTTCCTGTCCAGCTCTGCTGCGGTCCCCACGTTCCACGAGCTGAGCAGCGACGAGCAGGGTGCGCTCGCGTCCCTGGGGCGGCGCCTCGCGGCCGACCCGGTCACCGAGCCCGCGGCCTTCTGCCGGCAGGCGCGCCTCCTGACGCCGCAGCTGCCGACGACGCTGCTCGAGAAGCTGTGGGCCTTCGAGGAGCGCGGGTCCGACTCGGGCGTGCTGGTCCTGCGCGGGCTGGACACCGGCGAGCTGCCCGCCACCCCGGTCGACAACACGGGCGGCGTCGGCGGCCGCACCCTGCTGGCCCGCCAGCAGGCCGTCGTCAGCCACGCGCTCGGGCACATGGTCGGCTACGCCGCCGAGGGGCACGGGCACCTGCTGCAGGACATGGTCCCCAACCCGAAGCTGGCCGCGACCCAGCAGTCGCAGGGCTCGAAGGTCGAGCTCGAGGCCCACACCGAGCAGTGCTTCTCCGCCCTGCGCCCGGACTACGTCGTCCTGGGCTGCCTGCGCGGCGACAGCCAGGCCGCGACGTACGCGTTCCGCGGGCTGGACCTCGCGGCCCACTTCGACCCGAGCGACCTGATGGAGCTCTACCGGCCGCTGTGGACCACGCTCGTCGACGAGTCCTTCGCCGACTACCTGGACACGCGCGAGGTGCGCGGCCCGTTCCCGATCCTGTCGGGCGACCCGGACGACCCGACGCTGCTCGTCGACCAGGACCTCATGCACGGCATCACCAAGCGCGCGCAGGCGCTCCTCGAGCGCGTCCTCGAGGTCTACGTGGCCCACCGGCACGCCGTGGTCCTGCAGCCGGGCGACGTCCTCCTGCTCGACAACCTCCGCGCCATGCACGGGCGCTCCTCGTTCGCGCCGCGCTTCGACGGCACGGACCGCTTCATCAGCCGCGGCTTCGTCGTCCGCGACCTGCGCCGCTCGCGCTTCGCCCGCCCCGGCGGCGAGCGCGTGGTGCAGGCCAGCTTCAGCTGACCCGACTCAGCACCTCGAGGGCCGCGCCGGGCAACCGGCGCGGCCCTCGTGGCGTCTAGGGGGGTGCACGGCAGGACCGGGAGCACGAGGAGCGGGGAGGGCGGCGTGCGCGAGGACTACGACGCGTTCGTGCGGACGTCGGGCACCCGGCTGCTCCGCGTGGCGCTCCTGCTGACCGGGGACCGCGGCGCGGCCGAGGACCTGGTGCAGGACGTGCTGGAGCGCATGTACGTGCGGTGGCCCGGGATCGACGACCCGGACGCCTACGCGCGGACCGCCATGAGCCGGCACGTGGCCGACCGCTGGCGCCGGTTGTCCCGGCGCCCGCGCGAAGTGTCGATCGAGCCCTGGCACGACCGGGCCGACGAGGACGGGGCCGAGGCCCGCGCCGAGCGGGCGGGGGTCGTCGAGCACCTGCGGGCGCTGCCGCCGCGACAGCGGGCCGTCATCGTCCTGCGGTACTTCGAGGACTGGTCCGAGGAGCGGATCGCCGACGAGCTCGACGTGTCGCGGGGGACCGTGAAGAGCCAGGCCTCGAAGGGGCTGGCGCGGCTGCGCAGGGCGATGGACGAGGACGACGACGCGGGCCGGGTACCGGCACCCGCCATGAGCGCACGGCTGACGAGGGAGGGGGACCGACGGTGAACCCGTTCGAGGACAGGATCAGGAGCGAGATGCGTCGCGCGACCGAGGGGGTGCGGGCCGGGGA
>NZ_JAAALN010000320.1 GCF_009906795.1 Kineococcus siccus
GGCCCCGCCGCCGCTCCCTGCTGCGCGGCGGCGGTGCCCTCGCGGTGGCCGGAGCGGGCCTGCTGCTGCCCGCCTCGACCGCCGCCGCGTCCGCCGGTCTGCTCCGCCGCCACGCGCCCCAGCTGACCCACGGCGTGCAGTCCGGGGACGTGACGTCCTCCCGCGCCGTCGTGTGGACGCGGGCCGACCGTCCCGCGCGGATGTTCGTCCAGGTCTCGCCCACCGGCGACTTCCGGCGCTCCTGCCGGACCGTGCGGGGGCCCGTCCTCACCGCCGCCGGCGACTTCACGGGCCGCGTCGAGCTCACCGGCCTGCCGCAGGGCTCCGACGTGGCCTACCGCGTGGTCCTCGGGGACCCGGACGCCCACCGGCCGGACGGCGCCTCGCTGCAGGGCTCCCTGCGCACGGCGCCGGGCCGCCGGCAGCGCCAGGGGGTGCGGTTCCTCTGGAGCGGCGACCAGGCCGGTCAGGGCTGGGGCCGCAACCCCGACCTCGGGGGGTTCCCCATCTACCGCGCCATGACGGCGCGCGAACCCGACTTCTTCCTGCACTCGGGCGACACGGTCTACGCCGACGGTCCCATCACGGGCGACGTGCTGCTGCCCGACGGGCGGACCTACCGCAACGTCGTCACCGAGGTGAAGTCCCACGTCGCGCAGACCCTCGACGACTTCCGCGGCGCCTTCCAGTACAACCTCGAGGACGACGGGCTGAAGGAGTTCTTCGCCCGCACCTCCCAGGTGAACCAGTGGGACGACCACGAGGTGCACAACAACTGGTACCCCCACCAGATCATCGAGGACCCGAAGTACACCGAGAAGAGCATCGACGTCCTGCGCGGGCGGGGTGAGCAGGCCTGGCGCGAGTACGTGCCGATCTCCTCGCGCCGCGACGACCGCGTGTACCGGTCCTTCCACCACGGCGCGCTCCTCGACGTGTTCGTCCTGGACATGCGCTCCTACCGCGACTCCAACGCCGACGGGGCGGTCGCCGGCGCAGTCGGCCCCGAGGGCGGGATCCTCGGCGCCGAGCAGGCGCGCTGGCTCGTCGAGGCGATGGCCGCCTCGCGGGCGACCTGGAAGGTCGTCCAGGCGGACATGCCGCTGGGCCTGGTCGTGCCGGACTCCGCGACCGGCACCGACGGCATCGAGGCCGTGGCGCAGGGCGACCCCGGTGTCCCGCTGGGCCGCGAGCGCCAGATCGCGTGGATCCTGCGGGAGCTGAAGCGTCGCGGGGTGCGCAACCACGTGTGGCTCACCGCCGACGTCCACTACACCGCGGCCCACCACTACGACCCGGCGCGGGCCACGTTCACCGAGTTCGACCCGTTCTGGGAGTTCGTCACCGGGCCGCTGCACGCGGGTGCGTTCGGCCCCAGCGACCTCGACTCCACGTTCGGCCCGGAGGTGCGGTTCCAGGCCGTCCCGCCGCGGCCGAACACCTCACCGCTGGAGGGGTCGCAGTTCTTCGGCGAGGTCGAGATCGACCCCGACGACGAGGCCCTCACCGTGACCCTGCGCGACGTCGCGGGGGGCGCGCTCTGGTCGACCACGCTCGACCCGCGGGAGTAGCCGGCCGGTCGCCGCGGGACGGCCCGCGGCGCCGCGTCCGAGGTCCGGGCGCGCGCGTCGCGGGGAGCACGGGGCCGGGCGGCGTGGGAGCGTGGCCGCCGTGACCACGGCCCGGGACGAGCGCTGAGCACCGGGACGTTCCGGGCGCCCGCGCTCGAGGACCGCGCACGCGTGCGGCGGCGCGGGACGTGGTGGGCGTGGGCCGTCCCGGTCGCCGTCGCGGCCGTGACGACCGCGTGGCGGCTGGGAGCGAAGCCGCTGTGGCGCGACGAGGTCTACACGCTCGCCACGGCCGTGCGCGACTACGACGTCATGCTGCGCGGGCTGCGCGTGACCGACGCGGGCCTCGGCCTCTGGTACGCCGCGGTCCACCCGTGGGTGCAGCTGTCCACCTCGACGCTGTGGCTGCGCCTGCCGGGGGCGGCGGCCACCGTCGCCACCGCGGCGCTGACGGCGCTCGTCGCGCGCCGGCTCGCCGGTCCGGGCGCGGGGGCCGTGGCCGGCGTGCTCGCCGTCCTGACCCCGGTCGTGGTGACCCACAGCCAGGAGGCCCGCCCCTACCCCGTCATCACGGCCTGCGTGGCGGCGACCGCCTACGGCCTGCTGCGCGACCGCGCGGAGCCGCGGCGGCGGTGGCTGCTGCTGTGGGCGGGCGCGGGCACGGCCGCCGCGGGTCTGCACGTGCTCACGGGGGCCCCGGTGGTCGCGGCGCTGCTGGCCGTCGCGCTGGTGGCGCCGGGCCGCTGCCGCCGCCGGCGCGTCGTGGGGGGCGGCCTGCCCGCGGCCGCCGTGACGCTCGGCATGGTCGTGGCCGGGCTGAGCCAGGCGCCCGGCCGGATCGGCCCCGACTTCCCGCTCCTGGAGCGCACGGCCGGCCTGTGGACGTCCTACGCGGGCAGCGCGCCCGCGCTGGTGGGGCTCCTCGGGCTGGCCGTGGCGGGGGCGGCGGCGCTGCGCCACGACCCCCCGGCGCTCGCCCTGGTGCTCGCGGGGGTGCTGGCCCCCGTCGCCGGCGTCGTGGGCGCGGCCGCCGCCGGGCAGCTGTTCGAGGCGCGCTACACGACCGCCGCCGCGCCGGCGGGCCTCGCGGCGGCGGGGGCGGTCGTGGCGCTCACCGTGGCGGGGCAGGTGCCGCACCTCGTCACCGAGCGGGAGCGGCCCTGGGTCGGCGACGACGTGCGCTGCGCGACGGGCGCCCTCGCGGCCGGGGCGCGCCCCGGCGACGCGCTCGTGGCGCTGGGCAACACCACCCGGCCGATGCTGCGCGCCTCCCTGCCCCGCGGCGTGCCCGCCGACGACGTGCTCCTGGCCGTCGACCCGGCGCGCAGCGTCTCGATCGGCGGGGACGAGCTCCCCGAGGCCGACCGGACCCCGGCCCTGGCCGGCGCGGAGCGGGTCTGGCTCGTGGGGGTCCGCCTCCACGACCCGTGGCCCGTCGCGTTCCCCGCGTCCCTGCGGGCGGTGCAGGCGGGCCGGGCGCAGACCTCCGGCCGGGACTGCGGCGACCTCCGCGTCGAGCTGTGGACCGCGCCCGGCCCCGCCCGGACGCCGGCCGGCTGAGCGCCTCCCGGCCCGTCAGGCGTCCCCGGCGGCCGGGCCCTCGAAGGTCGTCGCGTCGACCGCGACCCCGTCGTCCGCGGGCTCGGTGAAGTGCGCCCCGAGGCTGCAGCAGCCGACGTTGACGCTGTCGGCGTAGATGCCGGGGCAGCCGTTGCCGAAGATGCAGGACC
>NZ_JAAALN010000321.1 GCF_009906795.1 Kineococcus siccus
TGCCATGACCACCGCCGCCGCCGGCACGGCCCCCACCGACCCCTTCGCCCAGCTTTAGTGGCTCGTCGACCGCGCCGCGATCAGCGACCTGCTCGTGGAGTTGGCCCGCAGCCTGGACGTCAAGGACTTTGACGCCAACACCGCGCTGACCTGCCGGACGGGGCGTTTCAGGTGAAGGGAGCACCCTTGAAGCTCGTGGATGATGAGCAGCTCGCGAAGACCGGCTCGCCCAACGGGCTGGCGCGCTACAGCGCGACCTGGCACCTGTCGTCCAACCACGCCACCACCATCGACGGCGACACGGCCACGAGCCGCTCCTACCTTATCGGGGTCCACCGCTTCGAAGAGGACAAGCACCGGCACGCGGACGGCGCGGGCTGGTACGACTGCACGCTGCGCCGGACCCTGGAGGGTTGGCGCTTCGCCACCGTCCTGTTCCACGAGGATTGGACGGCGGGCGAGGCGCTGCCCCACGTCCCGTCGAACGCCACGACGGGTGCCGCCCTCGGCGCCCCCTGCCGGCAGCGGGCGCTGAGCACCACACCCACGACTGAACCCACCCGACCCTCAGGAGAAAATCCCATGTCGCAGACGACCACCACGTCAACCCCGGACGACGCGACTCCCGACGACTTCACCGCCGACGTCGCTGCCGACGGGACCCAGATGCCGCCGATGCCCTTCGCGTCCGAGCCCGACCAGGTCTCCGGGCCGTTCTCGGACAAGCTGCTGGGCGCGGTCATCGACTACCGCTACAGCGGGGGCCGGCACTACCAGCTGAGTTTCGACCACGACTACCACGTCACGTTCAGCATGCCCGACAACACTCCGCCGCCGTCCGCGACGGGTGAGCCGATGAAAGCCCCAGTCCTGGCCTACCGGGCGCGCGAAATCCGGCCCGACCTGATCCAGCTGCATTGGATCGTCAAGCAGGCGGCCATCCACGTCTCGATCTGCATCGACCTAGCGGAGAACAAGATCCACGCGAACGCCATGATGCCGCCGAACCGGTGGGAGTTCTTCGACACGGGGATCATCTCCAGCATCACCCGATCCTGACCGAGGCGCGGGATCCGGCCCCGGACACCCGCCACGACGAGACGCCTGGAGGGCCGCGGCCCTCCAGGCGTCTCGTCCTGCTCCGCGCCGCCCTAGTCTCGATGGTGGTGTTCGGGGCCAGAAGGTTGGTCCGCTCGGCGATGAAGTCATGACAGAGGGTGAGCTGCCTGCCGCATGCGGCGGCCGCGACGATTCCGGCGGCGAGGTCGCGCAGCTTGCGATTGGAACTCTGCGAATGCTTGGCCAACAACCGAAACGTCTCGTCGACGTAGCAGCCGGCGAGACACATCACAACGCCCTAGCCTGGTCGATGATCGAGCGGCTGGCCATGGGCGCCTGCAGGTAGGTGGTTGTGCGGTCCCGGCTGGCGAGCGGGGCGGCGTCGGCCAGGGCGATGGCGACGTGGGTGGGACGCGGTGGCGGGGTTCTGGATCTAGGCGTCGAAGGGGCCGGTGCCGTGGCGGCAGTGGAGGTTCCGGCCACCGAGGACCTGCCTCGTAAGAGGCGGGTCGATGGCCAGCGCGCTGGTGACGTCCTGGCGGTGGGCGATGGCAGCGAAGTCTAGGTAGAGCGCTGTTAAGGCCCGGGTTCTGTGCCCGTCGGCGTGGACCTATTGCGTGTCGGACTGCACGGCATCACGGTCCAAGCCTGTCTGCTCCGAGAGCCCGGGACCCGTGTCGTTGACGTCGTCCGGGTGGAGGAGGTCGACCACGTTGATGGTGAGCAGCGCCAGTCCGTCGTAGCCCAGCCGCCCGCACAGCGCGCCGTTCACCCCGAGCACGTCGCCGGCCGCACCGGGGCTCAGGGCGGGCTTCGTAGTGCGACTCCCGCGGCATAGTCGGCGAGTGCAGCGTCGCAGGCGAGCAACTCGTAGCAAAACGGAAGCAACCGCGGGGCCCGGACCTCCGCCTCACGAACAATCGCCCCTCTCGCACGGACGTCTGAAGGGTCCTTGCGTTCCGGCCGTGGGCCGGTGGGGGAAGGGCCAACAGCTATCCCGTCGTCGGCGGCGAGGACGACTCGCGGCAACCTGGGGGGAACCGCGAGCCGCCCCCGGGCTGCCGTGCTGAACCCAGTCACCGCCAGCGGTTGCGTCCACTGCTCCGGCTCAGACACCGTCCCAGACGCCGAGCCGGCTGTGCAAGGCGACGAGTGGCGGACGAACGAGCGAGGCGGCGTGCTCACGTCGCCTCCGGCATGATGTGGCCGACGCGTGGTCAACCAGCGGCTGGGTCGTCAGCACGGACACCCCAGGGGGACCGCGTGACGTCTGCCGAGGCCAGGAACAAGGCCGGTGAGGCGGCTCGACGACAAGTCGTCCCCGTCGTCGAGACGTTCATGAGCTTCTGCCGCAGCGAGGCAGGGTGCATCGGTGACGAGGAGTTGCCCGCGCTGCTCAGCCGGGCGGCGGCCCGCACCCTCGGCGTCGACGGAGCAGGCGTGTGCGTCGACGCGCCCTGCGGGCAGCGTCTGCCCTTAGGGGCCAGCGACCGGATGGCGGCGGGCGCGGAGCGTCTGCAGTTCACCGCCGGAGAAGGGCCGTGCTTCGAGGCCATGAGCACCGGGCGCCCCGTCACCGTCGATGAGACGAGCATGTGGGACCGGTGGCCCGTCCTCGCCGCCCTGCACCACGAGACGACACCCTTCAAGGCGGGCCTCGCGGTGCCCCTGCGCGAGAACGGCGTCCCCTTCGGGGTGATGGATCTCTACGACCGGCGCCCGCAGCGGATGGGAGCGCACGACGTCATCGCCGCCCAGATGATCGCCGTGGTCATCGCCGAGCAACTGCTGACGACCCTGGACACCGGACAGGCGGAGGGACTCATCGCCGCCGAAGGGTCCCCGGCATGGCTGGACGCCGCACCCGCGCGCCGCCGGCGCGAGGTGTGGGTCGCGGTCGGGATGATCAACCTCGTCCTGGGCCTGGCGCATGACGACGCCCTCGCCACCCTCCGCGGGCGCGCCGTCACGGGCGGGCAGACGCTGGACGCACTCGCCCACGCCATCGTCGTCGGTGACGTCGACCCGACGGAGCTCCTCGCGTGACCGTGCGGCAGGTACCCGAGCACCCCTCGCCAGGCGAGATGCCCCCGCTGCGGCCCCCGGCCCGGCGGACCATCGAGGACCTGGCCGCACAAGTGGCCGAGCTCGAAGAACGCGTCGAGC
>NZ_JAAALN010000322.1 GCF_009906795.1 Kineococcus siccus
CCCCCGGACCCACCGACCGCCTGTGGCGCAGGTCACGCCCGGGCGGCCGTGAGGATCGGGGCGCTCGCGACTCGTACCCGGTGACCGACCGCTGCGGCGGCCGGTCCCCCGCCGGGGAGCCCGGCGGGACGACTGAGTCCGAGGAGCAGCCCCCGTGTCCGAGAAGACCATCACCACGACCCCCGCCGCCCCGTCGGTGTCCGTGGCCTCCAGCCGGCTGTCGAGCGACCAGGGCACCACGTCCATCGCCGACACCGTCGTGAGCAAGATCGCCGGCATCGCGACGAAGGACGTCTCGGGCGTCTTCGCGGTGGGCGGCGGCGCCGCCCGCGCCGTCGGCGCGCTGCGCGAGCGCATCCCCGGCGGCCGCACCAACCACTCGCAGGGCGTCTCGGTGGAGGTCGGCGAGAGCCAGGCCGCCATCGACCTCGACATCATCGCCGAGTACGGCGTGGCCATCGACGACCTCGCGAGCGCCGTGCGGCGCAACGTCATCACCTCCGTCGAGCGCATGACCGGGCTGCAGGTCACCGAGGTGAACATCTCCGTCAACGACATCCACCTCCCCGAGGAGGACGTCGAGGAGGACACCGCCCGTCCCGCGCGCGTCCTGTGACACCCGCTGACCCGCGCGGCCCGGGGACGGCGGACGTCGACGAGCTCGCCTCGCTCGTCCTCGCCGTCCCCGGCGTCGCGAAGCTGCACCCCGGCCGCTTCGGCGAGGTCGCGACCTACCTGCCGGGGCGCCGGGTGACCGGCATCCGCAGCGGCCGCGACGCCGTCGAGGTCCACCTCGTCCTCGCCGCGGGCCACCCCGCGCAGGCCGTCGCGCAGGAGGTCCACGCCGTGGTCGCCGCCCGCGTGGACCTGCCCGTCCAGGTGCACGTCGAGGACGTCCTCGACGCGGCACCGCCGTCCGCCTGACCCCTTCCCCCCGCTCGTCCCTCGTCCCGGGAGTTCTCGTGTCACCTTCCACCGCAGGCCTCTTCGCCGGTCTGCTCCTGGCCCTCGTGGCCGCCGTCGGCGGCCTCGGCTGGTTCCTGCTGGCCCTGCTGCTGGGCGTCGTCGGCTACCTGGTCGGCGCCCAGCTCGAGGGCCGCGTCGACCTGGGCAGCCTGCTGCCCGGCCGCAGTCGTGGCTGACCCCGCGCTCGTCGAGGCGGGCCGGCGCGGCCGGCTGGAGATCGCCGACCGCGTCGTGCAGCGCATCGCGGAGGCCGCCGCCGCCCGCGTGGACGGCGTCGCCCCGCGCAGCACCTCCGACGGCAGCCTCACCGGCACGGTGACCACCGCGGTCGGCGGTGCCCTCGGTCGCGGCCTGCCCCGCGCGTCGTGCGTCGTGGCGGGCTCCCGCGTGCGCGTCGAGGTCGAGGTCGCGACGCTCTGGCCGCGGCCCGCGGCCGAGGTGGCGACCCGCGTCCGCGACGGCGTGGCCGAGCGCCTGGAGACCCTGGCCGGGGTGCGGGTGGACGCCGTCGCCGTCACCGTCGCCAAGGTCGTGCAGGGCGCCACGCCGCCGCGGGCGAGGGTCCGGTGAGCGCCGGCGCGCCGGGGCGTCCCACCCCGGCGCCCACGGGGGCCGGCCCGGTCGGCACCGTCGGGCCCCTGCTGGCCGTCCTGCTGGTGGTCCTGGGCGCGCTCCTGCTGCGCGAGGCGCTCGTCAGCGGCGGCGCCGTCGGCGGGTCGCCGTGGCTGCCGCCCGCGGCCGACGCCCTGGACGGCGCGGCGCCGGGGGCGGTCGCGATCGCCGTCGGCGCGGTGGCGGCCCTGCTCGGCCTCTGGCTCGTCGTGGTGGCCCTGCGCCGCCGCACGCGCCGCACCCTGGCCGTCGGCTCCGGCGCCTACCTCGGCGTCCGCGACGTCGCCCGCCTCGCGGCGGGAGCGGCGCGCGACGTCGACGGGGTGCTCGACGCCTCGGCCGACGCGACCCGCCGCCGCGTCGTCGTGCGGGGCCGGGCGACCTCGCTGGACGGCGTCGAGGAACCGGTGCGCGCCGCCGTCGCGCACCAGCTGTCCGCCCTGACCAGGCCGCCCGCGATCGTCGTGCGGCTGCGCTCCGAGGACGAGGGAGGCACCCGGTGAGGCGCTCCGTGCTGCGACTGGACCGCGTGGTCGCCCTGCTGCTGGGGCTCGTGCTGCTGACCGGCGGCGTCGCCGCCGCCCTGTGGGGCGCCCGGCGCCTGCCGGCGGGCGTGCCCGCCCCGGACGCCGTCTCGACGGGGGCGCTCGGGACCGCCTTCGGCGCCTCGTGGTGGCCCGTGGCGGCGGGGGCGGGCGGGGCCGTGCTCGTCCTGCTGGGCCTGTGGTGGCTCGTGAGCCACCTGCCGGAGCGGGCCGGGGGCACGGTCGCGCTGAGCGGCAGCGCCCCGGGGCGCCGGCTGCAGCTCGACCTCGACTCCCCCGTCGCGGTCGCGGCGGACGTGCTGTCCGCCACGGCCGGGGTGCGCTCGGCGCGCGGGGCCCTGTCCCGCGGCACGCGCGGCGGCCGCGTCGTGACCCTGCGTGCCCTCGTCGAGCCGACCGCGGACATCCCCGCGGTCGTGGCGGCCGCCGAGGGCGTCTGCGAGGACCTGCTGCGCGTCATCGGCCGCAGCGACGTCCAGGCGCGGGTGCAGGTGGCCGTCGCCCGCCGGGCGCGACAGCTCTCGCGCGTGTCCTGACCGGCGGCCCCCGCACGAGGCCGCACGACGCCGTCCGCCCCCGCCGGGGTGGGCGGCGTCGTCACGTCCGGGGACGCCGCCGCCTCACGTCGTGCCGGCCGGTCCCGGCGCGCTCGCGTCGAGGCCCGCGTCGACGCGCTGCAGCAACGCCCTCAGGGCCGCCCGCTCGCCCGGCTCGAGCACCGCGAAGGCCGTGGCCGCCGACGCCCGCGAGCGCCGGCGCAGCTCGGCGTGCACGTCGGTGCCGGCCTCGGTCAGCCGCAGCCGCCACGACCGGCGGTTGCCCGGGTCCTGCTCGCGGCGCAGCAGGCCGGCCTCCTCCAGGGGGTCGACGAGGTCGGTCACCGAGCGGGGGGCGATGTGCAGGCGCTCGGCGAGCTGGCCCATGCGCGGCGGCTCCTCGCTGTGCGCCACGACGCGCAGCACGCGGCCCTGGGCGGGCGTGATCCCGAGGTCGTCCAGGTCCGCCCCGGCCCGCCGGCGCAGCCGCCACTGCAGCGACCGCAGGAGCTCGGCGAGCTCGGTCGCGTCGGCGTCGGGGGGCGGGGC
>NZ_JAAALN010000323.1 GCF_009906795.1 Kineococcus siccus
CCAGCGGGCCGGCTCCCCGCCGCGCGTCGCGGTGGGCGGCTGGACGTGCGCCGCGGCGGCGCCCGGCTCGTGCCCGCCCGCGACCTGCTCGGCCTGCGGCGCGCCCCCGCGCGCACGGCGGTGGCGTGCGCCGCGGGCCTCGGCGCCGCGCTGCTGCTCGTGACCGCCGCCCCCGGCAGCGCGGCGGGGGTCCTCGCCGCCGTCGGCCTGCACGTCGCGACGGCCGGCTGGGCCGCGGGGCTCGCGGCCCACGTGGAGAACGCCGAGGGCAGCGGGCTCGTGCCGGACGGGGCCGCCCGGGTGTTCGCCCGGCACCTGCTGGTCCCCGGGCTCCTGACGGCCGCGGTCACCCTCGCCCCGACGACCGCCGCCGTGCTGCTGGGCGCCGCGTCCCCCGCCGCGGCGACGACGGCGGCGTCGCTCGCCCTGCTCGCCGTGGCCGCCCGGGCGTGGCAGACGTCCGCCCCGCTGCTGCCGGCGTCCCTGCTCACTCCCGTGCTCACGCCCGCCGGTGACCTGTCGGGGCTGCTCGTGGCGGCCTGGTTCGCCCGGGGCTGGCTGCTCGTCGCGGGAGTCGCCGCCCTCGCCGGGCCGGCGTCGTCCGCGGGCGCCGCCGTGCCGCCCGCGATCGCCGTCGCCGCGGCCGTCGCCGTCGCCCTCCGCACGGCCCGGCGGGCGCGGTCCTGGGTCTGACCCCGCGCCCCACCCGGTCGCGACGAGCCGCTGCGCCGCCGCGTGTGACCGTTCCGGCACAAGGGGTCCCGGGGCGGGAACGGCGCGGGAACCACGGCGCCACACCGCGTTCCCAACGTGGTCGGTGGGGCCGCGTCCGCGGCCGCGAGGACTCGGAAGGGGACGACGATGCGCGGGAAGCTCTCGGTCGCAGGGGCAGTGCTGGCGGGTGCGGTGCTGGCCGCCGGCACGGTGGTCACGGGCGTGACGACGGCGGGGGCGGCGACGCCCACCACGGCGGGGGCGCAGACCATCCGGTTCGCCCCGGGCGCGACCAGCAGTTCCGTCGCCGGCTCCGTCGGGGCGCACGGCGAGGTGCGCTACCGGTTCGCGGCGCGCGCCGGGCAGACCGTCGACGTCGCGTTCACCCGCAGCACGAGCGCCGCGACGTGGACGCTCGTCGGCCCCTCCGGCCCGGCCCTGCACGACGCCCGGAGCCCGCGGCAGAGCAGCGGCTCGATCGTGCTGCCGGAGACGGGCACCTACTCCCTCGACGTCGACTCCACCCGGGCCGCGACCTACCGGCTGCAGCTCGCCATCCCGCGCGGGACGCAGCTGCGCTTCGCGCCCGGGACCACGAGCACCACCGTCCGCGACACGCTGCCCGCCGCCACGACCCGCACCTACACCGTGGGGGCCGTGCGCGGCCAGACGGCGAGGGTGCGCTTCGCCACCACCCGCGGGACCGCGACGTGGTCGCTCGTCGGGCCTGCGGGCGAACCCCTGCACACCTCGATGGTGCAGCAGCAGGCGGACGTGACGGTCGCGCTGCCCGGCACCGGCCGTTGCTGGCTGCAGGTGCAGTCGGCGCAGGGTGCGCGGTACCAGCTCACGCTGTCGATCCCCCGCTGACGGTCCGTCAGGCCCCGCAGACGCGGTTGCGGCCCCCGGCCTTGGCCGCGTAGAGCTCGACGTCGGCCTGGCGCAGCAGGCTGAACTGGGTGGCGTCGTCGTCGGCGAGCGCGATGCCGGCGCTCACGGTGATCGACCGGCCCGGGGTGACCGCGGACCAGTCGTGCTCCTCGACGGCCCGCCGGACGGCCTCGACGCGCGCGGTCGCCCGCTCGACCGTGGTCGCCGCGAGCACGAGCAGGAACTCCTCGCCGCCCAGGCGCGCCGCGAGACCGGCGCCCTCCGGCAGGTCGGCGAGGCCCCCGGCGAGGAGCTCCGCGAAGGTGACGAGCACCTGGTCGCCCACCTCGTGCGAGTACCCGTCGTTCACGGCCTTGAAGTGGTCGAGGTCGAACAGGGCCGCGACGACGGGCAGGCCGCCGCGGCGCCGGGCGTCCAGCAGGGCCGGCAGCCGCTCGCCCACCGCGAGCCGGTTGTGCAGGCCGGTGAGGGGGTCGCGGCGCGCCTCCTCGCGGAAGCGCGCGGCGTCCGCACGGGCCTGCGTCGACTCGTACATCGCCTGCCGCGCACGGCTCTGCTCCTGGCGCCGCAGCGAGACGAGTTCCTTGTCCGCAGCGTGGAACGCCTGGTGCGCCGCGAACGCGCCGCGGAAGTCGCCCTTCCCCGCGAGGACCTCCGCCTCCTCCTCGAGCAAGCGGGCGGTGATGTCCCCGTACCCGTGGTCGGTGCTGATGCGCCGGGCGCGGACGATGCAGCGCGCGGCCTCGTCCAGGTCCCCCGTGTGCCGACGCGCGGTCGCGAGCGTCAGGAGGATGTCGGGCAGGTCGTCCCCGGCCTTGTTGTCCTTGCGCTCCAGCACCTCCAGCGCCTGCAGGGCCGCCTCGACGGCCTGGTCCGGACGCCCCTGCAGCAGGTGGATGTGCGCGACGGTGTCGAGCTCGTCGGAGTTCAGCTCGGCCCCGTAGTGCGCGGCCAGGGCGACGAGCCGCTCGGCGTCGGCGACGGCCTGCGCGGTGTTGCCCTCCATCAGCTCGCCGAACGCGCTGTTGTTCACCGCGCGCACGTGCAGCTCGGGGTCGCCGACCGCCAGCAGCTCGGCCTGCGCGTAGCGCTCCCGCGCGCCCTCGACGTCGCCCACCGCACCGAGCACGTCGGCCATCTTGATGAGGAACTGCGCCTGCAGCCGCGGCGACACGTCGCCGCCGAGGTGCGGCAGGGCGTCCAGGGCGTGGTCCAGAGCGGTCGCGGAGTCCCCGAGGCTGGAGAAGACGCGCATGAGGACCCACGCCGTCCGCACCTGGTGCTCGGCGGGCAGCTCCTGCGGACCGGCGCGGAGCTCGCGGACGGCCCGGGCCGCCTCGGAGGTCCGCCCCATGCGCTGCAGGGCGTCGGCCACGAGGACGCGCGCGGTCAGCGCGAGGTCGCCGTCGCCGGCCTGCGCGGCCCCGGCCTGCACGACCGTCGCGCGCTCGAGGGTCGCCGCGGGGTCCACCCCGACGAGGACCACCAGCTCGGCCAGCGTCCGCTGCGCGGCGTCGGCGTCGAAGGCGGGTCCGGCGCAGCCCACGAGGGCCGCTGGAGCGTCGACGAGCACACGGACCTCCCCCGACG
>NZ_JAAALN010000324.1 GCF_009906795.1 Kineococcus siccus
TCGCGACGAGCGCGCTGAGCTCCTCCGAGGTGCGGGTCAGGTCGGACGCCACGCCCTGGCTGTTGCGCACCGCGTCGGCCGTGCCGGCCGCCGACTGCGCCACGCCCGCGATGTTCGCGGCGATCTGCTCGGAGGAGTCCGCGGCGGCGGCCACGTTGCGGTTCATCTCGGCCGTGGTCGCCGACTGCTCCTCCACCGCGGAGGAGATGGTCAGCTGGAATTGCCATCGACCGCTCATCCGACGAGCTGAGGTTGCCTCCGGCCTGGGACAGGTCATGGCGTGCCGTACGTTGACTTCCTCGTGTTCACGCCCGAGCACCACCAGGTGTCAGAGGAGTCTGACGTGACGATCCGACGTGGTGCGCGATGAGGCTGGTCGACCGCTTCACCGAGCGGTGGCCGGAGCAGCTGGCGGTGGCGGGGCCCGAGGCCCTGCCGACCGCTCTGGCCCGTGCCGCCGTCGACGTCCTGCCCTTCGACGGGGCCGGCCTCAGCGTCATGAGCGGGCCACTGCGCCTGCCCCTCGGCTCTAGCGACGAGGCGTCCGCGACCGCGGAACGGTTGCAGTTCAGCGTCGGCGAGGGCCCTTGCTGGCAAGCGCACCGCGAGGGGCGCCCCGTCGTCACGACCGCGGAGTCGATGGCCGCGAACTGGCCCGTTCTGCACGACCAGCACCGACGTCGCACGTCTTTCCGGGCCGGGCTCAGCGTGCCCGTGTCCGTGGGCGACGCCGCGCTGGGGGTGCTCGACCTCTACCGCGTCGAGGAGCGCGTGCCGCAGCCGTCGGACGTCCACGACGCCGTGGTCGTCGCGGCCGTCACGGCGGAGGTACTGTTCGAGGCCCTACCCGACGTCGACAATCCGCGCTCAGGCAGCAGCTGGCTCGACCGGGCTCCCGCCCGCGACCGTCGCCAGGTGTGGGTCGCGGTCGGCATGGTGAACCTCGTCCTCGGCCTCGACAGCCCCGCCGCGCTCGCCCTGCTGCGCGCCCGTGCCTTCGCCGACGACCGCACGCTCGACGCCCTGGCCCACGACCTGGTCACCGGGCAGGTGCTTGTCGAGGACCTCGACGACACCCGGCCGTCCGACTCCTGACGTCGTCGGCGCGGTTCCGACGACGGACGGGGCCGGTGTCCGCCACGATGGACGTTGCTCGCCGGGGGACCGGCCGGGGAGGCAGCGCGATGGGAGACGACGTGCCGCAGCACCACGGGCCGGGAGGCACGCGCGGGGAGGGCTCGGCCGCCCAGGCGGCCGCCATGCTCACGGGCGATGCGACCCGCACGGCCGCGGCCCGGCGGTTGAGCCCCCCGCGCTCCCTGCCGGGTGTTGAGCGACTGACCCGCCTGGCGGCGCAGCTGTTGGGCGTCGCCTCCGCCCAGGTCTCGCTGCTCACCGACGTCGAGGCCGTCGCCAGCGGCACCGGCCCAGCGGCGGGCCGCCCCGGCGAGCGGAAGCCGCTCGCCGAGGCACTGTGCGCGCTGACCGCCGCCTCGGGCTCCCCCATGGAGATCACCGACGCCCGGGCCGACTCCCGGGTGGCGGGCCTCCCGCCCGTGACCGCCGGCGCCGTCGGTTCTTACCTCGGCGTGCCGCTCACGATCGGCGGGGAGACCGTCGGCGTGATGTGCGTGGCGGCTGCGCAGACGCGGACGTGGGACGAGCGCGACGTCGACGTGCTGGAGCAGGTGGCCGCCGCGGTGGGCGCCGAACTGGAGCTGGCCGCACTGGACGACGACTACCGGACCAGCCGGGCGCTGCTGGAGGCCGCGGTGACCGCGGCTGGCGTCGGCACCTTCGCTTTCGACCTCGTCACCGGGGTGCTCACCCTGGACGACCGCCTGCTGCAGCTGTCGGCGCTGACGCGGGCCACGTTCAGCGGCCGGCCCGAAGACGTCTACGCCCACCTCCACCCCGACGACGTCGAGGAGGTCGTCGACCGGGTCCGGGCCGCAGCCGACGGGGGCGGGACGTACGCCGCGCAGTACCGGGTCGTGCAGGCCGACGGCAGCCACCGCTGGCTGGCCGCGCGCGGGTCGACCCTGCCGGGGCCGGACGGGACGCCCACCCGCCTGCTGGGGGCGGTCTACGACGTCACCGGTGCGCGCGCGGCCGGAGAGCGCATCGAAGCCGTCCTCGACGCGATGGCCGTCGGTTACCTCCACCTCGACGGCGACTGGGTCATCTCCTACGCCAACCGCGAGGCGGAGCGCGTCGCCGGCTACACCCGCGAAGAGATGCTCGGCAGCCTGTTCTGGGAGCAGTTCCCCGCCGCGGTCGGTGGCATCTTCGAGACCAGCTACCGCCACGCGGTGGCCGCCGGCGAAGCTGCGGTCTTCGACGCCTACTACCCCGCACCGGTCGACGCGTGGGTGGAGGTGCGGGCGATACCGGAGGGCGAAGGCCTGGGCCTGTACTTCCTCGACGTGACCGCGCGGACGCAAGCGCAGCAGGCCGCCCAGGAATCGGCCGCGCGCTTGTACCTGCTCGGGGCGGTCTCAACCGCGCTGACCGACACCCTCGACGCCGAGCGGGCCGTCGCCCGGCTGGCGCAGCTCGTGGTGCCCGCGCTGGGCGACTGGTGCGTGGTGACGCTCGTCGACGACGACACGGCCGCCAGCACGTTCACGCGAAGCCGCGCGAGTCGGGCCGGCGACCTGCGGCGGGGCCTGCGCGACGTCGGCTGGTGGCACCGGGACGCGGCGCTGCAGCCGCTCGTCGAGGCCTACACGGCCTGCCACCTCGGGGAACTCGGCGATGATGCGCCGCTGCTCCGGGCGCTGCGCGAGGCCCGCCCGGTGCACCTGACCGATGCGACGCGAGCGGTCTCCGCCGTGCTGACGCCCGGCGGGGAGGCCGTGGCGCTGCTGCGGGAGCTGGCCCCGGCCTCGGCGTCGGTGTTCCCGCTGCGCGGACGGGGCCGGACGGTCGGGCTGCTGACGCTCTTCGCCGGGCCGGACCGGGTGCCGCTGACCGACGTCGAGGTCGCGACCGCGGGGGAGGTCGCGGCGCGCGCGGGCCTGGCGCTGGACTCGGCTCGGCTGTACCGGCAGCAGCGCGACCTCGCCGAGGGCCTGCAGCGCTCGCTGCTCTCGGAGCCGCCGGAGCCCGACCACGGTCAGATCGTCGTGCGCTACGTGCCCGCCGCGGAGGCCGCCCAGGTCGGCGG
>NZ_JAAALN010000325.1 GCF_009906795.1 Kineococcus siccus
GCTCACTAGGCTGCGGGCATGCCTCAGCTCCGCGTGGCCATGGCTCAGATCAACACGACGGTGGGCGACCTCGACGCCAACGCGCAGGCCGTGCGCTCGTGGACGCGCCGCGCCGCCGAGGACGGCGCGCACCTCGTGCTGTTCCCCGAGACCGCGCTGACCGGGTACCCGGTGGAGGACCTGGCGCTGCGCCGGTCCTTCGTCGACGCGTCGAAGCAGGCGCTCGCCCGGCTCGCCCTCGACCTGGCCGACGACGGGTTCGGCGACCTGCCCGTGGTCGTCGGCTACGTCGACCGCGCGGGCGCCGACACGCGCCCCGGCTCGACCGAGGGCCGGCCGAACGGGCTGCCGCAGAACTGCGCGGCCGTGCTGCACGGCGGCCGGGTCGTGGCCCGCTACGCCAAGCACCACCTGCCGAACTACGGCGTCTTCGACGAGTACCGCATCTTCGTGCCGGGCGACGACCTCGTGGTCGTGCGGGTCCGCGGCGTGGACGTCGCGATCGCGATCTGCGAGGACCTCTGGCAGGACGGCGGGCCCGTGCAGCAGGCGGGCGACGCGGGGGCGGGGCTGCTCGCGGTCATCAACGCCTCCCCCTACGAGCGCAACAAGGACGACGTCCGGCTGGAGCTCGTCGAGCGCCGCGCCGCGGAGGCGGGCTGCCCCATCGCCTACGTCAACGCGGTCGGCGGCCAGGACGAGCTGGTCTTCGACGGCGACTCCCTCGTGGTGGCCGACGGCGCGGTCGTGGCCCGCGGGCCGCAGTTCCGCGAGGACCTCGTGGTGGCCGACCTCGAGCTGGCGGCCGCCGACCCCTCGCCCCGCTGGGAGGGTTCCGTGCAGCGCGTCGTCGTCAGCGGCGACGCCGTGCCGGCCTACGAGCGCCGCGCCTCCGCCGTCCACGAACCGCTGCCCGACGTCGCCGACGTGCACGCCGCGCTCGTCCTGGGCATCCGGGACTACGTGCGCAAGAACGGCTTCCGGTCGGTCATCATCGCGGTCTCGGGCGGGATCGACTCCGCGCTCGTGGCGTCCCTGGCGGTCGACGCCCTCGGCGGGGAGAACGTGCAGGGCATCTCGCTGCCGTCGGGCTACTCCTCGCAGCACTCGCAGGACGACGCCGCGGACCTGGCGCGGCGCACGGGCCTGCGCTACCGGCAGTACCCCATCGCCCCCATGGTCGACGCGTTCCTCGCCACCGTGCCGCTGACGGGCGTGGCCGAGGAGAACCTGCAGGCCCGCGTGCGCGGCACGACCCTCATGGGCCTGGCGAACCAGGAGGGCCACCTGACGCTGGCCACGAGCAACAAGAGCGAGCTCGCCGTCGGCTACTCCACGCTCTACGGCGACTCCGTGGGCGGGTACGCGCCGCTGAAGGACGTGCCCAAGACGCTGGTGTGGGCGCTGTCGCGCTGGCGCAACGCGGACGCGGTCTCGCGCGGCGAGGAACCCCCCATCCCCGAGAACACGATCACCAAGCCGCCGTCGGCGGAGCTGCGGCCCGACCAGACCGACCAGGACTCCCTGCCGCCGTACGAGGTGCTCGACGCCATCCTCGAGGACTACGTGGAGGGCGACCGCGGGCGCGCGGACCTGCTGGGCGAGGGCTTCGACGCGACCGTCGTCGACTCCGTCGTCACGCTCGTCGACCGCGCCGAGTGGAAGCGGCGGCAGTTCGCGCCCGGCCCGAAGATCTCCTACAAGGCGTTCGGCCGGGACCGCCGGCTGCCGATCACGAGCCGCTGGCGGGAGGTCGCCGCGTCGGCCGTCCTCGCGCCGCCCGTCGACGTGCGCACCGACGAGGTCCCGACCGGCGGCGCCGCGTGAGCGGTCCCGACGTCGCGGACGGTCCGGTCACGGCGGCGGGGCCCGCCCCGCGGCGCCGCACGCGCGTGCACCACCTCGCCGAGCTCAAGGCGCGCGGGGAGAGGTGGGCGATGCTCACGAGCTACGACGTGCTGACCGCGGCCGTGTTCGACGAGGCGGGCATCCCCGTCCTGCTCGTGGGCGACTCGGCGGGCGGCACGGTGTTCGGGCACGCCACGACGCTGCCCGTCACGGTCGACGACCTCCTGCCCCTCGTGCGCGCCGTCGTCACCGGGGCCCCGCACGCCCTCGTGGTGGCGGACCTGCCGTTCGGCTCCTACGAGGCCTCCGACGAGCTCGCCGTCGCCACGGCCGTGCGCTTCCTCAAGGAGGGCGGGGCGCACGCCGTCAAGCTGGAGGGCGGGGTGCGCAGCGCCGCGCGGGTCCGGGCCGTGGTGGCGGCGGGCATCCCCGTCATGGGCCACGTCGGCTTCACGCCGCAGGCCGAGCACGCGCTGGGCGGCTACCGCGTGCAGGGCCGGGGCGACGCGGCCTCGGCGGTCCTCGCCGACGCGACGGCCGTGGCGTCGGCGGGCGCGTTCGCCGTCGTGCTGGAGATGGTGCCCGCGGCCGTGGCGCGCACCGTCACCGCGACCCTGCAGGTCCCCACGGTCGGCATCGGCGCGGGGGCCGACTGCGACGGCCAGGTGCTCGTGTGGCAGGACTTCGCGGGGCTGACGGGCGGGCGCACACCGCGCTTCGTCAAGCAGTACGCCGACCTGCGCGCGACGCTCACCGACGCGGCCCGCCGCTACGCCGCCGACGTGCGCGAGGGGTCCTTCCCGGCCGCGGAGCACTCCTTCTAGCCCGGCCGCACCGGCCCGGCACCGCGGACCGGCTCACGCGAGCGACGTCGTGACCGCGGTCCGCCGCACGTGCTCGAGGGCGCAGCGCACGGCGCCGACCGTGACGACGTCCACGCCGAGCTCCGAGGCGTGCACCTGCGGCACGGGCGGGTCGAAGTACCGCGGCAGGCGCTCCAGGGCCGTGGCGAGCACGGGCTGCGCCGAGGCGGCGACCGCCCCCGCGACGACGACGCGCTCGGTGTCGAAGACGCTGGCGAGGGTCGCGACGACCCGGGCCGTCACGTCGCCCACCTCCGCGAGGACGTGGCGCGCCAGCGCGTCACCGGCCAGCGCGGCCGCGAAGACCTCCTCCGCCTCCGGCGCTCCCGACGCGGCCCCGGCGCGCAGCGACGACGGGCGGTCGTCCTGCTCCAGCGCCCGGCGCGCCCGGTCGCGGACCCGGGCCGCGATGCCCTCGGTCCCGGCGACCCCCTCGACCAGGTCGAGGGGGTCGCCG
>NZ_JAAALN010000326.1 GCF_009906795.1 Kineococcus siccus
GCCCGAGGCCCCGCCCCGGCGGCCGCCTCCGGGCCGCGTGCCCCGCGTCGCGCCGCGATCCTCGGCGGGAACCGCACGCCGTTCGCGCGCGCCGGGAAGGCCTACGCGCAGGCCTCCGCCCAGGACCTGCTGGTCGCCGCCATCGACGGTCTCGTCGCGCGGCACGGGCTGGCCGGTGAGCAGCTCGGCGAGGTCGTCGCCGGTGCCGTCCTCAAGCACAGCAAGGACCTCAACCTCACGCGCGAGGCGGTGCTCTCCACGGCCCTGTCGCCGAGCACCCCCACCTACGACGTCGCCCAGGCCTGCGGGACGGGGCTCGAGGCCGCCGTCCTGCTCGCCAACAAGATCGCCCTCGGGCAGGTCGAGTCGGGCATCGCGGGGGGCACCGACTCCGCGAGCGACGCCCCGATCGCGGTCGACGACGGGTTGCGGCGCGTCCTGCTCGCCCTGTCGCGGGCGCGCACGCCGCAGCAGCGCCTGGCCGCCCTCGCCCGCTTCCGCCCGCGCCAGGTGCTGCCCGCGACCCCGCGGGTGGCCGAGCCGCGCACGGGGCTGTCGATGGGGGAGCACGCGGCCCGGACCGCCGTGCAGTGGGGCGTGCGCCGCGAGGACCAGGACCTGCTGGCCCTGGAGAGCCACCGCCACCTCGCCGAGGCCTACGACCGGGGGTTCTTCGACGACCTCCTCACGCCCTACCTCGGGCTGCGCCGCGACGACACCCTCCGCCCCGACACCTCGCTCGAGAAGCTCGCCGCCCTGCCGCCGGTCTTCGGCCGCGACGGTGACGGCCCCGCGACCATGACCGCCGGGAACTCCACGCCCCTGACCGACGGCGCCGCCGTCGTGCTGCTCGCCTCCGACGAGTGGGCGGCCGCGCACCGCCTCGACGTGCTCGCGCACCTGGTGGACGCGCAGACGGCCGCCGTGGACCACGTGCGCGCGGGGGAGGGGCTGCTCACCGCCCCCGTGTTCGCCGTGCCGGAGCTGCTGCGCCGCAACGGCCTGACGCTCGACGACCTCGACCTCGTCGAGATCCACGAGGCGTTCGCCTCGACCGTGCTCGCGACGATGGCCGCGTGGGAGGACGAGGAGTTCTGCCGCACGCGGCTCGGGCTCGACGGGCCGCTCGGCACGGTGGACCGCAAGAAGCTCAACGTGGCGGGCTCCTCCCTCGCCACGGGTCACCCGTTCGCCGCGACCGGCGCGCGCATCCTGGCCTCCACCGCGAAGCTCCTCGCCGAGCGCGGGGGCGGCCGCGCGCTCATCTCGATCTGCGCCGCGGGCGGTCAGGGGATCGCCGCACTGGTGGAGGCCTCGTGAGCGCCCCTGTCGACGCCTACGCGCAGTTCGTGCGGCAGGGCCCCGGTGCCGCGCTCGCGCGACGCCTCGGTGCTCCGCGGCCGGCCGCGCTGCGGCGGTTCCGCCCCGGCGCGCCGCTGCTGACGGGTCCCGCGGTCGTGATCGGGGCCGCCGCGGCCCCGCACGCGGACGACGTCGCGCGCTGGCTCGCGGCCGCGGGAGCCGACGTCGCGGCCGCTCCCGAGGCGACCGAGGAGCGGTTCGGGGCCGTCGTGCTCGACGCGTCCGCCGTGCGGACCACGGCCGAGCTGGCGTCGCTGCGCGAACCCCTCGCCCCGGCGTTCCGCCGCCTCGCCGTCGGCGGCCGCGTCGTCGTGCTGGGGGCCGTCGTCGCCGAGACGGCCACGGTCGAGGCCGCCGCGGTGCAGCAGGCCCTGGAGGGGCTGGTGCGCACGCTCGGCAAGGAGGCCCGCTCGGGCGGCACGGTGAACCTGCTGCGGGTCGGCGAGGCCGCCGGGCAGGCCCTGCGGGGCCCGCTGGAGTTCCTCGTCTCGGCCCGCGCCGCGTTCGTGTCCGGGCAGGTCCTCGAGGTCGGCGCGGCCCGCGCAGCGCAGACGCCCGGAGCGCGCACGGCCGTCGTGACCGGTGCGGCGCAAGGGATCGGCGCCGCGATCGCGGAGGTGCTCGCGCGGTCGGGCACCCACGTCGTGTGCGTCGACCTGGCGGCGCAGGGCGAGCAGCTCGCCCGGATCGCCAACCGCGTCGGCGGTTCCGCGCTGCACCTGGACATCACGGCCGGCACCGCGCCGTCCGCCCTCGCCGAGCACCTGCTGCGCCGCCACGGCGGCGTCGACGTCGTCGTCCACAACGCGGGCATCACGCGCGACCGCTCCTTCGTCAACCTCGACGAGGGCGGCTGGACCTCCGTCCTCGACGTGAACCTGCGCGCTCCGCTGCGCCTCACCGACGGCCTGCTCGCCCGTGAGGGGGCGCTGCGGCGCGGGGCCCGCGTCGTGCAGCTGTCGTCGATCAACGGCATCGCCGGCGCGAAGGGGCAGGCGAACTACGCCGCCAGCAAGGCAGGGGTCATCGGGATGGTGCGCGCCCTGGACACCCGGCTCGCCGCGAACGGGGGTGCGGCGAACGCCGTGGCGCCCGGGTTCGTCGAGACCGCGATGACCGCGCGAATGCCGCTGCTGCCCCGCGAGCTCGGCCGGCGCGTGAACTCGCTGCAGCAGGGCGGTCTGCCCGTCGACGTCGCCGAGGCGGTGGCCTTCCTGGCCGACCCCGCCGCGGCGGGCGTGTCGGGGCAGGTGCTGCGCGTCTGCGGCCAGAACCTGCTGGGGGCGTGACCGTGACCGCAGCACCGTCCTCGCCCGGGGTGCGCGTCCTGGAGCGCGCCCCCGCGCTGGGACGCACCTACGTGCGCTCCCTCGTGAGCCCCCGGACCTCGGGGGCGCTCGACCTCCCGCGCCGGGCCGTGGAGCTGCGCGGCGTGCGGGCCGACGCGGGGCAGCTCGCGGCCTTCGCGCGCCTGTGCGGCTTCCCCCTGCGCGACGAGCTCCCGCTGCCGTTCCCCCACCTGCTGGGCTTCGGCCTGCAGGTGGACCTCCTGGTGCGCGAGCCGTTCCCCTTCCGGCTGCTGGGGCTCGTGCACGTGCGGCAGGAGTTCGAGCAGCACCGGCCGCTGGGGGCGACCGAGCGGTTCGACGTCCGCGTCCGGGCCGCGGGCCTGCGCCCGCACCGGCGCGGCGCGACCGTCGACCTCGTCACCGAGGTGCGGGCCGCGGGCGCGGAGGCGGACGTCGTGTGGCGCGGCCTCAGCCGCTACCTGGCGCGCGGGGTCGCCTTC
>NZ_JAAALN010000327.1 GCF_009906795.1 Kineococcus siccus
GTTCAAGGACGCCGGGAACTGAGGCCCCCGGGCCCGGGGGCGAACCCCGGGCCCGGGGGCCTCAGTTCCCGGCGTCCTTGAACTGCTGGATGACCTCGGACTTGATGCGCCCGCGGTCGCTGACCTCGATGCCCTGCTCGCGGGCCCACGCGCGCACGGCGGCGTTGTCCACGCCGTCGCCCGCCGGGGCGGCCGTCCCGCCGCCCGTGCCGCCCGGTGCGGAGCTGCGCCGGCCGCCGACGCGGCGGCCGTGCTCCACGTACAGGCTCACGGCGCGCCGGAGCTTCTCGGCGTTGTCGGCGTTGAGGTCGATCTCGTACTGCACGCCCTCGATGCCGAACTGCACCGTCTCGCTCGCCTCCCCGCCGTCCACGTCGTCGGTGAGCACCACCGTCGTCCGCTGTGCCACGGTCCCGCCTTCCGTCGTCGTCCCTGGGCGTCTGCGGTGGGCATCCTTCCACGGCGTCACCCGGCGGCCGGTGACCGACCGGCGGCCCGCCCCGGCGCGTGCGTGCCGGGTCCTCCCCGGCGCGTCGTGCTTGTGCCGGGGCGGACCGCGGGGGAGCGTGCGGGCGTGGGCAGCGCGCGCGGTGAGGAGCTGGAGCAGCTGCTGGACGCCTTCGCCACCCACCTGCGGGTGGAGAAGGGCCGCTCGGAGCACACCGTGCGGGCCTACCGCTCCGACGTCCGCGACCTCTTGACCACCACGCTGCCCGCACCGGAGGAGCCGGGCGTCGCGCACGTCCCGGACCTCTCGGCCCTCGGGCTGGCGGACCTGCGCGCGTGGCTCGCGGCGGGGTCGGAGCACCTCGCCCGCTCCACGCTGGCCCGCCGGGCGGCGTCGGTGCGCACCTTCACGGCGTGGGCCCGGCGCACCGGGCGGGCCCCGGCGGACCCGGCGCTGCGGCTGCAGGCGCCCCGCCGGCACCGGACCCTCCCGCACGTCCTCGCCGCCGAGCAGGTCGTGGAGCTGCTCGACGCCGCCGCCGAACGGGTGGTCCTCGACGAGGGCGACGTCGACCCGCTGCGGCTGCGCGACGTCGCGGCCTTCGAGCTGCTCTACGCGACGGGCTGCCGCATCTCCGAGGTCGTCGGGGCCGACGTCGACGACCTCGACAGCGACCGGCGGGTCCTGCGGGTGCTCGGCAAGGGAGGGCGCGAGCGGACCGTGCCGTTCGGCGAACCCGCTCTCGCGGCGGTCCGGACGTGGCTGACGCACGGCCGGCCCGCGCTCGCGACGCCGGAGTCCGGGGCGGCCCTGCTCCTCGGGCGGCGCGGCCGCCGCGTGGACCAGCGCCAGCTGCGGGCCGTCCTCGGGGACCTGCTGACGCGGGTCCCGGGGGCGCCGGCCGCCACGCCGCACGGTCTCCGGCACTCCGCGGCGACGCACATGCTGGACGGGGGAGCTGACCTTCGTAGCGTTCAGGAACTGCTCGGTCACGCTACGCTGTCAACCACGCAGATCTACACGCACGTGTCGGTGGAGAGGCTGCGGAGATCGCACCGTCAGGCCCACCCCCGGGCCTGACGGGTCCGGGGGGAGGACCACGGTGGACGCAGGGGCAGGTCGCGAGCGCGCCGCGACAGCGGAGAGCGAGCGCACGGAGTCGATGCTCCGGGTCGTGCAGGCCGACGGGCCCGGGGGGGCCGACGTCGTGGCCGAAGTGATCACGGACGCCGTCGGCGAGGCGGTCGGGGTGGCACCGGGCGCCTCGACGGGTCCGGCGACGGAAGGTGACGGCGCGGCGGCCGCGGCCGGTGAGGTGGCGCCCGCGGGCCGCCCGCAGGCCAACGCCCGCTTCACGGCCCGCGCGGGCAAGGCGCCGCTGACGCCCGAGCAGGAGGCCGCGGAAGCGGCGCTGCGGGCGCTGTGGGAGGACTTCAAGGCCACGGCCGACCCGCACGTCCGCGAGCGGCTGATCATGCACTACTCGCCGCTGGTGAAGTACGTGGCCGGCCGGGTGGGGGTGGGCCTGCCGCCGAACATCGAGCAGGCGGACCTCGTCTCCTACGGGATCTTCGGCCTCATCGACGCCATCGAGAAGTTCGACATCGAGCGCGCCATCAAGTTCGAGACCTACGCCATCTCGCGCATCCGCGGCGCCATCATCGACGAGCTGCGCGCGATCGACTGGATCCCGCGCTCGGTGCGCAGCAAGGCCCGTGAGGTCGAGCGGACCTACGCGAGCCTCGAGGGCGAGCTGCACCGCACGCCGACCGAGGCCGAGGTGGCCGAGCGGATGGGCATCAAGCTCGGCGACCTGCACCACATCTTCAGCCAGGTCTCCTACGTCAACGTCGTGGCGCTCGACGAGCTGCTCAGCGTCTCCGGGGAGAAGGGCGACAAGCTCTCGCTCGTCGACACCCTCGAGGACACCAAGGCCGAGGACCCGGTCCAGGCGTTCGAGAGCGAGGAGACGAAGTTCCTGCTCTCCCGCGCGATCAACCAGCTCCCCGAGCGGGAGAAGATCGTCGTGACCCTCTACTACTACGAGGGCCTGACGCTCGCGGAGATCGGCCGGGTCCTGGGCGTCACCGAGTCCCGGATCTGCCAGATGCACACCAAGGCCGTCCTGCAGCTGCGCGGCAAGCTCACCGACGCCAGCTGACGCCCGACCCCGGCCCGTCCCCGGCCGACGCCCGACGCCCGCCGGCTCACCCCGGTCGCCCGAGCGGCAGCAGGACGGGCGGGTCGGCGGGGGCGAGCAGGAGCAGCGGGTCCAGGTAGTCCTCCCCTCGGCGCACGCCGACGTGCAGGCACGCGGTGGCCCCGCAGTGGGCGGGCGCCGCCGCCACGCGGGCCACGGTCTGCCCCGCGAGCACGAGCGTTCCGACCGCCGCGGCGTCCACGACGGGCTCGTAGCTGCTGCGCAGCCCGTCGGGGTGCAGCAGCACGAGCACGCCCCGGCCGGCCACCGGACCGGCGAACACGACCCGGGCGGCCGTCGGGGCGAGGACCGGGGCCCCGGCGGACGCGACGAGGTCCACGCCGCGGTGCCCGGCCTCGTAGCGGCCCACGTCGTCGAAGCCGCGCCGGACCACCGGCTGCGGCGCCAGCGGCCACGCCCAGCGCGGGCCCGCGCGCGCCGCCGGTCCCGCGGACCCCGGGCCCGCCGCCGAGGCGGCGCCCAGGCCGGTGG
>NZ_JAAALN010000328.1 GCF_009906795.1 Kineococcus siccus
GTCATCAGGAGCCCATCGCGTGGAACCCGCCGTCCACGTGGACCATCTCGCCGGTCGTGGCGGGGAACCAGTCCGACATCAGGGCGAGGCAGGCGCGCGCCGCGGGTTCGGTGTTCGTGTTGTCCCAGCCCAGCGGGGCGCGCTCGCCCCACGTGGCGTCCAGCGTCTCGAAGCCGGGGATCGAGGTCGCGGCCGTCGTGCGCAGCGGGCCCGCGGAGACGACGTTGACGCGCACGCCCTGCGGGCCGAGGTCGCGGGCCAGGTAGCGCGCGGTGGACTCGAAGGCGGCCTTCGCCACGCCCATCCAGTCGTAGACGGGCCACGCGACCGTGGCGTCGAAGGTGAGCCCGACGACCGCGCCGCCCCTGGACATCAGCGGCAGGGCCGCCACCGCGAGGGACTTCAGCGAGAACGCCGACACCTGCACGGCCATCGCGACGCTGTCCCACTCGGTGTGCAGGAAGTTGCCGCCCATGGCGTCCTTGGGCGCGAACCCGATGGAGTGCAGGACGCCGTCGACGCCGTCGACGTGCTCACGCACGCGCTCGGGCAGGGCGGCGAGGTCCTCGGCGCTGGTCACGTCCAGCTCGACCACGGGCGCCGGCTGCGGCAGCCGCTTCGCGATCGTCTGGGTGATCTTCATCTGGCGCCCGAAGGACGTCAGGACGACCTCGGCCCCCTCCTCCTGCGCCACCCGCGCGACGCCGAAGGCGATGGATCGGTCGGTCAGCACTCCGGTCACGAGCAGTCGCTTGCCGTCCAGCAGGCCCATCGGGTTCCTCTCCTCGATCCGGCGGAACCTCCGCCGGGGTGTCTGTCGCGTGCATGCTCTCGTGCGGCGCGCCCGCGCGCCGCCCGCGGGCGGGGGCCCGCGCCGGGACCGCCGGGGTCAGTGCCCCATGCCGAGCCCGCCGTCGACGGGCAGCACCGCACCGTTGACGTAGCCGGCGTCGGCCAGGAAGAGCACGGCGTGGGCGACCTCGTCGGCCCGGCCGAAGCGGCCGGCCGGGATGCCCTGCTGGTACTTCTCCTGCAGCGCCGGGTCGAGGTCGCGGGTCATGTCGGTCTCGATGAAGCCGGGCGCGACGACGTTGGCGGTGATGCCGCGGCCGCCGAGCTCGCGGCCCAGGGACCGGGCGAGGCCCACGAGACCGGCCTTGCTGGCCGCGTAGTTCGTCTGACCCGCCGAGCCGAGCAGGCCGACGACGCTGCCGACGAAGATCACGCGGCCGCGCTTGGCGCGCACCATGCCCCGCACCGCGCGGCGCGCGCAGCGCCAGGCGCCGGCCAGGTTGGTGTCGACGACGGCGTCGAAGTCCTCGTCGGACATCCGCATGAGCAGCTGGTCGCGCGTGGTGCCCGCGTTGGCGACGAGGACCTCGACGCGGCCTTCGCGGAGGTGGTCTCGGGCGCACTCTCGTCAACCGGCACGGGGAGGAAAGCTAACGCATCCCGGATGGCGAGCCCACAGCGCGGGCTTACCGTGGCTGAGTGCCATCGCACCCCTCCGCCTCCGGGCGGCGACCCCAGGACGACCACCGGTCCGACGAGACGTTCCGCATCACCACGGCGCCGACGTCGCAGACCGCCGACATCGGCATCAGGTACCGCAAGTACGTCATCCAGATGGTGATCCGCACGGTCTGCTTCCTGCTCTTCGTCCTGATCGACCACTGGGTCCGCTGGTTCTTCGTCGCGGGGGCGGTGTTCCTGCCCTACGTCGCCGTGGTGCTGGCGAACGCCGGCCGCGAGAGCAAGGGCCCGCCGCCCGAAGCCCTGTCGGTGCCCGACGCGCCCGTGCGCGAGCTGCCCGCCCTCGAGGCCCGCATCACCGAGGTCTACACGCCCGGACCGCGCCCGGAGCCCCCCGCCGACCGTCCCGGCACGGGTTCACAGGAACCGCACCCCTCGGGTTCACCGCGGCGGTGACCGGCGTTTCCCTGCGCGACGCGCCCGGGTCGACGTGGCTGCCCGCCCGGGTCGGTGCCACACTCCTGGGCGTGGACACTCCAGCCGTCCCTGCGGTGCTCCGGCGACGAAGCACCCGCGGGGAACCGGGGCACGAACCGATGAGCGACCTCGTCTGCAGCGCACGCGGCTGCACCTCCCACGCCGACTTCGGTCTGCTGTGGAACAACCCCAGCCTCCACACGCCCGAGCGGCGCAAGACGTGGCTGGCGTGCCCCGAGCACCGTGACCACCTCACCCAGTTCCTGGGCGCGCGGGGCTTCCTGCGCGAGGTCGTCGACGCGGACGAGCTCTCGACGCGGTGACGGCGGCCCCTCCGCGCGAGGGTCCGCCCGGCCCCGCCCCCACCGCCGTCCGGCGGCGCAGCGTGCTCGGACTGCTGCGCGAACCCCGGTGGCTGCGGGGGCTCGCCCTGGCCGTCGCGGTGGCCGTGGTCTGCTGCCTGCTCGGCCAGTGGCAGTGGCACCGGCGCCAGGAGCGGCTGGCGCGCAACGCCCCGCTGATCGGCAACTACGACGCCGCGCCCGTCGCGGTCGACGCCGTGCTGCCCGCCGACGGACGCGCCCTGCGGCTCGCCGACGCCTGGACACCGGTGCGCGCGACGGGCAGCTACGACGCGGCCGCGACGGTGCTGGTGCGCAACCGCCCCCGCGACGAGCAGACCGGCTACGAGGTGCTCGTGCCCCTGCGCCTGGCCGACGGCAGCTCGCTGCTCGTCGACCGCGGCTGGCTCCCGGCCGGGTCCGCGAGCGCCGCACCCGACGAGGTGCCCGCGCCGCCGGGGGGTGAGGTGACGGTCGTCGTGCGCCTGCGCCCCTTCGAGCCGGCCCGCTCGGCGACGGTCCCGGCGGGGCAGGTCGCCTCCATCGCCCGGGGCGCCGTCACGGCCGCGGCCGCCGCGGAGGGCGACCGCGCGCTGCGCGGCGGGTACGGCGTCCTGGCCGCCGAGACGCCCGCTGCGGCCGACGCGCCCCTGCCGGCCCTGCGCCCCGACGTCGACGAGGGCCCGCACCTGGCGTACACCGTGCAGTGGTTCGGCTTCGCGGTGACGGCCCTGGTCGTCTGGGTGGTGGCGGGCCGGCGCGAGCTGGAGGCGCGGCGCGCGCCGGGGGCCGTCGGCGCGGGGCCGGGGCCGGACCCGGCGGACGGGGACGCCGACGGTCCCGAGT
>NZ_JAAALN010000329.1 GCF_009906795.1 Kineococcus siccus
TCGTCGTGCAGGACCCGTCCCGCGTCTCCGACGTGGGCCTGACGGGCCCCTCGGCCGAGCACTGGCTCGGCACCACCCAGACCGGGCAGGACGTCCTGGCCCAGCTCGCCCACGCCACCCGCGGTTCGCTGATCGTCGGCGCCGTCGTCGGGGTCGTCGCGCTGGCCCTGTCGGCCTTCTTCGGCATCGTCGGCGCCTACGCCGGCGGATGGGTGGACGAGGGGTTCTCCCTGTTCACCAACGTCATGCTCGTCATCCCGGGCCTGCCGCTGGTGATCGTGATCTCCAGCTACGTGCCGAACAAGAGCATCTGGCTGGTCGCCCTGGTCCTGTCGCTGACCAGCTGGGCCGGGTCGGCCCGCGTGCTGCGCGGCTGGACGCTGAGCCTGCGCAACCGCGACTACGTGCACGCCGCGCGCGTGGCGGGGGAGAAGCGCTGGCGCATCCTGCTGGTCGAGATCCTGCCGAACCTCGTCCCGCTGCTGGCGTCGCAGATGGTCTTCGCCGTCATCTTCGCCATCCTGGGCGAGGCGGGGCTGTCCTACCTGGGCCTCGGCGCCTCGGGGTCGTTCACCTGGGGGACCATGCTCTACTACGCCCAGAACGGCCTCGCGCTGCGGCTGGGGGCGTGGTGGTGGTTCATCCCGCCGGGCCTGCTGCTGGCCCTCTTCGGCGCCGCCCTCTCGCTCATCAACTTCTCGATCGACGAGGTCGTCAACCCCAAGCTGCGCAACCAGACCCGCGCGGCGCGGCGCGGCTGGCGCATGTCGCGCCAGCAGCTGCAGCGCGCCAAGGAGGAGAGCCTGTGACCGCGCCGAGCGAGACCCGCGGCCCGTCGTCGGTCGCGTCCCACCCCGTGCTGACCGTCGAGAACCTCAGCATCGACTACCTGGTCGACCCCGTCGTGCACGCCGTCCAGGACGTCTCCCTGGAGCTGCGGCGCGGGGAGGTGCTGGGGCTCGCGGGGGAGAGCGGGTGCGGGAAGTCGACGCTGGCCTACGGCATCGTGCGGCTGCTGAAGCCGCCCGCGGCCATCACGGCGGGCCGGGCGGTGTTCCACTCCCGCGAGGGCACCGACATCGACTGGGGCCGGCTGGGTCCCGAGGAGCTCCGCGCGACGCGCTGGGACAAGATCTCGATGGTCTTCCAGGGCGCCATGAACTCCCTCAACCCGGTCATCACCGTCCGGGAGCAGCTCGAGGACGTCTTCGTCACCCACCGGCCCGAGATGTCGAAGGAGGAGCGCCGCCGCCGCTGCGGCGACCTCCTGGAGCGGGTCGGCGTGGACCGCGGACGGCTGCGCGCCTTCCCGCACGAGCTGTCGGGCGGGATGCGCCAGCGCGTGATGATCGCGATGGCCCTCGCGCTCGAGCCCCAGGTCATGATCATGGACGAGCCGACCACGGCCCTCGACGTGGTCGTGCAGCGGGAGATCCTCCGGGAGATCACGCGGCTGCGCGACGAGCTGGGGTTCGCGGTGGTGTTCATCACCCACGACCTCCCGCTGCTGCTGGAGATCTCGGACCGGATCGCCGTCATGCGCGGCGGGCGGATCGTCGAGACCGGGGCGGCCGCCGACCTCTACCGCGACCCGCAGCACGAGTACACGCGGCGCCTGCTCGCCTCGTTCCCGAGCCTGACCGGCGACCGCGGCGGGTTCATCCGCGGCGACGTCGACGAACGCCTGCTGGCGCAGGACGCGGTCCGCACCGAGGCCGCGCCCAGCGCGCCGACCACCGAGGGGAGGGTGTCGTGAGCACCCTTGAACTGCGCGGCGTCGTCAAGGAGTACAAGCTGCGGCAGGGCTGGCGGACCTCGACGCTGCGCGCCGTGGACGACGTGAGCCTCGCGCTCGAACCCGGCCGCACCGTGGCCCTGGTCGGGCAGAGCGGCAGCGGCAAGTCGACCATCGCGAAGCTCCTCATGCAGCTGGAGCGGCCGACGTCCGGGCAGATCCTGCTCGACGGGAAGCCGGTCGAGCGGCGCGGAGCGGGGCTGGCCCGCTACCGCAGCTCGGTGCAGATGGTGTTCCAGGACCCGTTCGCGTCCCTGAACCCGTACCACACGATCGCCCACCACCTGGCGCGCCCGGTGCGGCTGCACCACCCGGAGCTGACGGCCGCGCAGGTCTCCGAGCGCGTCCTGCAGCTGCTGGAACGGGTCCGGCTGACGCCCGCGGACGTCGTGGCGCAGCGGCGCCCGCACGAGCTGTCGGGCGGCCAGCGGCAGCGGGTCGCGATCGCCCGCGCGCTGGCCCCCGGCCCCGGGATCCTCGTCGCCGACGAGCCCGTGTCGATGCTCGACGTGTCGATCCGGCTCGGCGTGCTGAACCTCCTGGCGGCGCTGCAGCGGGAGGAGCAGCTCGGCGTGCTCTACATCACCCACGACCTGGCGACCGCCCGGCACTTCTCCGACGACATCCTCGTGATGTACCGGGGGAGGATCGTGGAGCGGGGGCCGGCGGACCAGGTGATCCTCGACCCGCAGCACGAGTACACCAAGCTGCTGGCGGAGGCGGCGCCGAACCCGGAGCGGCGGCTGCGCGAACTGTCGGGCTGAGGGCGGTGCGAGGACCGGGCGCTCAGTCGCCCAGGCTGCTCTGCTGCAGCACCAGCGCGGCGGCGCCCGTCGCCGAGGCCGTCGCCGCCGCGCTGGAGACGGTGACCGTGACCCCGCGGTGCCAGGTGCGCGCGTCGGCCGGGGCGAGCCGGGCGCTGATGGCCGGCCCGTACACCGACGCGGCCGCCGCGAAGCTCGGGCCCGTGAGGACCACGAGGTCGACGTCGAGGAGGTTCACGGCCGACTCCGCCGCGGCCGCGACCCAGCGGGCGGACTCCTCCAGCAGCGCCCGCGCCCCCGGGGCACCGGCCCGCGCCGCCCGGGCGAGCGCGGCGAACTCCAGGTCCACGGGGTTCGAGGAGCGCCGGGCGAGCCCGGTCTCGGCCCGGACCGTCGCGTCGGCGCGGGCCCGGGCGACGACGGGCGCCGGGCCCGCGACCGCCTCCAGGCAGCCGCGCCCACCGCACCAGCACACGGGCCCGTCGAGGAGCACGCAGACGTGGCCGAACTCCCCGGCCCCGAA
>NZ_JAAALN010000032.1:0-6901 GCF_009906795.1 Kineococcus siccus
GTGGTCCGGTGGTCATAGCGGTGGGGAAACGCCCGGTCTCATTCCGAACCCGGAAGCTAAGCCTGCCAGCGCCGATGGTACTGCTCGGGAGACTGAGTGGGAGAGTAGGACACCGCCGGACCGCTCAACGTGTGGGGTGTGGGGTGGGTGACCCGTGACGGGTCACCCACCCCCGCACCCCTTTTTTTCGTGTCCTGGCCGGGGCCTGCGGGGTGGGGGTGTGGACGAGCCCCCCACGACGCCGGCACCGCTCGCTAGCGTCCTCGCATGACGTTCTCCGAGCGGCGCCCCGCCCTCGACCTGCCCCCGGTCTCCCGCGCGTCCCGGTGGACGGACGCGACCGCTGCGAACCGCTGGACGACGCAGACCCTGCGGCACCACGAGGAGCGGTTGCGCGCGGCGGCCGCCCGGGGTGAGGCGTCGGTGGAGTTCCGCGCCCCGGTGCCGCCGGCGGCCGGCACGCTCTTCGTCCGCGCCGGGTCGGAGATCGAGCCCCGGGCCGTCTCCTGCGCCGTCGTCCGGATGGACCTGTCGACGTCCTCCCCGGTGGTGCGCGCGTCCTCCCCGGACGACCTCCCCCTCCTCGAGGACGCCTGGGACCTGCTGCAGGTCCTGACGCGGTTCCGCGAGGACGCGGTCGAGGACTGGCTCGACCCCCGGCAGGCGCTGGACCACGCGCTGGCTGCCGACCCTGCGCGGGCCGGGCTGGCGGCGCGGCAGTGGGGGGCGCTCACCGGTGGCTCGGACCAGGGGCACGTCGCGCGTGAGCTCCTGGCGGCCGTCACCGGCTCCGACCTGCCGCCCGTGGAGGGCGCGTCGTGGTCCGCGTGGTCGGCCTGGTTCGGTGCCCACCTCGCGGCGGCCGCCGCCCAGGCCGGGCCGGTGGCCGCGGTCGACGTCTCAGCGCCGGACGTCGTGCGCACGGGCGACTTCGACGACGCGGCCGACGTGTCCGGCCTCGTCGAGGAGGTGCTCGACCGACAGGCCGAGGACGTCGAGCGCTGGCGGTCCGACCCCACCGGCCCCACACGCGGGCACGTCTGGGCCGAGGTGGGGCGCACGGTCGGGACCGTGACGACGAGCGGGCCGGAGCTGGACGTCGCCGCGGCCGCCGTGGCCGTCGTCCTGCGGCGGGGCCCGGACGGCGACGTCGTCGTCCTGGACGCCTACCCCGAGGTCCCGCTCGACGACGGCCTGCGCAGCCGCTACCCCGTGGCCGCGTCGGTGCTCGCCGGCTGGTTCGGGCCCGGCACCCCCCGTCTGGACGTCCGTCCGTGGCCCGCGCAGCGGGCTCTGCTGTCCGGTGAGTCGCCCGCGACGCTGGCCCGGTGGCGCGACGAGGTCGTCCGGCTCCTCGCCCACGGCGACGTCCCGCGCGCCGTGCTGCGCCTCGGCGGGGCCGTCGTCCCCGCCGACACCGAGGGGTGGCTCCGGCGCGTTCTCTGGCGGATGGACACCTTCGACGCCGTGGCGCCGGCGTGAGGCTCGCGGTCCGGACGGAGGAGCTCACGGCTACGGCGCGGCAGCTGCAGGACGCGGCCGGTGCGGTGGGCCGGCTCGCCGCAGGTCTGCACGGCCAGCGCCCGGCGGTCGGGACCTGGGCGAGCGGCCGGGCGCGGACGGCGGCCGACGCCTTCGTCGCCACCCTCGCCGACGGTGTCGCCACGACGTCCGCGCAGCTGGCGGACCTCGCGCTGCGGACGACGTTCGCGGCGGACGAGTACGCCGACGCCGAGGCGTCCGCGCTCGCCCACGCGCGGTGACGGGACGGCAGACTGCTGCCGTGCCCCCCGGTCCGCCGACACCCGGCTCCCCCCTCGTCTCCGCCCACGAGCTGCGCGAGCGCTGCGCCGGCGACCACCCACCCGTGCTGCTCGACGTGCGCTGGAGCCTCGGCGGACCGCCCGGCCGCGGCGACTACGACCGCGGGCACCTGCCCGGCGCCGTCTTCGTCGACCTCGACACCGAGCTCGCCGCACCGCGGACACCGACGTCCGGGCGTCACCCCCTGCCGGACGTCGCGGCGCTGCAGCGGGTGCTGCGGGCCGCCGGTGTCGGCCGCACGAGCTCGGTCGTCGTCTACGACGCGCGCGACGCGACGAGCGCGGCCCGCGGGTGGTGGGTCCTGCGCTGGGCGGGGCTGACCGACGTCGCGGTGCTCGACGGCGGGCTGGCCGCGTGGATCGAGGCCCGGGGTGAGGTCAGCACGGCGGAGCCGTCCCCCGCGCCCGGGGACGTGGTCCTGCGGGCCGGCGCGCTGCCCGTCCTCGACGCGCAGGCGGCGGCCGCGCTGGCCCGGTCCGGTCTCCTCCTCGACGCGCGGGCCGGCGAGCGCTACCGCGGGGAGGTGGAACCCGTCGACCCGGTCGCCGGGCACGTGCCCGGTGCGGTCAGTGCGCCCACCGCCGCGAACCTCGGCCCCGACGGCAGGTTCCTCCCGGCGCAGGCGCTGCGGGCCCGCTTCACCGCGCTCGGCGCCGACGGCCGCGAGGTGGGTGTCTACTGCGGCAGCGGCGTCACCGCGGCCCACGAACTCCTGGCCCTCGCGGTGGCCGGCACCGACGGCGTCCTCTTCCCCGGGTCGTGGTCGGAGTGGGTCACGGACTCCCGCCGCGAGGTCGTGACGGGGAGTTCCCCGGGCTGAGGCGGGGGAGTTCGACGGCGCCGTCCGCGAACTCCTCCCCGGCAGGTGCATCCGCGCGGGCCCTGCCCGGAGAAGCAGGAGTGAACGGGTCACCCCCCGACCCGCGAACTCGAGGAGAGAAACCGTGCGCAAGATCCCTGTCGTCGCCGCTCTCGTGGCCGTCCCCCTCGTCGCCCTCGCCGCCCCCGCCACGGCCGGAGCCGCCGGCACCGGGAACGCCACCGTCTCGATCCTGCACGCCGTGCCCGACCTCCCGGTCGACGTGTACGCCAACGGCAACGAGGTCGTCGGCGACTTCACGCCCGGAACCCTGACCGACCCGCTGCAGCTGCCCGCCGGCAGCTACGACCTCGCGGTCTTCCCCGCCGGTGCGGATCCCGCGACGGCGCAGCCCGCCATCTCCGCGAACGACGTGACGGTTCCCGGGGGCGCGAACATCACCGTCGTCGCGCACCTCTCCGCGACCGGTGCACCCACCCTGACGCCGTTCGTGAACTCTCCCGCCGACCTCGCGGCCGGTGAGGCGGAACTCACCGTGCGGCACACGGCCGCGGCCCCGGCCGTCGACGTGCGCGCCGGCGGCACCGCCGTCCTGTCCGGCCTGACGAACCCGAACGAGGCCAGCGTCACGGTCCCGGCCGGAACGGTCAGCGCCGACGTCGTCCTGGCGGGCACCAGCACCGTCGCCATCGGCCCGGCCGACCTGACCCTGGCCGAGGGCGCCGAGACCATCGTCTACGCCTGGGGTTCTGCCGAGGCCGGGAACCTCATGCTGGCCACCCAGACCATCAACGGTGACGGTTCCGCCCCCGGCGGTGTCCCCTCCGGTGAGGCCGGTCTGGCCGACGGTGTCTCCCCGTGGGTCGCCGGCGCCGGCGTCCTCCTCCTCGCGGGTGCGGGCGCGACCGTCCTGCGGGCGCGCACCAGGGTCACCGCGGGTCGGTGAACCCGTCGTGGCGGCGCGAGGCCGTCGTGGCCCTCGCGCTCGCCGTGACCGGGCTCGTGCTCGTCCTCGCGTGGTGGTCGGCCCGGCCGCCCGCCGACGCGGGGCGGGTGGCGGCCCCGGCGACCACCGCGGTGGCCGCCACCCCGCTCCCTCCGACGACCCCCACCGCCGTCGAGGACCCGGCGGCGGTGGGGGTTCCCGCCCCCCTCGTCGGAACGCGGTCCGCCGCAGTACCTCCGCCGCCCGTCGTCCTCGCCCCCCGGTCGATCGACCTGCCGGCCCTCGAGATCGCGGCCCCCGTCCTGGCGGTGGGCGTCGACGAGGACGGGTTGCTCGAGATCCCGCGCGACGGTGACGACATCGGGTGGTACCGGTGGTCGGCCGTCCCGGGTGGTCCGGGCACCTCGGTGTTCGCGGGCCACGTGGACACCGTGGAGGACGGGCCCGGCGCGTTCTTCGCACTGGAACGGGCCGCCCCCGGCGACCGGGTCGCCGTCACGCTCGAGGACGGTTCCGTCCGCGAGTTCGCGGTGACCGCGCGTGAGTCCTTCCCCAAGCAGGCCCTCCCGGTGGACACCGTCTTCCGCCGCGGAGGCCCCCCGCAGCTGGTCCTCGTCACGTGTTCGGGGCGCTTCGACGAGCGGACCCGCAGCTACGAGGAGAACCTCGTGGTGACCGCAGAACCGGTCGGGTGAGCGACGGGCGGTTGGCGCCGTCGGCGTCGACCCGTACCGTGCTGCCCGTGGCCCTCCGCGTCGTGCCCGCACGCGAGGACGACCACGTCCCGGACCGGGCGGCGAGCGCTCTCCTGGACGCCGACGACGAGTTCCTCGGTCGCGCGTTCGCGCGGGGTGACGAGGACGCGTTCGCCGAGGCGTTCTCCCGGTGGGCGCCGCTCGTGCACTCACTCGCCCTGCGCCGGCTGCCCGAGGCCGACGCGCAGGACGTCGTCCAGGCGGTGTTCGTGGGCGCCTGGCGTTCGCGGGACCGCTACGACCCGGAACGCGCGCTGCCCGGGTGGCTGGTGGGCATCGCCCGCCACCGCATCGCCGACGCCCTCACGGCCCGGCACCGCACCCGGGAGCTCGCCGGCGTCGACGACGCCGTCCCGGAACCCGCCGTCGCGGACGGCGCGGACGCCGCCGCCGACCGGATCGTCCTGCTGGCCGAGCTGGAGCGGCTCGGGGAACCGCAGCGCACGGTCCTGCGGATGGCGTTCTTCGACGACCTCACGCACGTCCAGATCGCGGAGCGGACCGACCTCCCGGTCGGTACCGTGAAGAGCCACGTGCGACGGTCGCTGCGGCGGCTGCGAGACCGGTTGGAGGCGACGCGTGACTCCCTCTGAGGCCTCCGCCACCGGCTCCCACCTCACCGACGAGGAGGCCGTGCTCGCCGCGCTCGGCGAGTCCCCGGGCCTCGCCGCCGAGCCGCACCTGCTCACCTGCGCGGCCTGCCGCGCCGAGACCGACCGCTGGCGCGCCCTCGTCACGACCGTCCGCGACGGCGAGGAGGTGGCCCCCGTGCCGCTGCCCGCGGGGACGTGGGAGGCGGTCCGCCGCGAGGCCGGCCTCGTGGGTGGCCCGCCGCGGCCGGACCTCTCGGTGGTCGCCGGCTCCGACGGCCTCGCAGACGGCGTCCCCGCCGCCCCCGGGCGGGCCGCCCGTCCCCGGCTGCGCTGGCTGCCGGTCGCCGCGGCCCTCCTCGTCGGGGCCGGCCTGGGCGCCGGTGTCGTGGGCGCCCTGCCGGGTGACGAGCCCACGCCCGTCCCGCCCGCTCCCGCGGTGGCGAGCGCCGTGCTCGCACCGGTCGCCTCCACGGGCCGGGGCAGCGCGACGGTCCGCGACGTCGACGGGCACCGCGAGCTCGACGTCTCGGTGCAGGGCGTGTCCGCCCCGCCGAGCGGCGTGCTCGAGGTGTGGCTGCTCGACGCCGACGGTGGCCTGCTCGCCGTCGGGAGCCTCGTGGGCGACTCCCTCACCGTGCCGCTGCCCGCGGACGTCGACCTCGGCCGGTTCGCGACCGTCGACGTCTCGCGGGAGCCCCTCGACGGCGACCCCGCCCACTCCTCGGACAGCGTCCTGCGCGGGAAGCTCGCGCCCGACGCCTGAGCCGGGCGCGCGGCGGGTCCCGGTGCTGAACGGGTGACGCGCGGGTCCGGAGGTCCAGCCGCGCGCCGGCGCCTCCGACACCTCCCGGTGGAGGCTCGGCCTCCCGCCGATCCGGTCCCGGGTCGGTGAGGATGGTGATCTCGCCGGACGCGGGAGGGGGTCGCGTGAGCACGCTCGACGAGTCCCGCGTCCGCGGCCTGCTGCTCGGCCTCGCCGTGGGCGAGGTCGTCGGCCGCTCCGGCCCCGGCGTGCCGTCCGGCGTCCTGCGCCACGGCGTCGTGACCCAGCTGGCCTGCGCGACGGCCGACGCCGCCGTCCGCTGCTCCGTGCACTGGCTCGCCGGGCACGAGGCCGACCCGCCGCGCGAGCTGCGCGACGCCTACCGGCGCTGGTGGCGCCGCCGCTGCGCCCCCGACGCGCCCCCGGCCCCGGACGAGGGGTGGCTGGGCGGGGTACCGCTGCTCGCGGAGGACCGCGGCCCCGCCGGGTCGACGGCGCGCGCGCTCGCGACCGGGACGGGTGGGGGGCTCGACGGTCCCGTCACCACTAGCTCCGGGTGGCACGCCCTGGCCCGGGCCCTGCCGCTGGCCACCCTCAACGTGCGCGAGGACGGCCTCGCGGCCGTGCTGGCCGCGGAGTCGGCGGCCGTCACCCACGGGCCGGGCACCTGGTTCCCCGCGGCCGTGGCGTCCCTGGTCGCGGCCTACGCGCTGACCACGGGCGACGCCGCGCAGGCCGTCGGTGCCGGGCTCTCCTCCGCGGTGGTGCACGGCGCCGACGTCGCGACGGTGGCCGTCGTCGACGACGCCGTCCGCACCGCGCAGAAGGACCCCGGACAGCTCGACCGCCTGACCGGGGGCGCCCCCGACGGCTCCAGCCCGTCCGCGCTGTGGGGCGCGGTCTACTGCCTGCTGTCCCACCCCGGGCCCAGCGAGGTGCCGCGCGCGCTGCGGCTCGCCCGCCGCGCCCCGGTCCCGGCGCCCGTCACGACGGTCACGGGGGCGTTCCTCGGTGCCGTCCACGGGGTCGACGCGCTGCCGCGGCGCGTCGTCACGAGCCTCGACCTGGCCTACGTCCTCGACCAGCTCGGCCGCGACCTGGCCCGCGAGGGCCGTCGCAACGCGAACGGCACGTGGGGGGCCGGGGCCGACGAGCGCTGGCGCGCCCGCTACCCGATCGCCTGACGCGCGGGCCGCCGGC
>NZ_JAAALN010000032.1:6911-18969 GCF_009906795.1 Kineococcus siccus
ACCCGCCGCGAGGCGGTCGCCGTCGGGTGTCCACACTGGGGAGCCACCCGGTCCCGGGTGGTCGCCCCGGCACGAGGAGGCCTCCCCGTGGACCCCGCCGGCGCCGGGCCGCCCGCAGCCGTCGACGCCGCGTTCGGCGGCACGGTCTACTGCGACCTCGTCTTCTCCGGCGCCGGGCTGCCGGCCCCAGGCGCGGAGGTGTACGCCGACGGGTTCGTCGTCACCCCCGGGGGCACGGCGAACCGGGCCGTGGCCACGGCCCGGCTGGGGCTGCGCACGGCCCTGCTCGCGGTCGTCGGCCGCGACCTGTTCGGCACCCACCTGCGGGCCGCCCTCGCGGCCGAGGCGGACCTCGACCTGCGCTGGCTCGTGCAGGACGCCGCCGTCCACACCGCGGTGAGCGTCGCCGTCACCGACGAGCACGACCGCAGCTTCATCACCTACGAGGAACCCGGCACCGCGGTCCCGGCCGCGTGGCCCGGTGCCGCGCCCGCGGCGCGCACGTGCCACGTCAGCGTGTCGGAACCGCTGCCCGCGTGGGTGGAACCGCTGCGGGCCGCCGGGACGACGGTGTTCGGCGGGGTCGGCTGGGACGCGACCGCAGCGTGGTCACCCGACGTCCTGGACCGGCTCGGCGACGTCGACGTGTTCGTGCCCAACGAGGTCGAGGCGACGAGCTACACCCGCACCGACGACGCGGCCGCCGCGCTGGCCGTGCTCGCCGAGCGCGTCGGCACCGTGGTCGTCACGCGCGGCGGCCGGGGGGCGCTGGCGGCCGACGCGGGCACGGGGGAGTGGGCCGACGTGCCGGCCGTCGGGGTGCGGGCCGTCGACCCGACCGGCGCGGGCGACGTGTTCACCGCGGGTCTGATGGCCGGCACGGTGCTGGGGTGGGACCTCGCGACGCGCGTGCGGTTCGCGGGCCTCGTGGCCTCGATGTCCGTGCGCACCCTCGGGGGCGCCACGAGCGCCCCGCGACCCCGCGACGTGCTCGCCTTCCTGGAGCGGGAGCGCCCCGGCGGCGACTTCGACGTCGTGCACGACTGGGCCGCGGCGGGCGGCTGAGGCGGCCGTCCAGCCCGGCGGCGGCGCGAGCTCCTCGCGCCGCCGTCGGTGGGGGTCACTTGATGAAGAGCATCTCCTGGTAGGTGGCCAGCGGCCACAGGTCGTCGGCGACGAGGGTCTCGATCTCGTCGGCCGCGGTCCGCACGGCGTCCATGGCCGGCAGCAGGGCGTCGCGGGCGTGCTCGGCCTCGGCCAGCGGGGTGGCGGCGCCGTCGTGCGCGAGCGTCGTCCGCAGGCTCCGCAGCCCCGCGCGCAGCGCGGCCAGGGGAGCGGACACCTCCTCCAGCGTGGAGACGTCCGCGGGGACCCCCGCGGCCGCGAGCGCGGCGACGTTCTGCGCCAGCTCCGTCTGGTACCGCAGGGCCGCGGGCAGGACGCTCGTCGTGCCCATCTCCAGCGTCAGCTTCGCCTCCACCGTGATGCTCAGCGCGTACTGCTCCAGCGCGATCTCGTAGCGGCTGTGCATCTCGCGCGGCGACAGGACGCCGTAGCGGTCGAACAGGGCCAGCGACTCCTCCGCGATGAGCTCGGGCACCGCGTCGAGGGTCGTCCGCAGGTTCTTCAGCCCGCGCGCCTCGGCCTCGACCTGCCAGTCGTCGGAGTACCCGTCGCCGTTGAAGACGACCGCCCCGTGGTCGGTGACGATCTCCTCGAGGACCTTCTGCACGGCGTGGTTGAACTCCTCGCCCGCCGCCACGCGCCCCTCGAGCGCGGTGGCGATGTGGTCCAGCGCCTCCGTCACGATGGTGTTGATGGTGTAGACGGGGGAGGCGATCGACTGGTTCGACCCCGGCGCCCGGAACTCGAACCGGTTGCCGGTGAACGCGAACGGGCTCGTGCGGTTGCGGTCGCCCGGGTCCGTCGGCAGCACCGGCAGCGTGTCGACGCCGATGGTCATCGTCCCCTTGTCCTTCGACGACGTCGCCCCGCCCTTGGCGACCTGGTCGAAGACGTCGGCCAGCTGCTCGCCCAGGAAGATCGAGATGATGGCCGGCGGCGCCTCGTTGGCGCCCAGGCGGTGGTCGTTGGTCGCGGAGGCGACGGAGGCGCGCAGCAGCCCGCCGTAGCGGTGCACCGCGCGGATCACGGCGGCGCAGAAGACGAGGAACTGCGCGTTGTCGTGCGGGTTGTCGCCCGGCAGCATCAGGTTGCCGACGGTGGTGCTGCCGAAGGAGAAGTTCACGTGCTTGCCCGAGCCGTTGACGCCCTCGAACGGCTTCTCGTGGAACAGCAGCTCCATGCCGTGCTTGTGGGCCATGCGCTTCATCGTCACCATCAGCAGCTGCTGGTGGTCCGCCGCCAGGTTCGAGCGCTCGAACATCGGCGCGATCTCGAACTGGCCGGGGGCGACCTCGTTGTGCCGCGTCTTGGCGGGGATGCCCAGCTTGAACAGCTCCCGCTCGGTGTCGAGCATGAAGGCGAGCACCCGCTCGGGGATCGCGCCGAAGTAGTGGTCGTCGAACTCCTGGCCCTTGGGCGGCTTCGCGCCGAACAGGGTGCGGCCCGAGTTCAGCAGGTCGGGGCGCGAGAGGAAGAAGTGCCGGTCGATGAGGAAGTACTCCTGCTCGGGCCCCGCGTAGGACACGATCGCCCCCGGGTCGTCGTGGCCGAACAGCTTCAGCACCCGCGCCGCCTGGGTGGCCATCGCCTGCTGCGAGCGCAGCAGGGGGGTCTTGTGGTCGAGGGCCTCGCCCGTCATGGAGACGAAGACCGACGGGATGCACAGCGTGTTGCCGTTCGGGTTCTCCAGGACGTACGCGGGACTGGTCGCGTCCCAGCCCGTGTAGCCGCGGGCCTCGAACGTCGAGCGCAGGCCGCCGTTGGGGAAGCTGGAGGCGTCCGGCTCGCCCTGCACGAGGGTCTTGCCGGCGAACTCCGCGATGGAGGAGCCGTCGTCACCGGGCTCCAGGAAGCTGTCGTGCTTCTCGGCGCTGGAGTGGGTCAGGGGGTAGAAGACGTGCGCGTAGTGCGTCGCGCCCTTCTCCATCGCCCAGTCCTTCATGGCCGAGGCGACGGCGTCGGCGACGGAGGGGTCCAGCGGTCGCGACAGCTCGATGGTCGCCACGACGGACCGGAAGACGGCCTTCGGGAGCCGCTTCTGCATCTCGGCCTTGGTGAAGACGTTGGCGCCGAAGATGTCGCCGGGCGCCTCCGCGTGGTCGAAGGACGGCGTGGGGGCCTCGTGGGCCATCACCGCGGTGATCGCTTGCAGTCGGGCGCTGCTGCCGCTCATGGGAGTGCTCCTGGCGTCTCGCGGGACGGCCGCGGCGAGGACCGCCCGGCCGCACGGGTCGCTCGGACCCTAGGGACGCCGTGCACCGATCGTGTTTCGCCCGTGTGACGCCTGGGTGCCGTCGCTCAGCGTGACCGCGGTCTCCCGCGGGCCCGGCCCCGTCCCGGGGTCGCGGCGCACGTCTCCCGTCGCGGCGCCGCGCACCCGCGCGCACCGCGGGCTCCCGCCGTGGGGGCGGGCCCGACACCCGCCGGTCTCGCCGCGTACGCACCGTGTTCGTGAAAGGGCAACGCCGCCTTCACCGTTCCTCTACCGTCGGACGTCCGTGGTGACGCGGAGCGACGAGGGGGCGGCTCGACCATGACGGCCAGCAACACGGATCGGCGGGGCGACGGCCTGCGCATCGCCCTGCTGGGCACCCGCGGGGTGCCGGCCCACTACGGCGGGTTCGAGACCTGCGTGGAGGAGGTCGGCGCCCGCCTCGTGGAACGGGGCCACGACGTCGTCGTCTACGGAGCGGCACCGGCGGGCGACGGACCGGCGCCGGAGACCTACCGCGGCATGCGCCTCGTGCACCTGCCGGCCGTGCACAAGCGCTCGCTGGAGACCCTGAGCCGCTCGGCGCTCGCGGTCGCCCACCTGTCGCTGCGCCACGTCGCCGCCACCCTGGCCGCACGCGAGGGCCGGGTCGACGCCGCCATCGTCTTCAACGCCGCCAACGCCCCGTTCCTGCCGGTCCTGCAGGCCTTCCGGGTCCCGGTGGCCACGCACGTCGACGGGCTGGAGTGGAAGCGGACGAAGTGGGGCCCGGCCGGTCAGCGCTACTACCGCCGCGCCGAGGCGCTCGCGGTGCGCTGCTCCGACGCGCTCATCGCCGACGCGCAGGGGATCGCCGACTACTACCGCGAGCGCTTCGGCGCCCCCACCACGCTCATCCGGTACGGGGCCCCCGTCGTGGAGGGGGGCGGCGACCCGGCCCGCCTGGCGGAGCTCGGGCTCGTCCCGGACGGGTACCACCTCGTCGTCGCCCGCTTCGAGCCCGAGAACCACGTCGACGTCGTCGTCGCGGGGTACGCCGCGTCGCGCGCCCGCAAGCCGCTGGTGGTCGTCGGCTCGGCGCCGTACTCCGACGCGTACACGGCGCGGGTGCGGGGGCTCGCCGACGAGCGGGTGCGCCTGCTCGGCGGGGTGTGGGACCAGGACCTCCTGGACCAGCTCTACGCCGGCGCGAGCACCTACCTGCACGGGCACTCCGTCGGCGGCACCAACCCCTCGCTGCTGCGGGCCATCGGGGCCGGCGCGGCCGTCGACGCCTACGACGTCAACTTCAACCGCGAGGTCCTCGGCGACGCGGGGTCCTACTGGTCCACCGCCGAGGACGTGCGCGCCCTCGTCGAGCGCGCGGAGGCCGACCCGGCCCGCACCGCCGCCCGCGGCCGGGCGAGCCGGGTGCGGGCGCTGCGCTACGACTGGGAGGACGTCGCCGACGGCTACGAGGACCTCTGCCGCCGCCTCGCGGGTCGTCCGCGGCTGCAGCGCGCGCACGCGGTCCCCAGCATCGCCCCGCGCATCGTCGAGGTCGGCGTCGCCGACGAGCCCGTGGGCCTGCTGCGCCGGGTCGTCGAGATGGAGGTGGCCGAGAGCACCGCGTCGATCGAGCTGGTGGTGGCCGACGTCGACGCGCTCGAGCTCGGGGCCCCGTCGGAGCCGAGCATCTGACGGGGCGGGCCGCGCGGGGAGCCCTCCGGGTCCTCGGCGCGGCCCGGATCCGTTGCTCGGTCACACCAGATTGACGGAGAGTGCCGAGAAGGCGGGTACGCTCCCCGTCCCGTGTCCCTTTGGATGAATCCTTCGTCGCTCGCTCAAGGGGTTCGAGGGGTGTCCCGAACCTCCATCGTGCCCACTTCTGAGATCGTTACACCGCGTTCCTGGCGCTTCGGCGCCTTTCTGAGCGCCGCTGCCGCGGCCTCCTCCCTGCTCGTCGCCGTCGGCGCCCCCGCCTCGGCGGCGACCGTCGACGCCGTCGTCGCCAGGGACTCCTTCGGCGGTGCGACCCGCGCCCTCGGGGCCGCCGAGGTCGGTGGCGCCTGGAAGGTCACGGCCCCCGCGGGCACGTCGCTGACCACCGGCGGCAACCAGCTGAGCGTCCCGGTGCTCGCGCCTGGTGGCAGCTTCTCCGCCTCCCTGCCCGCCGTGGCCGCCGCCGACGTGACCGTCCGCCACGGCCTGCGCCTGCCCACGGTGGGCGCCGCCCGCGTCGGTCTCTACCAGACCACGTCGCTGCGGAGCCAGGGCGACGGTGACCGCTACAGCTCGACGCTGACCGTCGGCGCCAACGGCGAGCTGACCCTGACGGCGGACCGCAAGGTCGACGGCAGCGCCACCCAGCTGGGCCGGGTGCAGCCGGCCGTCAAGGCGGCGTCGGGTGCGTGGCTCAACGTCGAGACCCGGGTGTCCGGCACCTCGCCGGTCACCGTGCAGGCCCGGGTCTGGGCCTGGGGTCAGCCGGTGCCGGCGTGGCAGGTCTCGGCCCAGGACTCCAGCGCGCAGGCCGTGAAGGCGGCCGGCTCCGTCGGCCTGGGGGGCTACCTCTCGACGAGCGGGACGCGCACGGCGCTCGCCCTCAACAGCTTCCAGACGACGGCGACCACGACGGCTCCGGCCCTGGCCCCGGCTCCGGCTCCGGCCCCCGCGCCGGCCCCCGCTCCGGCCCCGGCTCCCGCGCCGGCGCTGGCGCCTGCTCCCGGGGTGCCCACGCTGCAGCGGACGGTGACCAACGGCTTCACCCACCCCGGCATCGTCGACGGCGCCGGCTCGCTCGAGAAGGCCCGGGCCGCCGTGCTCGCCGGCCAGGCGCCCGCCAAGGCCGCCTTCGACAAGATGAAGAGCTCGCGCTTCGCCAGCCTCGGCTGGACGCCGCACCCCGTCGCCTACGTCGGGTGCGGGTCGTACAACGCGATCAACGAGGGGTGCACCGCGGAGACGGACGACGCCCAGGCCGCCTACACGCACGCCCTGCTCTGGTACTTCACCGGCGACAAGGCCCACGCCGAGAAGTCGAAGCAGATCCTCAACGCCTGGTCGGCCGTGCTCAAGGACCACCGGTTCGACACCAAGGTCTACAAGAACGGCCTCCTGCAGGCCGGGTGGGCCGGTCAGACCTTCACCAAGGCCGCCGAGCTGCTGCGGTACAGCGGCGCCGGCTGGAGCACCGCGGAGGTGTCCCGGTTCGAGACGATGCTCCGGACCGCGTTCCTGCCCCGCGTCCGCAACGGCTGGACGTGGATGTCCGCGAACTGGCAGCTGACCATGGCCGAGGCGACGATGAACATCGGCGTCTTCACCAACGACCGCGCCGTGTACGACGACGGTGTCGGCGACTGGCGCAACCACGTCAAGGGCAGCTTCTACCTCGCGAGCGACGGGCCCAAGCCGTACTTCCCGACGTCGACGATCATGAAGGACAGCAACTACCTCCAGTACTGGGCCTCGCCCACGAAGTTCGTCAGCGGCCTGGGTGCGGAGACGTGCCGCGACGCGAGCCACCTGGCCATGGGCCTGGCCGCGGCCCTCAACGGGGCCGAGACCGCCCGCACCCAGGGGCTCGACCTCTACGGCGAGCAGCGCGAGCGCCTCGTGACCGCGATGGAGTTCAACGCCCGCTTCATCAACGACCCGGCGGCCGGTGGCTGGGTCTGCCCCAAGCCGTTCACGCTCGGCGGCAGCGCCTACACCCTCACCTGGGGGATCGGGTACAACCACTACGCCCGACGCCTCGGGACCGCGATGCCGCAGACGCAGCGGCTCCTCGGCGGGGTGTCCCCCACCGGCAGCGGCATCTTCATGAACTGGGAGACGCTGACGCACAGCGCCGGCTGAACCCGGCCTCACCTCGGAGGTGGGCACGCCACCTGCAGCACGCACGCCCCGGAGCCGCTCGTCGGCTCCGGGGCGTCGTCGTTCCCGCCGCCGGCGAGGCCCGACCGGCGTGTCGGGAGGCGCTTCCTGAGGCCGACGGTGACGATGGGGCACCTGCGCGTGACCGCTTGCTCCCCGGGCGGGACCGGTTGCGCCAAGTGACGTCGGGGATCACGGCACCTGTGCTTGCATCCCTGCATGCGCCCTGACGCCGGCCGTCACCGGTCCCCGCTCCACGTGCTCACGGCCGGGGCCGTGCTCGTCGCGGTCGCGCTCCTCCCGGCCTGCTCCGACGGCGGTTCGGTGTCGACCGTGGCCGCTCCCGCGGCGCCGCCGGCCGCCGCCCCCCCGGCTGCGGGGACCCCCTCGCCGGGTGCGCCCGGGGCCCCGGGCGCGGTGCTCCCGGCCCCGCCGGCGGCCACCACGGCGGCGCCCGCCCCGACGACGACGGCGGCGCCCGCCCCGGCAGCCGTGGCCACGACCACCCCGGTCCCGGGGGCCGTCGCGGCGACGACCCCGGTGCCGAGGATCCCGCCGGGGCGGGGTTACACGGCCCCGGTCGTCGGCGCGCGGAAGCTCCCGGCCGTGCCCCCGGGCAAGGAGGCGCTCTTCGGCGAGGGGCTCGGCGTCCGCGTCTCGGCCGAGAGCGAGGCCACCGTCACGGCGAAGTACCCCGGCGAGGTGAGCGGATCGGCGGCCGTCGTGACCGTGACCTTCCGCAACGGGTCGACTGTCCCGGTCGACCTCGACGGCATCCGCGTCACGGCCTCCCTCGCCAACGGCACGCCCGCGCCCTCGATGGAGGGCCCGCCGGCCAAGGCACCGACCGGCATCCTCCAGCCGGGCGCCAGTGCGGAGGCGACCTTCGTCTACTCGCTGCCGCGCGGCAGCGTCCGCTCCACGACCCTCGAGGTCACCTCCATCAGCTCGGCTGACGTCGTCGTCATCCGCGGCTGAGCCCGGCCACCGGCTCTCGCCGCCGCGCCGCGGGCGCACGCGGCACCCACCGCACCACGAGGATCCGCCGGGCACCGGCGGGAGCAACGGAGAAGCTCATGAGTGCACGTCGTCCGCGGCCGGTCTCGGCGCGGCGGTCCCTCGCGGCCGTCCTGGTGACCGCCCTGACGCTGCTGGGGCTCGGGGCGGTGACGGCCCCCGCCGCCGTCGCCGCCGACGTCCCCGAGACCGTGTCGGCGGACGTGCTGCCCACGGTCCAGATCAACGGCGTGGTCTGGGCGCAGACCACGGTGGGGAACACCGTCTACGTCACCGGGAAGTTCACCTCGGCCCGCCCGGCGGGCGCCGCGCCCGGGACGAACGAGACGCCGCGCACCAACATCCTCGCCTACGACCTGACGACGGGGAACCTCATCCCGTCGTTCAACGCGTCGCTCAACTCCGACGGCCAGGGCATCACGTCCTCGCCCGACGGCTCGAGGATCTACGTCGTCGGGAACTTCACCCAGGTCAACGGCGTGGCGCGCTACCGGATCGCGGCCCTCGACGCCCGCACCGGCGCCCTCGTGCCGGGTTTCGCGCCCACGTTGGACTACCGCGTGAAGACCGTCGTCGCGGTCGGGAGCACCGTCTACATCGGCGGTGCGTTCTCGGTCGCGAACAAGGTCGCGCGGACCCGGCTCGCGGCGTTCAACGCGGCCGACGGGTCGCTCCTGCCGTGGGCGCCGACCGCCGACGCCGAGGTCTTCGACCTGGTCGCTCCCGGGGGCGCGCGCGTCGTGGCCGCCGGCCGCTTCACGACCCTCAACGGCGCCCCCCAGTACGGCATGGGGGCGCTCGACCCGGTGACCGGCGCCTCGGTGCCGTGGGCCGCCACCCAGGTCGTGCGCAACGCGGGCGCCAACGCCGCGATCTACTCCCTGGCGACCGACGGCACGCAGGTCTACGGGACCGGCTACACCTACGGCAGTGGCGGGAACCTCGAGGGGAGCTTTGCCGCCGACGCCGTGACGGGCAAGGTCAACTGGGTCGTCGGCTGCCGGGGTGACGTCTACTCGGTCCAGCCCATCGGCGGCGTCGTCTACACCGTCGGGCACCCGCACAACTGCTCGCAGATCGGCGGCTGGCCGCAGACGGAACCGTGGACCTTCCAGCGCGCCATGGCGACGAGCGCCGACTCGCAGGGCAGCAACGCGGGCGGCGACTTCCCCGGCTACGCCGCGCCGCGACTGCTCAACTGGTGGCCGGACCTGGACGTCGGGACCGTCACCGGGCAGAACCAGGCCGCGTGGTCGGTGACCGGGAACAGCCAGTACATCTCCCTCGCGGGGGAGTTCCCCAAGGTCAACAACATCGCCCAGCAGGGCATCGTCCGCATGGCCCTCCGGCCGATCGCCCCCAAGAAGACGGGCCCGCGCTACCAGGCCGACTTCACGCCTCAGCTGACGTCCACGGCCTCCGGCGCGGTGCGGGTCCGCTGGCGCACCACCTGGGACCCGGACGACCGCGACCTCGAGTACCGCGTCGTGCGCGACGGCGTCACCGCGACGCCCATCAGCACGACGACCGTGGGATCGACGTGGTGGGACCGGCCGTCCACCGGCATCACGGACACGGGTCTGGCGCCCGGCTCGACGCACACCTACCGCGTCTACGTGTACGACCGCGACGGCAACTCGACCCTCAGCACGGTGAGTCGCATCACCGTGCCCGCCGCCGACGAGTCCAGTGCGTACTCCAAGGGCGTCCTCGCCGACGGCGCGAACGCCTACTGGCCGCTGGGCAGCGCCACCAGCGGGACCTCGGCGCTCGACTGGGCGGGTTTCGACGACCTCACCACCGACGCGACCGTGACGGCGAGCACCGACCGCGCGATCGCGGGTGACCCCGGCACCGCGTCCGCCTTCGCCGGCACGAGTGCCGTCCCGGCCAGCTCGGGGACGCTCCTCGCCGGTCCGACGACCTTCTCCGTCGAGGCCTGGATCAGGACCACCACGACGCGGGGCGGCAAGGTCGTCGGCTTCGGGAACTCGCGGACCGGAGCCAGCTCGAGCTACGACCGGCACGTCTACCTGCAGAACGACGGGCGCCTGGCGTTCGGCATCTACTCCGGCGGCACCCGCACCATCACCTCCGCGAAGGCCTACAACGACGGCGCCTGGCACCACGTCGTCGCGACCCTCGGCGCGTCGGGGACCGCGCTGTACGTCGACGGCGTCCGCGTGGCCCGGGACGCGGCGACCACGACCGCCCAGCCCCTCAACGGCTACTGGCGCGTCGGCGGCGACCAGCTCAACGGCTGGCCGAACCGGCCGACCAGCAACGCCTTCGCCGGGTCGATCGACGAGGTCGCGGTCTACCCGACGGCCCTGCCGGCCGCCACGGTCACGGCGCACTACCAGGCGGCGGGCGGGACCCCGACGGGTGCGGTCAAGCCGACCGACGCCTACGGGGCGTCCGTCTGGGACGCGCAGCCGGACTCGTTCTGGCGGCTGGAGGAGACGGCGGGCACCACCGCGGCCGACAGCGGCCCCGGGGGCACCCCCGGCACCCTGCAGGGCGGGGCCGTCCCCGGCGTCGCCGGCATCGGCAGCGGTCGGGCGGTCTCCCTCGACGGCGTGGACGACACCGTCGTCTCGACCCAGGCCGTGCCGGCGCCGACGCAGTACTCCGAGGAGCTGTGGTTCAGGACGACCACCACGCGCGGCGGCAAGATCATCGGGTTCGGCTCCGCCACGTCCGGTCGCAGCGGTGCGTACGACCGCCACGTCTGGATGACCACCAACGGCCGCATCACCTTCGGCACGTGGACGGGCCAGCAGAACCTCGCGACGTCCCCGCTGAGCTACAACGACGGCGCCTGGCACCACCTCGTCGCCTCGCAGGGGCCCGGCGGCATGGTCCTCAGCGTCGACGGGGTGGCCGTCGCCACGAACCCGCAGACCGGGGCGCAGGGCTACACGGGCTACTGGCGGGTCGGCGGTGACGCGACCTGGGGCGGCACGACCAGCGACTGGTTCGCCGGGACCGTCGACGAGGTCGCGATCTACCCGACGGCGCTCAGCGCGGCCGTCGTGCGCGACCACTTCGTCAAGGGCGGGGGCACGTTCCCGAACCAGGCGCCGACCGCGGCCTGGACCTCGACCGCCCAGGGCCTGGTGGCCGCGTTCGACGCGTCGACGTCGGCGGACGCCGACGGGACGGTGGCGTCCTACGCCTGGACCTTCGGGGACCAGACGAGCGGGACGGGGCAGAAGCCGTCGCACACGTACGCGGCGGCGGGGACGTACCCGGTGACGCTGACGGTCACCGACGACAAGGGCGCGACGGCGACGCTGACGAAGGACGTGACCGTCGCCGCCCCGCCGAACCAGGCGCCGACGGCGGCGTTCACGTCGACGGCGGCGAACCTGGTGGCGGCGTTCGACGCGTCGACGTCGGCGGACGCCGACGGGACGGTGGCGTCGTACGCGTGGACCTTCGGGGACCAGACGACCGGGACGGGGGCGACGCCGTCGCACACCTACGCGGCGGCGGGGACCTACCCGGTGACGCTGACGGTCACCGACGACGACGGGGCCACCGGGACGGTCACGCGCGACGTCACGGTGACGGCCGCGGCGGTGAACCAGGCGCCGACGGCGGCGTTCACGTCGACGGCGGCGAACCTGGTGGCGGCGTTCGACGCGTCGACGTCGGCGGACGCCGACGGGACGGTGGCGTCGTACGCGTGGACCTTCGGGGACCAGACCTCGGGCACGGGGGCGACGCCGTCGCACACCTACGCGGCGGCGGGGACCTACCCGGTGACGCTGACGGTCACCGACGACGACGGGGCCACCGGGACGGTCACGCGCGACGTCACGGTGACGGCCGCGGCGGTGA
>NZ_JAAALN010000032.1:19069-26021 GCF_009906795.1 Kineococcus siccus
ACCAGGCGCCGACGGCGGCCTTCACCTCGACGGCGGCGGACCTCGTGGCGGCGTTCGACGCGTCGACGTCGGCGGACGCCGACGGCACGGTGGCGTCCTACGCGTGGACGTTCGGGGACCAGACGAGCGGGACGGGGCAGAAGCCGTCGCACACCTACGCGGCGGCGGGGACGTACCCGGTGACGCTGACGGTGACCGACGACGACGGGGCGACGGGCACCGTCACGCGCGACGTCACGGTCACCGCGGCCCCGGCCGGCCCGGTGGTCGTCGCCCGCGACACCTTCGCCCGCACCGTGACCGGCGGCTGGGGGACGGCGGAGACGGGCGGGCCCTGGTCGGTGACCGGCGGTGCGGCCAACTTCAGCGTGGCCGGCGGCGTCGGTCGGGTGCAGACGGCCACGGCCGGGGCGACGTCGACCGCGCTGCTCAACGGTGCCGCGTCCGACGACACCGACCTGCGGTTCTCCTTCGCCCTCGACAAGGCGACCACGGGCGGCGGGGTGTTCTTCACGGCCATCGGCCGGCGGGTGGACGCGAGCACCGACTACCGCAGCACGACCAAGGTGCTCTCGGACGGGCGCGTGAACCTCTCGGTCGTCCGGCGCACGGGCGGGACCGAGACGTCGCTGCAGGCGGTGACGGTCGCCGGCCTCACGGCGGCCCCGGCGGCGCGCCTGCAGGTGCGGGTCCAGGTCCGCGGCACCGGGACGACGACGGTGCGGGCCAAGGTGTGGCTCGACGGCACGGCGGAACCCACCGCGTGGCAGGTGAGCCGCACCGACACCACGGCGGCGCTGCAGGCGGCGGGCAGCACCGGGTTCTCGATGTACCTCTCCGGCAGCGCCACCAACGCACCCCTCGTCGCCTCGCTCGACGACGTCGTGGTGCAGCGGGGGGTCCCCGGGTGAGTTCGGCTCACCCCCGCCGGCTCCCCCGCGCCCGGCTCCCCGACCGGAGGACCGGTCGCGGGGGCCGGGCGCTGCGGGTGTTCGCGACGCACCCGTCGTCGGCCCTCTACGGCTCCGACCGGATGCTGCTCGAGTCGCTGGCGGGGTTCGTCGACGCGGGCGCGGAGGTGGTGCTGACCGTTCCCGGCCCGGGACCCCTCGTCGGCCTGGCCGAGGACCTCGGCGTCGAGGTGCTGGTGCGTCCCGTCCCGGTGCTGCGCAAGTCCGCGCTGTCGCTGCGCGGCGGGGCGGCCCTCGCCGGGGCGACGGTCGCGGCCGCCGTCCGGGGCGCCGCCCTCCTGCGGCGGCTCCGGCCCGACGTCGCCTACGTCAGCACGCTCACGACACCGTCCTGGATCGCGCTGGCCCGCGCCCTGCGCGTGCCCGTCGTCTGCCACGTGCACGAGGCGGAGAGCACCGCCGCGCCCGCCGTCCAGCGCGTCCTGACCGCTCCGCTGCTGGCGGCGACCAGCGTGCTGGTCAACAGCACCTTCGCGCTGGAGGTGCTCGAGCGTTCCTGGCCCCGGCTGCGCGGTCGCTCCACGGTCGTGCTCAACGGCGTCGCAGGACCTCCCACCCCCGCCGGCGCGCGCCCGCGCGCCGCGGGCCCCGTCCACCTGCTGTACGTCGGCCGCCTGTCGGAGCGCAAGGGCGTGCTGGTCGCCGTCGAGGCCCTCGGGCGCCTCCTGGGCGCGGGTCTCGACGTGCGCCTCGACCTGGTCGGGGACGTCTTCGCCGAGCACGAGGACTTCGGCCGGCGGCTGCGCGCGCGGCTCGCGGAACCCGCCCTCGCCGACCGCGTCGCCCTCCACGGCTTCTCCGCCGACGTGTGGGGACACCTCGCCGCGTGCGACGTGCTGCTCGTCCCGTCGGTCCTGCCCGAACCCTTCGGCAACACCGCGGTCGAGGGCGTCCTCGCGGGCCGGCCGGTGGTGGCGAGCGCCACCGGCGGGCTGCCCGAGGCCGTCGGCGGCTTCGCGAGCGTGCGCCTGGTCGCGGCCGGGGACGCCGCGGCGCTCGCGGACGCCGTCCGCACCCTCGTCGGCGACCTCCCGGCGGTGTCCGCCGCCGCGCTGAGCGACGCGGGCGCCGCCGCGACCCGGTACGCGCCGGGCCGCTACCGCGCCGACGTCGCGGGGCAGGTCCTCGCGGTGGCCCGTCGCGCGGCCCGGCCGGCCGTGCGGGAGCCGGCGCCCGGGCGCGCCCGCAGCGTCACGGGCTCCGGGTGACGGGGGGTCAGGACGACGGGGCGACGGGCCCCGCCCCCGCGCCGCTGGGGATCGTCGTCGTCAACTACGGCCCGCCGGGCCTGCTCGAGGAGCACGTCCTGCGGCACGACCTCTCCGCCGTGCCGGCGGTGCTCGTCGTGGTCGACAACTTCTCCACGCCGGGGCACCGGGACGACGTCGAGCGCCTGTGCCGCGAGCGGGGGCTCCCGCTCGTCGCGCTGCCCGTCAACGCCGGGTTCGGCGCGGGCGCCAACGCGGGGGCGGCCCGGGCCGTCGAGCTCGGCTGCGACGCGCTCCTGTTCCTCAACCCCGACGCCGCCCTCGACGCGACCACGGCGGCCGCCCTGCACGCGGAGGTCGTGGCGGACCGCCGCACGATGGTCTCCCCCCGGGTCGTGCACGGCGACGGCCGGCCGTGGTTCGCGGGGGCGGACGTGTCGCTGCGGACCGGCCGGACGCGACGGGCGGGCGTCCTGCGCGGGCCCGAGCTGCACCCGTGGCTCTCCGGCGCCTGCCTGGCCGTCTCCGCCGGCCTGTGGGCCGAGCTGGGGGGCTTCGACGAGTCCTACTTCCTGTACTGGGAGGACGTCGACCTGAGCGTGCGCTGCGTCCGCGGCGGCGGCCGGCTCCTGGTGCGCCAGGACCTCGAGGCGGTCCACGCCGTGGGCGGCACGCAGGGTGGGGGCGGCAAGTCCCCGGTCTACGTCCGCTACAACTGCCGCAACCGCCTGCTCTTCGCCCGTCGCCACCTGTCGAGGGCCCGCGTCCTGCGCTGGGTCGTGACGTCACCGGTGCACGCCGCGGAGGTGCTGCGCCGCGACGGCTGGCGGCGGGCCCTGCGCTCGCCGCGCCTGGTGCGGGCCGCGGTGGCCGGGACCGTGGAGGGCGTCGTGCTCGCGTGCTCGCCGGCGGCCGCGCGGCCGTGACCGGGCCGTCGGGGACCGGTCAGGCCTCCGAGGACTCCTTGCGCAGGGGCCGCGGCAGCGCCCAGCGCCGCGGACGCCCGTCGCGGCGGGAGGACCGGGCGGGCGACAGCTCGTAGTGCGGCACCGACACCGCCGAGCGGACCCGGTTGAGGACGACGCCCATCAGCCGGGCGCGGGCCAGGTGCAGGCTCTGGATGCTGTGCGCGACGTGCTTGCGGGGCGTGCGCCCGCTGACGACCAGCAGAGCGCCGTCCACCTGCGCCGCCAGGACCGCCGCGTCGGAGACCGGCAGGAGGGGCGGGGAGTCGATGACCACCACGTCGTAGCGCTCCCGGGTGGCCGCGAGGAGGTCCGCCATCCGCCGCGAGCCCAGGAGCTCGTTCGGGTTCGGCGGGATCTCCCCGGCCGCGATGACGTCCATCCGCTGGGTGCCCCACGGCTGCAGGACCTCGTCGAGCGACGCGCGGCCGCCCAGCAGGGTCGCGAGGCCCACGCCGGGCTCGAGCCCGAGCACCTGCGCGACCGTCGGCTGCCGCAGGTCGGCGTCGACGAGGAGCACGCGCACGTCGGTGTCGGCCATCGCCACCGCGAGGTTGATGGCCGTCGTCGTCTTGCCCTCGCCCTGGGTCGACGAGGTCACGACGACGCTCTGCGTGGCGCCCTCGAGGTCGAGGAACTGCACGTTGCTGCGCAGGCGCCGGTAGGACTCGGCCTCGGGCCCCGAGGAGTGGGCGTGCGCGCCGCGCGCCGCGAGGTCTGCGCCCCCCTGCCGGATGACCCCGAGGACGGGCGCCTCGGTGACCTGGGCGACGCCCTCCTCGTCCCGCACCCGGGTGTCCAGCAGCTCGCGCAGGACCATGAAGGCGACGCCGCCCGCCAGGCCGGCCGCGAGGCCCACGGCGGCCGCCAGCTTCTTCCGCGGACCGATCGCGGCGACGGGGACGGTCGCGGGCGACACGGTGCGCACGGAGATCTGGTCGCCCTGCGTCGTGCCCGCGGGCGCCAGGTCGGCCACGCTCGTGGCGAGCTGGTCGCCCACCGCGTTGGCGATCTGCGCCGCGGTCTCGGGCGACGTGCTCGTCGCCGCGATGTCGATGAGCACGGTGTCGACGGGGGACGTGGCCGTGACCTGCCGGGCGAGCGCCCGGGGGGTCGTCGGCAGGCCGAGGCGCTCGATGACCGGGGTCAGCACCTCGGGGGTCGACACGAGGAGCACGTAGGACTGGATGAGGCCCTGGGTGTAGGTGGAGCCCTGCGCGAGCTCGCTCACCGAGGCGCTGCGGTTCAGGGTGAGGAAGACGGTCGCCTCGGCCTGGTACGTGGGCGGCTTGCCGACCGTCGTCGCCGCCCCGACCCCGAGTCCCGCCAGGCAGCACAGCAGCAGCAGCGCCCACCTCCGGCGCAGCAGCAGGAGGTAGTCGGTCAGCTCCACCTGCTCCTCCTTCGGCGGCCGGTGCCGCAGCTGCGGGAGGTCCTCCCCGGCGTCCCGGGTCGCACCATCCTATCGGCCGGTGACCGTGCGGCAGGGGCTTCCAGCTGGTCACGCACGGGTTACCGTCGATGACGTGAGCGTGAGCGTCCTCGTGGTGTGCACCGGGAACGTCTGCCGCTCGCCCGTCACGGAGCGGCTGCTGCGCCAGGGCCTCGACGCCCGTCGCGTCAGCGGGGTGACCGTCGGCAGCGCCGGCACCGACGCCCGTGCGGGCGAGCCCATGACCGCCGAGGCGGCGAGCATCGTGGTCCGCGCCGGCGGCGACCCGACGGGCCACGCGGCCCGCCCGCTCAGCGACCGGCTGCTGGCCGAGGCCGACCTCGTCCTCGTGGCCACGCGCGCGCACCGCACGTCCGTCGTCCAGCGGCGGCCCGCCCTGCTGCGACGCGCGGTGACGATCCGGGAGGCCGGCCGGCTCGCGCTGCTGCTGGCGCCCGGCCTCGTGGGGCGGTCCCCCGCGGAGCGCTGGTGCGAGCTCGCGTCGTCGCTGGCCGTGGCCCGCGGCCGGTGGCCGGCCCCGCACCCCGCGGACGACGACGTCGAGGACCCCTACCGCCGCGACGCGGCGACGTACGCGCGCGTCGGGCTGCAGGTGCAGGCGGCCGTCACCTCGGTCCTGGCCGCCCTCGACCACCGGGGGTGAGTGGGCCCGGGCCGGCGTCCACCGCGGCGTGCCGCCCGGCGGGCAGCGGTGGACGCGGGGCCTGCGGCCGGGTGCGCGTGCGCGGCACGGCGGCGACGACGGCGATGCCCAGCGTGAAGGCCACGTCCGGGAGGTTCGTGTAGAGCGGGCCGAAGCCGATCCACCACAGCGAGTAGAGGCTCCAGAACGTCAGCACGGCCGACGCGGTGCGCGCCGCGAACCGCATCAGCAGGGCGTTCAGGAGGACGCACGTCAGGGCGATGACGAAGGCGGCCCCGGCCCAGCCGAAGTTCACCCAGGCGTCGGCGAGCACGGAGTGCAGCTCGAAGTGGCCCCCGAACATGTACTCGTCGACGTAGCCGTTGTCCGGGGAGATGCCAACCTGCGCCATGGCCGCCTTCGCGATCATCACGTCGCCGCGCTCGGGAACCGCGCCGGGCCCGAAGCCCGCCGGCGTGTCCGCCAGCAGCGCCAGGCTGGCGGTCAGCTCGGGGCGCGCGCCCACCAGCAGCGAGCCGTTGCCCTGGGCGACCTGCGCGGCCGAGCGCTGCTGGAGCGTCACCCCGAGCAGGCCGCTGGTCAGCAGGCTCGTCGCCAGCGCGTACACCCCGTAGGACGCGGCGGCGAGCAGACCCACCTGCGCGAGGCGGGACCAGCCGGTCCGGCCGACGGCGCTCCGCCGGGGGACGGCCTGCCACAGCACGACGACGGCGGTGAGGACGCTGATGCCCAGCGCGCTCCGCGTGTCCTGGGCGGCCCACACGACGCCGAGCGCCAGCACGGCGACGGCCGGTGGCAGCGAGCGCCGGGTGGACTGGGCGAGCGCCAGGACGATGGTCGTGACGGCCAGCCCCAGCTCGTACTTCCAGGGGTTGGGGGACGCCGCGCTGTCGAGGGCGCCGTTGACGAGGATGCCGCCGCCGTAGGCCACGGCGATCAGCCACACCGGCAGGACCGAGCGCGTCCACAGCACGAACCCGAAGAGCCCCACCGCGGAGAGCAGGTGGACGATCGTCGCGGTCGCCACCCGCTGGGAGGTGTCGTGCGTCCCGGTGACCTGCAGGACGAGGCCGCCGAGCACCGCGGCCACCCCGAGCACGCTGACCAGGCGGGCGCCGCGCCAGCGGCCCAGGTGGGGCAGCCAGACGGGCAGCAGGCCGGCGACCATCGCGGTCGTCGCCGTGACGGGGAACGCCAGCAGGGGCGAGGCGCCCGCCGTGACGAGCCCCGCGAGCGCGGCCCCGCGGACCAGGGTCAGGGAGGGTGCGGGCCCGCGGCGCCCCGTCGTGGACCGTCCGGCCGGCGCGGCCGGCGGTCCGCCCGTGCGGTGGCTGAGCTCGTGCTGCGCCGCCCAGCGCCGCAGCTGGGCGGCACCGACGCCCGTGCGCCGGGCGATCCGCTCGCTCGCGGCCCGGCGTCCTCGGCCACCGGGGTCCGCCTCCAGCAGGAGCTGGACCGCCCGCTCCCGCGCCTCGACCGTGTGGCGCCTCACGCAGTGCCCGTCCTCCCCGGCGGCACCCGGGGCTCCGACCACCACTCCCGGAGCGCTGCGCCCCACGTCGAGCGTACGACAGCCGGACCTCGCGGTCCGGGGAACGGGGTGAGCGGTCCGCGCGGGCCGCTGCGTCCGACACGACGATCGTCGACCGCCTGCGGTGGACCCGCCGCCGGTGCCACGATGGGGGGCTGCGGACGACGGGTGGGGGTTGGCA
>NZ_JAAALN010000330.1 GCF_009906795.1 Kineococcus siccus
GTGCTGCGCCGCTCCGGCCGCCACGAGGCCGCCGCGCTCGCCGGCCGGGGCGTGGAGGACCGGGCGCGGCGCGGCTGGCAGGTCGCCTGGGCGCTGCCGCGCGACGCGGGCGCCGTCCCGCCCGGCGTGGTGTGCGCGCCGACGCCGACCGACGAGGACCTGCCCTGGCCCGCGCTGCTCGTCGCGTCGTTCCCGCTCGGGCCCGATCGGCGGCGGATCGCGCCCGGACCCGCGACCGAGCGCCTCCTCGACGCCGCCGCCGACGCCTACGTCGACCTGCTCGTGGCGGTGGCGGCCGACGCCGACGCCCTGCCCCTGCTCCCCTACGGCGCCGCCGCGGGCCGGGTGGACGCCGAGCTGCGCACCCGGGTGCTCGAGCGCGCCCGGTCCGCACCTCTGCTGCGCGCCGTGGAGACCGCCGACGGCCTGCCGATCCTGCTGCGTCCCGCCGACGCCGTGGCGCTGACGGGCCCGGGCGCCGACGACCCTGTCCTGCTCGCGGCCCTCGCGCCCGTGCTCGCCGGTCTCGTCGCCGCCCCGCGCGACGTGCACCGCCTGCTCAGCGACCTGGGCGTGGCGCGGATGTCGCTCGCCGACGCCCTCGAGGTGCTCCCCGGCACGGGCCCGCCCGCCTCCTTCCGCCCCCTCTACGCCGCGCTGCGGGCGCTCGCGGGCGATCCGGTGGCCCGCGAGGCGATGGCGGGGCTGCCCGTCCCCCTGCTCGACGGCCGCGTCGTGCACGGGGCCCGCGGCCTCCTCCAGCTGCACGCGGACGACCCGGCGACGGGCGGGACGACCGGGCTGACCGCCGAGGGCGCCCGGCTGCTCGCCGGTCACGGGCTCCGGCTCGTGCACCCCGAGGCCGCCGACGAGCTGCTGGAGCGTCTCGGCGCGCGCAGCGGCGGGGTGCGCGCCGTGCTGACCGATCCGGCGGTGGCGGCCGCGGTCGCCGGCTCCCCCGACGCCGACGACCCCGACGCCGTGGCCGACGCCGTGCTGAGCCTCGTCGCGGCCGCGGTGGGCGAGGGCCCCGACGCCGCGGACTGCGCCGGGCGGCTGGCCGAGGAGCTGAGCTGGCTCGGCGACCTGGCCCTGCCCGACGCCGAGGGCGACCTCGCGCCCGCGTCGGCGCTCGCGCTGCCCGGCAGCCTCGCCGAGCGGGTGCTCGACCCCGAGGCCGTCGGGGGCGTCGACGGAGACCTGCTGGCGGACTGGGGACCGGACGTCCTGCGCGCGGTCGGGGTGCTGGACGGCCCGGCGGTCGTCGTCCTGGGCGAGCTCGACCTCGTGGACCCCGAAGAGGCCGCGAGCGCCGGGGTGGCCGGCCTGGCGGAGTACGCCGACGCGGTGTGGGCCGACGTCGAGGAGCCGGTCGTGGCCGACGTGCACGTGGTGCGCGACCTCGACCTCGTCGTGACCGGCTGGCCCGAGGTGCTGGCGGCGCTCGCGGCGGGCCCGGCCGGGACCGCAGCGCTCACCCGGCCCTGGCAGGCCGGGGCGGTCCGGCGCCCTCCCCTGACCGCGTGGTGGCTGCGGCGCTCGGGACCGCTGCCGGCCGTGACCCGCGACCCGTCGGCGGCCGGCCCGGCGTGGCTGCCGCCGGCCCCGGGCTGGGCGGCGGGGCTGCCGGCGCCGGTCCGGCGGGCGCTCGGCGTCCTGCCGGCGCTGGACGCAGCGGGGCCCGACGACGTCCTGCCCCTGCTCGAGGCCGCGGGCCGCGCCCACGACGTCCCGGCCGGCGACCTGCTGGCGCTGTGGGCCCTGCTCGCGTCCTGCGCCGGCGAGCTCGTCGCGCCGGCGGACGTCCCCTCCCGGGTGCGGGTGCTCGCGCCGGGCGGCGCGACGCGGACGGTGCCCGCGGGCGACGTGGTGGTCCCCGACTCCCCCGCCTGGGTGCAGCGCGAGGACCTGGGCCCGCAGCTCCTCGTGCCCGCCCGGGTGGCGGAGCGGGTCGCGGACCTGCTCGACCTCGACCTCGCGAGCGACCGCGCGGACGGCGTCGTGACGGCGGCCGCGACCGCCGAGGTGGCGGTGCCGGCGGGCGTCGCGACGCTGCTGCCGGGGGCGCCGGCGTCCTGGACGCGGGCCGGCGGGCTCGCGGTCGACGGCCGGGGTGTGCGGTGGTGGGTCGCCGACGGCACCGTGCTCGCCGTCGACGCGGCGGCCGCCGCGGACGGGCTGGCCTGCGCCGCGGGGTGCTGGGAGCTGCGCCGCGCGGTGGCGGCGGTGCTGGCCGCCGACGCGACCGGCCGCGCGGCGGTGCTCGCCGCCGAGCTGCCCGGCCTCGGCGGGACCGCCGCGCCCGCCTGAGCCGACCACGCGGCGGGAGTGACGGTCGGCGGTCAGCGCGGTGGGGCAGCGCTCACCACGCGGCCGGCAGGAGCGGGCCGTCCACCCCCGTCACCGGGTCCGGCAGGAGCCGCGCCGGCAGCGGGTCGCCCGTCGGCGCGCCCCAGCGGGCCCGCACCCGCTGCCGCTGCGCCCGCTCGGCCAGGCCCGCGGCCGCGTACCCGTCCGCGACCATGGCCGCCTCGACGGCCTCGGCGAGCCGGCCGGGCCGGCGGGCGCCCAGCACCCACCAGGCGAAGGGCGACCGGGCCGCGCCCGCGGAGTCGAAGCCGTTGACCGCGAGGGACCGCGTGGTGAGGAGGAACCCGGTGCGGTGGTGCGGCGAGGGGTTCGGCTCGTCGGGACGGTGCCGGCTGACCAGCAGCGTCCGCTCCAGCACCCGGACGCGGCCGGGGTCGACGGTCGACCAGGGGACGACGTAGCGGGAGCGGCGCGCGAGGCCGACGACGAGGCCGTGCTCGCACACCCGGTGCGCGTCGAGGGCCCCGACGGCGACGAGCGCGGCCGCGACGAGCGCGAGGACTCCCGTGAGGACCAGCCGCACGGTGAGCTCGGCCGGGTCGGGGGCCGCGGCGGCGAACGCCAGCAGCGCGAGGACGGGCGCGGCGAGGACGAGCCAGGCGCCGTCGGAGGGCCAGCAGCGGAACGTGGCCCGGACCGCGCCCTGGTCGCGCCACGTCTGCCGCAGCAGCCCGGCGAGCGCGTCGGCCGTCTCGGGGGCGGCGGGGT
>NZ_JAAALN010000331.1 GCF_009906795.1 Kineococcus siccus
CCGTCCGTGCGCCCGCCGCCGGCGGCTCCCGGCCCGCCACCGGGGACGGCGCCGGCGGGCCGGCCGTTCGCCCACCGGTTCCGCGCGATGGCCGGCGCCTCGGCCCGCGAGGCCGGTCGCGACCGCGGGCTCCTCCTCGGTGTGCTCGTGCTGCCGGTCGTCCTCGCCGCGGGAGCCGCGGCGGTCGCGCGGGCCGTGGCGGGCCCCGGCGACGTGGGTGCGCTGCGCTGGGTCCTGCCCGGGGCGGCGGCGTCGGGGCTCGTGCTGCTCGCGCTGCCGGGCACCGCGGGCCCCCTGCTGCGGCTGCGCGCGCGCGGCACCGTCCTGCTCGTCGCCCTGTCGCCCGCAGGGCGCTCGACGTCGCTGCTCGCGGGCGTCCCGGTCCGGCTCGGGCTGGCGGCGGTGCAGCTCGCCCTGACCGTCCTGCTCTGCGCCGCAGGCGGAGTGCTGGCCCCGCGCGGGGTCGCAGCGGTCGCGGGCCTGCTGCTCACGCACCTCCTCGGGGCCGGTCTCGCCGTGGCCGTCGGGGCGCTCGCGGGCGGGCTGCTGCGGGCCGGCGACGGCGCCCGGGGGGTGCTGGGCCTCGCCACGGCCGCGGCGCTCGTCCTCGGCGGCGTGCTGCTGCCCCTGTCCGCCCTGCCGGCCCCGGCCGCAGGCGTCCTGTCGCTGACGCCGACGGCGCTGCTGGGCGACGCCCTCCGCGCGGGGCTCACGGGAGTGCCTCCGGCCCACCCGCCGGCCCTGGCGTGGGCCGTCCTCGCGGTCGCGACCGGCCTCGCCTGGGCGGCGACGATCGCCTCGCTCCGGCTCGGTGCCCGCCGGTCCTGCGTCCCGGACCGACCGGCCCCGCCCCCGGAGCACCCCTGGACCTGACTCACCGCGGTCGTCCGACCGCGGACGGTGAGGCAGTCGGTGGATCATGAGGAACGCACGGACAGGACGTGCGCCGCGCACTGCTGGTCTCCGCCCGGCGGGGGCAGGATCGGGGCACGGCACGCACCGCGCCGTGGTGGACCGGTCAGCACGACACCCGAGGAGCCCCCGATGAACGCCACCCCCGTCGCCACCCCCCTCGCTCCCACGTCCGGCGAGCTGGCCGTCGCCCTGCAGGACATGGTCCGGCAGCTGCTCCTGGACGCGCCCAGCGTCCAGGCCGCGACGCAGCCGCTCTGCCTGTGCTGGGTCGAGAGCCAGGACTGAGCCCAGGACGACCGGTCCCGGACGACGGCCCCGTGCTGTCGCTGCGCAGGCCCGTGCGCCTGTCGCGCGACGCGACGGGGACCCTCGTCCTTGACGACGACGACCGCGTGCTGCGCGTCGCCCGCGGGGCTGACCGCGTCCTCGAGGTCGTCGCCCAGCTGGGCGGCCGCGCGGCGAGCGAGGACCTGGTCCGGCGTCTCGTGCGGGGCCCGGAGGACCTGCCCGAGGTCGCCGGGGGTGTCGCGCAGCTGATCCTGGACGACGTGCTCGTCCGCACCGGGCCCGAAGGTCCGGTGGGGCGCACGGTCGTCCTGACCGCGGTGGGCGACGTCGACGTCGCCGCGGTCACCGAGTCGCTGGCCGCCGACGGGGCGGTCGTGGTGGGGCAGGACGCGCCAGGGGCGTCCCTCGCCCTCGTCGTCTGCCACGACCACCTCGACGAGCGGCTGGTGGAGGTGCTCCAGCAGCACCGCGAGCGGGGGCTCGCGGTGCTGCTGGTCCGCACGGGCGTCACCCGGTGCTGGGTGGGGCCCCTGCTGCCACCCGCGCCCGACGGCGTGCCGGGTGGCGGCGTGCGTCCTGGTGCCGGCGCGGCGTCCGGCGTGTGTCCCGCCTGCCTGGACCAGCAGCTGCGCCGCAACGGCACCGGGCCCCGGCCGCCCACGGCCGGGGGCGCCACCGTCGTCCCGGCGACGGGCCGGGCGGGGGCCGACCGGGCCGCCGCCGCCCTCGTGGCCACCGCCGTCGGGGCCGTCCTGGACGACGCCCCCGGGGTGCGGGAGGCGTGGCAGGCGCAGGTCCGCGAGCTCCGGCTGCACGACCTCGACGTCGTGCACCACCCGGTCGCCGGCTGCGCGCAGCTGGCCCGGCCCGCCGCCGACGACGGCACGGGCGGTCCGGAGGCCTTCCTCGACCGCGTGGCCCCCCTCGTCTCCGCGCTGACGGGCGTCCTCGCGCCCGTGACCGTGCGCCGGGCCGCCGGTGGGCAGGTGCTCGCCGAGACGACCCACCCGGTGCGCCGCCGCGACACCGGGGCCCCCGACGGGCTGGGCTGGACCCGGGCCCCCGCGTGGGGGTGCCGCGACACCCCCGCGCAGGCCCGGGCCGCCGCCGTCGGCGAGGCCCTGGAGCGCTACTGCGTGTCCTGGCACGGCGACGAGGCGCACGACCGCGCGAGCGCCGACGAGCTCGTCGCGCGCGGCGAGCCGGTGCTCCTGCCGCAGGACCTCCTGCTGTTCTCCGCGGGCCAGCGCGCCGCGGGGGAACCGGTCCCCGACGACCTCCCGGCGGACCTGCGCACCGACGTCAGCCCGCTCGTCTCGGCGGTCACGGGGGAGCGGTGGTGGGTCGCCTCCGCCGCCGTGCACTTCGGCCACCCCGACCTGCGGGCCGCGCGCTGCTGCCGGCCCGACTCCAACGGGTGCGCCGTCGGCCCCACGCGCCCCGCGGCCGTGCTGGCGGGGCTGCTCGAGCTCGTCGAGCGCGACGCGGTGGCGCTGTGGTGGTGGCCGCGGTCGGCGCGGCCGGGCGTCGGGCTGGACGTGCTCGGCCCCGCGCAGGAGCGCCGGACGATCGAGGCCTTCGGCCGCACCGACCGCGACGTCCACCTGCTCGACCTCACGACCGACCTCGGCGTCCCCGTCGTCGCCGCGGTGAGCGCGCGCTCCGACGGCACGGGGATCGTCGCCGGCTTCGGCGCCGCGGTGGACCTCGCGGCGGCGGCCCGCCGGGCGGTGCAGGAGTGCGGCCAGGTGCTGGCCTGCCTGGAGTTCGGGGTCGTCGGCACGGGCGCCCCGGGGTGGGCGCAGCGCAGCGTGCGCGACGAGCCGTACGTCCTGCC
>NZ_JAAALN010000332.1 GCF_009906795.1 Kineococcus siccus
TCCCCCACCTCCTCGCCCACCGGCCGGCCGGCGCGGCGCGGCGTGTGGGACCGCGTCGCCGGGGTCGTGGAGCGCCACGCCCGCCGGACGTGGATCGTCTGCGCCGTCGTGCTCGCCGCGTTCGCCGCGTTCTTCCCGACGTTCCAGGCCGACGGCGTGAGCCAGGCCGACACGTTCCTCACCGACGTCGAGTCCGTCGAGGGCAGCCAGGTCCTCGCGCGGCACTTCCCCGCGGGCTCGGGCGAACCGGCGGAGGTCGTGGTGCCGGCGGCGCAGGCGCCCGAGGCGACGCGGGTCGCCGGCACGGTCGCGGGTGTCGACTCGGTCGCCGCGGGCCCCGCGGACGCCACCACGGCCGTCGTCAACGCCACCCTCGCCGACGGCCCCGACTCGACCGCGGCCACCGAGACGGTGCAGCGGCTGCGCACGGCCCTGGCCGCGGCGGACGTCGACGCGCTCGTGGGCGGGAGCACGGCGACGCAGCTCGACACCCTCGACGCCGCCCGCCACGACCGCGCCCTGATCATCCCGGTGGTCGGCGTCGCCGTCCTCCTGGTCCTCGTGCTGCTGCTGCGCTCGGTGCTCGCGGCCGTGGTGCTGATGGCGTGCACGGTGCTGTCGTACGCGGCCACGGTGGGCATCGCCGCGCTGGTGTTCGACCACGTCCTGGGGTTCCCGGGCGCCGACCCGGTCGTCCCGCTGTACGCCTTCGTGTTCCTCGTCGCGCTGGGTGTGGACTACTCGATCTTCCTCATGACGCGGGTGCGCGAGGAGTCGCTGCAGCACGGCACCCGGACGGGGACGCTGCTGGGCCTGCGCGCGACCGGCGGCGTGATCACCTCCGCGGGCGTGGTGCTGGCCACGACGTTCGCCGCGCTGGCCGTCGTGCCGCTGCTGTTCCTCGCGCAGCTCGCGTTCCTCGTCGCGTTCGGGGTCCTGCTGGACACCCTGCTCGTGCGGTCGTTCCTCGTGCCGGCCCTGGCGCACGACCTGGGCGACCGCGTCTGGTGGCCGTCCCGGTTGCGCCCCAACGCCTCCGCGGCCGGCCTCCGCGCCGCGCGGCACCGCGCGGCCGGGGAGAGGATGCCCGGGTGAGCCCCTACCGCTACGTGGCCCTCGGCGACTCCCTCACGGAGGGCATGGTCGACGCGACCCCCGACGGCGGGTTCCGCGGCTGGGCGGACCGGCTCGCGGAGCACCTCGACGCGCAGCTGCGGGCCGAGGGCCGGGAACCGCTGGAGTACGCGAACCTCGCGGTGCGGGGGCGCCTGCTGCCGCAGATCGTGGCCGAGCAGGTCCCGCAGGCCGTCGCGCTGCGCCCCGACCTCGTGAGCCTCGTCGGGGGCGGCAACGACCTGCTGCGGCCCGGCGGCGACCCGGACACCACGGCCGCGCTGTTCGCGGACGCCGTCGCGACCCTGACGGCGGCCGGCGCGCACGTCCTCGTGGGGACCGGGTTCGACACGCGCGGCGCGACCCTGCTGCGCCGCAACCGCTCCGCCGTCGGGATCTACAACAGCCACCTGTGGGCCACGGCCCGCCGCTATGGGTGCAGCGTGCTGGACCTGTGGAGCATCGAGGCGCTGCACGACCGCCGGTCCTGGGGCGAGGACCGCATCCACCTGTCCCCGCCGGCGCACGCCACGGTCGCCCTGGCGGCCCTCGACGCGCTGGGGCGCAACGCCCCCGAGGGGTCCCCGGACTGGCGCGACCCCCTGCCCGCGGCCCTCGCCCGGGCGCGCCGCGACGTGTGGCGGGACGACCTGCGCTGGGGTCGCGTGCACGTCCTGCCCTGGGTCGGGCGCCGGCTGCGCGGCACCTCCTCGGGCGCGCACCGCACGGGCAAGCGGCCCGATCCGCGACCGCTGGCCGACTGACGCGGGAAGCCTCAGAGCAGCAGGTCGCCGGGACTCCCGACGGACCGCCAGGCGGGCACGTCGCCGTCGGCCGGGACGCCCGGCGCGGCGGCCGCGACCAGGGCGGGGAGCCGGTCCGCGGCCGGCAGCGGGCCGAGGTCGAGCGACGTCAGCTCCGCGACGTCGGCGACGGGGACCTGGAACGTGCGGAAGGCCCCCAGCTCGGGGACGTCGGGGGCCGCCGACGCGAGCACCTCCTCGACCAGCGGGGTCTGGTCGAGGACGAACGCGGCCGACGCCAGCACCGACAGCTCGCCGCCGTCCGGCTGCGGCCGCAGGTAACCGGCGACCTTGAAGAACCGCAGCGGGATGCGCACCCCCCGGTACTCGGGGTCGTCGTCGGCGAAGACGGGCCCCGTGACGACGACCAGCCGCTGCTTGTACCGGCGGGCGTAGGCCAGGACGTGGTCCTCCAGGCCGAGCCACAGCTCCATCGCCTGGTTGAAGCGGGCGTGCTGCGGGGCCGCGTTGGTGTAGCTGAAGGTGTCGGCGTTCGCCTCCCGCGCCTCGGCCGGCGCGCCCCACACCGGGTCGCGGCGCCGCACGAGGTGCCCGCGGTCGAGGTCGTTGCGGGCGTACAGCTCCGCACCGGCCTGCTCGTCGGGGCGCACGCGCGGGTCGAGGTACCAGGCGTCCCCGCCGCGGTCGAGGTCGACGAGGGACCCGCCGTCGATCCCGACGACGGTGGCGGCCGCCAGCCGCCGGTCCGGGCGCAGGACGACCGAGAAGTGCGTGTACGGCAGCACCACGACCTCGGTGCCGTCGGACGGCAGCGGGACGGGCACGAGCGGGCCCGGCGCCAGGAAGGCCGGGTCGTAGCCCGCGCGCCCCGCCAGCTGCGGCGGCGCGGCGGCCGTCGTGGTCACCGTCGGGGTCCCGTTCCTGGTGACCGTCGTGGTGGCCGTCGTGGTCGCCGGCGTGGTGGCCGTCGTCGGCGCCGGCCCGCTCGCGGAGTCGCTCATGCCCTCACTGTGCGCCACTCCTCCGACACGACGGTGGCGGCCCGGTTCACGGCCGGCGAACGGGCGGGGGACGAGGCCACCCGGACGAGGCCGCCCGGACGAGGCCGCCCGGGGCGCACGCGGCAGACTGCCCCGGTGACTCCCGCCCTGCCGCACACC
>NZ_JAAALN010000333.1 GCF_009906795.1 Kineococcus siccus
CGCCCGCCCGCCCGCTGCCGCACGGCGGCCTGCCCGACGTCGTGTGGCGCCGCTGGCGCGCCCGGCGGCCCGGCCGTCCCGACGGCGGCCCGCTGACCCTCACGCACAGCCGCTCCGCACGGGCGCCGTCGCCCGGGCCGGAGCAGCCGCCGTTCGACTGGCCGGACGTCGCGGTCACGCTGCACCGCCACCTGGTGCTGCCGGGCGTGGGCGCGCGCGCGGAGGTCGCGGCGATCGGGGCGACGGTCCGCCTGGTCTCCCTCGACGGCGCCCCGGTGCCGCTCACCGACACGGCCGCCCGGCTGCGCGCCGCGGCGCTGCTGCGCGGGCACGGCGTGGACCTGGACCCCGAGGACGTCCTGGCGTTCGCCCTCGTGCACGCGGACCTGACCGGCTTCCTCCGGGCGCACCCGCCCGGCGGGGACCTCGACCTGCGGCTGGTGCTGCGCGCCGCGGGCGTCGGGCTGAGCGCGGCCGACGTCGCCGCCGCGTGGGAGGCCGGCACCCTCACCGCGGACCGCATCGCGCTGCTCGGGGCGCTGCAGGGCACAGTGGGGTGGTGAGCCAGCAGCACACCGACACCTGCGACGCGCTCGGCATCGCGCTGCTCGCCAACGTCCCGGTGGTCCTGTGGGGGCCGCCCGGCCAGGGCAAGTCGTCGGTCGTGCGCGAGCTCGCCGACGGCATGGGGGCGCACCTGGAGACGGTGATCGCCTCCATCCGCGAGCCGAGCGACTTCGCGGGCCTGCCCGTCGTGGACGCCGGCTCGGGCACGGCGTCGCTCGCGCCGCCGTCGTGGGCGGTGCGGCTGCGCGACGCGGTCGAGCGCGACGGCCGCGCGGGCATCCAGTTCTACGACGAGGTGTCCACGGCACCGCCCGCCACGCAGGCCGCGCTCCTGCGCCCCATCCTCGAGGGCGTCGTGGGCGACCTGCGGCTGCCGCCGCAGGTGCGCACGGTCGCGGCCGCGAACCCGCCCGACGTCGCGGCCGACGGGTGGGACCTGGCGCCGCCGGTGGCGAACCGGTTCCTGCACCTCGCGTGGAGCCTGGACGCCGAGACGGTGCGCGAGGGGTTCACGAGCGGCTGGCCCGCCGTCCGCGTGCCGGTCACCGACGACGCCGAGGTCGCGGCCCGGCTGGAGCGGGTCACGACGCTCGTCGGGGTGTTCCTGGGGTCCAAGCCCGAACTGGTCACGCGGCTGCCGTCGTCCTCGGAGGAGGCCGGCCGCGCGTTCCCGACCCCGCGCTCGTGGGACATGGCGGCCCGGCTGCTCGCCCACGCGCAGGCCGCGGGAGCCACCAGCACCGTCGTCACCCTGCTCGTGGCCGGGACCGTCGGCGTCGCGGCCGCGGGGACGTTCCTCGCCTACGTCCGCGACCTCGACCTGCCGGACCCCGAGGACCTGCTGCGCGACCCGGACGCCTACGTCGTGGACCCGCGGCGCACCGACAAGACCTACGCCGTCGCGGCGTCGGTGTGGTCCGCGACGGCCGCGCACACGACCGTCGAGCGGTGGACCGCGTGCGGCCGGGTGCTCGCGAAGATCGCCGACGCCGGGAGCGCCGACATCGCGTTCTCCTACGGGCGGCGGTGGGCGCAGGACCGGCCCAGCGGCGCCATGCCCACGCCGGAGGTGGTGGCCTCCATCGGCCCGATCCTCACCGAACTCGGCCTGCTGACGCGCGGCACGTGACTCCGCCTGCGCCGCAGCCCGTCCGGCAGCACGTCGAGGAGCAGGCCGCGCTGCGCCTGGCGGCGGGGCGGGCCCGGGCGGGCGAGCTCATGCCGTACCTCAGCGACGCGCTGTACGCCGTGAAGGCCGTGCCCACGACCGCGATCCCCACCGTCGGCGTCGACCCGCGGTGGCGGATGTACTACAACCCCGAGTTCCTCCTGACCCTCGACGTGGCCGAGGTCGTCGGGGTCTGGCTGCACGAGGTGGCGCACCCGCTGCGCCGCCACCACGAGCGCTTCGACGCCCTCGCCGAACCGCAGGAGCGGCACGCGCTGTTCAACCAGGCCGGGGACTGCGCCGTCAACGACGACCTGCGCGCCGCCGGGGTCCGGCTGCCCGCGATCAAGGCGTGGTTCCCGGAACGCGTCCCCGGCGCGGCGTCGGGGATGACGGCCGAGCAGATCTACCGGCTGCTCCTCGCGAGCCCCGCGGGCCGGCGGGTGGTCGCGCCGACCCCCGCGGTGCTGCTGCTGCCCGGGACGCTGGCGCACGACCACGGGTTTCCCGTGCGGGTCCTGGCGCACACGCGCGAGGCGTTCCTCACCGACGCGGTGACGGTGACGGTCGACGGGTCCCCCCTCGACGGTGCGGTGGTGCACGACGCGCGCACGGCGTCCTTCGCGCTGGGGACGCGGCTCCCGCCCGGGGACCACGTCGTGGAGGTCACGTCCGGGGCGGCGAGCGCGAGCGCCGTCCTCACGGTGACCGCACCGACGATCGTCCTGCGCCCGGACCACCTGCCCCGCGAGCGATCCGCCCGGGAGAAGGTCGTCGTCGCGGGCCGGGGCACGCGGTTCTCCGCCGCCTCCACCGTCGAGCTGCTGGACGCCGACGGCCGCGACCTCGGGGCCGTGACCGACGTCGACGTCGTCAGCGCCACGTACCTGACCTTGCGGCTGACCGGGGTTCCCGACGGCACGCACCTGATCCGCGTGCGCACGGGCCCCGAGGTCGTGCAGGCGGCCTTCGGGGTCGGCGTCGCGCACCTCGGCCTCAGCCCCGACCGCCTGCCCGGCGGGCACGCGGCGCCCGTGCCGCTGGCCGGGGTCGGCGACGACGTCACCTTCGACGCGTCCAGCACCGCGGAGCTCCTCGACCCGGCGGCGGGACTCACCCCGGTCGCCGGGGCCCTGGGGCGACTGACGGTCGCGAGCCCCCACGTCGTCACCGTCGACGTCACGCGGACGCTCCCCGACGGGTCGTACCTCGTCGTCGTCACCACGGGCGAGCAGCGGGCGGCCGCGACCCTCACGGTCGCCACCGACCGCGGCCCCGCCCGGGCCGCTCCCCCGT
>NZ_JAAALN010000334.1 GCF_009906795.1 Kineococcus siccus
GTGCCCGCCGGCTCCCTCGACGCTCCCGGCGCCCCCGCCGCCCGCCGCCTGCGCGCCTGGCAGCGCGCGGCCCTCGAGCAGTACTTCGACCCCGAGCGCGACGACCGCGGCGACTTCCTCGTCACCGCGACGCCCGGCGCGGGCAAGACGACCTTCGCCCTGGCGCTCGCCCGGCGCCTGCTGGACAGCCGCCGCGTGGACCGGGTCGTGGTCGTCGCCCCCACCGACCACCTGCGCACCCAGTGGGCCGAGGCGGCCCACCGCGCGGGCATCCAGCTCGACCCGACGATGAGCAACGCGGTCGGGCCGGTGCGCGCCGACATGCAGGGCTACGTGACCACCTACGCCCAGGTCGCGGGGCACCCGATGCTGCACCGCGCGCGCTCCACCGCCAAGCGCTCCCTCGTCGTGCTCGACGAGGTCCACCACGCGGGCGACGGCCTGTCCTGGGGCGACGCCGTGCGCGAGGCCTTCGCCGACGCGCGCCGCCGGCTGTCGCTGTCCGGGACCCCGTTCCGGACCAAGGCCGACGAGCGGATCCCCTTCGTCAGCTACGTCGACGACGACGCCCCCGAGTCCGAGGGCGGCCTCACGAGCGTGGCCGACTACTCCTACGGCTACCGCGAGGCGCTCGCCGACGGCGTCGTGCGGCCCGTGGTCTTCGCGGCCTACACGGGCACCTCGCGGTGGCGGAACTCGGCCGGGGAGGTCGTGGCCGCCTCGCTCACCGACGCGACCACGAAGTCCGTCGAGGCCCTGGCGTGGCGCACGGCGCTGGACCCGCGCGGCGACTGGGTGCCCCACGTCATCGCGGCCATGGACGAGCGCCTGACGCACCTGCGCGAGTGCGGGATGCCCGACGCCGGGGGTCTCGTGCTGGCGTCGGACCAGGAGGACGCACGCGCCTACGCGAAGATCGTGCAGCGCGTGACGGGGGAGAAGCCCGTCCTGATCCTCTCCGACGACCCGAAGGCCTCGAAGAAGATCGCGGACTTCGCCACGGGCGAGGAGCGGTTCGCCGTCTGCGTCCGGATGGTCTCCGAGGGCGTCGACGTCCCGCGGGCGGCGTGCCTGGCCTGGATGACCTCCTACCGGACGCCGCTGTTCTTCGCGCAGGCCGTGGGCCGCGTCGTGCGCTCGCGGACCCGCGGGGAGTCGGCCACGGTCTTCCTGCCGGCGGTGCGCCCGCTACTCGCGCTGGCCGCGGCGCTGGAGACCGACCGCAACCACGTCCTCGCGCCGCCGCCCTCGGGCGACGCGCTGCCCGACCCCGGGGAGCTCGACGCGCTGCCGCCCGCCGAGCGCGAACCCGGCGGGCCGAGCGAGTACGAGGCCCTGGAGGCGCAGGCCGAGTTCGCCCACGTCCTGCACGGCGGCCGCGCCGTCGTGGCCGGTGGCCCCGAGCCCGTGAGCGCCGTGAGCGACGACGAGGAGGACTACCTGGGCCTGCCGGGCCTGCTCTCGCCGGAGCAGACCGCGACGCTGCTGGCCCAGCGCGACGAGGCGATCCGCAAGCGCACGGCCACGGCCCGCCCGCCCCGCGAGGAGGCCGTCGCCGAGCCGCCCGCCGAGGACCCCGACGAGGCCACCTGGCACACGGCCGCCTTGCTGCGCAAGGAGATCCACGGACTCGTCGGCCGGGTGGCGGCGGGCCGGGCGATGCCGCACGCCTCGGTGTACGCCAAGGTGCGCGCCGCCGTCCCGGGCCCGCCCTCGGCGTCGGCGACCGTCGAGGTCCTGCGCGCCCGCCGCGACCACCTGCTCACCCTCGTCTGACGGCCCGGCCCGCTCCGGTCGCGGGCGTCTCGCGCGTCGCCGCGCAGCGTGCTCGGGTAGGTTCGCAGCGTGCCCGAGATCGTCCAGCGGACCATGGTCCGCGCGCCCGTCGGCGACGTGTTCGACATGTCGCTGGACCTCGACGTGGAGCGCGTCGCGGGCCGCCGCTACCGGGTCCGCGCCGTCGAGGGCGCGGGCCGCACGAGCGGTCGCATCGGCCTGGGGGAGCGCGTGCGCTGGCGCGTGCGCCTGCTGGGCGCCGTGCCCGTCACCCACACCTCGGCGATCGTGGAGCTCGACTCCCCGCGGCGCTTCGTCGACGAGATGGCCGACGGGCTGTTCGCGGAGTTCCGCCACGAGCACTCCTTCGAGGCCGAGGGCCCGCGCATGACGATCATGACCGACCGGATGTCCTGGCGCAGCCCGCTGGGCGTGCTCGGCCGCGTCGCCGACGCCGTGTTCGTCCGCCGGACGCTGCGGCAGCTGCTGGCCGACCGCAACTCCGAGATCGTCCGCCGCTTCAGCTGACGCGCCGCCGGCGCGGCGCCGGGCCGGAACCCGCCCCGCACCCCGCCCGTTGTCCGGGTGCGCGGCGGAGACCGTCTCCGGCGCCTGGAAGGACGTGTCGCAGCCGTGGGTTTCCTGGACAACCTCAAGCGCAAGGGCATGCCCGCCGTCGACCAGCTGAAGACCCGGGTCGGGCAGTTCAAGAGCAAGGACTTCGCCGAGGCGAGCATGGCCACGTGCGCCCTGATCGCCGCGGCCGACGGGACGATCGACGCCTCGGAGCGGTCGAAGACCGCCGCCTTCATCGGCAGCAACGACGTGCTGTCCGCGTTCGACGCCTCGACGCTGCGCGAGTCCTTCGACAAGTACTGCACCAAGCTGACCACCGACTACGACTTCGGCAAGATCGAGGCGCTGCAGGCGGTCGGGAAGCTGCGCAGCAAGCCCGAGCAGGCCCGGGCCGTCGTGCAGGTCGGCATCGTCGTCGGCGGTGCGGACGGGGACTTCGACGCCCACGAGGTCCGCGCGGTGCGCGAGGTCTGCCAGGCGGTCGGCCTCGACCCCACCGAGTTCGGCGTCTGATGCCGCGCGGGGCGAGCGGAGTCGGTGGCCGGCGGGTGACGACGACCTGGCACGCTGAGGTCCCATGAGTGCGCCCGCC
>NZ_JAAALN010000335.1 GCF_009906795.1 Kineococcus siccus
ACCCGAACCCCTGCCCGCCCGGCAGCGCGCCGGCCTGGCCGCGGAAGGCGCCGCGGGCCCCTGCCCCGGGGAAGCCGCCCACGTCGCCCGAGGCCACCGGCCCCGCCGCGACGATCCCGCCCTGGTGACCCGTCGAGACCGTCTGGGCCGTGAAGGCCACCGGCCCGGCCAGGCCCGCGACGACGGCCGCGACGAGCCCGGCGCGCAGCAGGACGGGCCCGCGGCGGTGGCGCAGCAGCGGCCCCGCGACGAGCGCCGCGGCGGCGAGGACGCCGACGACCGGGACGGCGTAGCGCAGCCACGGCACGAAGTCCGGCGTGCGGGCCAGCAGGACCGACGACCAGACCGCCGTCCCGAGCACGACGAGGGCCAGCAGCGGCAGCGGCCAGCGCCGGGCGCGCTGCGTCCACACCTCCACCGCCCCGAGGCCCACGAGCGCCGCGACCCCGGGAGCCAGAGCCACCGTGTAGTAGGGGTGGATGATCCCGGACATGAGGCTGAAGGTGAGCCCCGTGACGAGGACCCAGGCCGTCCACACGACGTAGCCCGCGCGGTGCGGGTCGGTGCGCGGCGCGCGGCGCGTCAGCACGAACCCGGCCGCGGCGAGCACGAGGGCGGCGGGCAGCAACCACGCGATCTGCCCGGCCATGTCGGCGCCGAACAGCCGGAGCAGGCCCGTCTCGCCCCACCCGCGCCCGCCGCCGACGCTGCCCGCCTCCTCGCCCGTCAGGCGGCCGAACCCGTTGTAGCCGAACGTGAGCCCGAGGAAGGAGTTGTCCTGCGAACCTCCCACGTAGGGCCGCATCGACGCTGGGACGAGTTCGACCACGGCCACCCACCAGCCGGCCGCGGCGACGAGCGCGAGGCCGCCGAGCAGCAGGTGCCCGACCCGCCGCGCGAGCGGGTGGGGCGCCGCCCACAGGTAGGCCAGCGCCAGGCCGGGCAGGACGAGGAACACCTGCAGCTGCTTGGTGAGGAACCCGAGCCCCAGCAGGGCCCCGCACGCGACGAGCCACCGCGCGCGGCCGGACTCCACCGAGCGCAGCAGCGCCCACGTCGCCACGACCATGACGAGCACCAGCAGGGCGTCGGGGTTGTTGAACCGGAACATCAGGGCCGCGACGGGAGTGAGCGCGAGCACGGCACCCGCCAGCAGTCCCGCGGCCGGTGTCGAGCGGCGCCGCACGGCGGCGTACAGGACGCCGACCGACGCCACGCCCTCGAGGGCCTGCGGCAGCAGGATCGACCACGACGACAACCCGAACACGCGGACGGACAGGGCCATCGCCCACAGCGAGGCGGGCGGCTTGTCGACGGTGATGGCGTTCGCGGCGTCGGAGGAGCCGTAGAAGAACGCCTCCCACGACTGCGAGCCCGCCTGCGCCGCAGCGGAGTAGAACGCGTTGGCCCACCCCGACGCGGAGAGCCCGACGAGGTAGAGCGCCGCGGTCGCGGCGAGCAGGCCGAGCAGGGCCGGGCGCACCCAGGCGGGGTCGGCGGGCCGCCCCCGCCAGGCGGCCGCGGCCCGCGGGCGGAGGCCGCCGGTGGTGGGCGTCGCGCCGCCGGCCGTGCGACGGCGCTCCCGGCGCGCGGCCAGGTCGGAGGTGAGGGTCATCGGGTGGCCCCTTCGGTGGTGGTCGGTCCGGTGGTGGTGGTTCCGGTCGCAGTCGGTCCAGCGGTGGTGGTGGGTCCGGCGCCGGTCGGCGCGGTCGTCGCGCCGGGCCGGTGGTGTCGCCGGCCGGGGAAGACCCAGGTGCGCAGCAGCAGGAACCGGACGACGGTGGCGAGGAGGTTGGCGGCCGTCAGGACGGCGAGCTCCACCCCGCGTCCCGCGCCGGGGGCACCGGCGTGCAGCGCCGTGAGGCTCCCCGCCGTGATGCCCCAGCCGAGCAGGAACACGAGCAGCCCCTGCGCCTGGTGGCGCGCGGCTCCGCGCCGGCCGCGGACCCCGAAGGTGAGGCGGCGGTTCAGCGCGGTGTTCGCCACGGCCGTCACCAGCAGGGCCAGGAAGTTCGCGAGCTGGGCTCCCGCGCCCTCCTGGAACAGCAGGTACAGCGCGGCGTAGGCGAGCGTCGAGAGGAGACCGACGCCGACGAACCGGGTGAGCTGCCCGGCCAGGCTGGTGGGGACCCCGCCGAGCGAGACCGGCTGGGGACCCCGGCCCAGCGCGTCGCGGACCTCCTGCAGGGGAAGGCGCCCGGTGGCGATGGCGGTGCCCAGGCGGCGGATGCCGCGCAGGTCGGCCACGGCGGTGGCGACGATGTCGACCCGGCTGTCGGGGTCGTCGACCCAGTCGACGGGGATCTCCTGGATGCGCAGTCCGGAGCGTTCCGCCAGCACGAGCAGCTCCGTGTCGAAGAACCACCCGGGGTCCTCCACGAGCGGCAGCAGCCGCTGCGCCACGTCGGCCCGGATCGCCTTGAACCCGCACTGCGCGTCGCTGAAGCGCACCCGCAGGGTGCCGTGCAGGAGCAGGTTGTAGCACCGGGAGACGACCTCGCGCTTGGCGCCGCGCACCACGTGCGAACCCCGCGCGAGCCGGGAGCCGATGGCGACGTCGGAGTGCCCGGACAGCAGGCCGGCCACGAGCGGGAGCAGGGCCGCGAGGTCCGTGGACAGGTCGACGTCCATGTACGCCAGGACGTCGGCGTCGGAGGTGGACCACACGTGCTTCAGGGCCCGGCCGCGGCCCTTCTCCTCCATCCGCACCCACCGCACCCCGGGCAGCTGCGCCGCGAGCTCCTGCGCCACCCGGGGTGTGGCGTCCGTGCTGGCGTTGTCGGCGATGGTGATGCGGGAGGGGAACGGGAACCCCGCGAGGTGCGCGTGCAGGCGGCGCACGCAGGGCCCGAGGTCCGCCTCTTCGTCGAACACCGGGACGACGACGTCGAGCACGGGGCGGGTTCCCCGCGGACCCGCGAGGAACCCGCCCCGTGCTCGACGT
>NZ_JAAALN010000336.1 GCF_009906795.1 Kineococcus siccus
CGTCTCGACGGTGGTGCTCACGACGCCTCCGAGGGGTGGTGGTCGCCGGCCGGTGGGCCGGCGACGTCGGTGCGGCACGCGGCGCAGCGGCCGCGCAGCGCGAGGTGGCGGGTGTCGAGGCGGAAGCCGTGCTCGCGCAGGACGTCCGCCGCGAAGCCCGCGGCGAGCCCCGCGGGGACCTCGTCGACGGCCCCGCACGACCCGCACAGCAGGTGCAGGTGGTCGGCGTGCTCGACGGCGTGGAAGGACGGTGACGGCCGGTCCAGCTGCGTGCGGGCCACGAGGCCCAGCTCCTCGAGCAGCGACAGGGCGCGGTACACCGTCGAGGGGTTGACCGCGCCGGCGCCGGAGGCGTCCTGCGCGTCCAGCCGGGCCGCGACCTCCTCGGCCGTGGCGTGGCCGAGGCCCCGCACCGCCGCGAGCACGCGCTCGCGCTGCGGGGTCAGGCGCAGGCCGCGGGCGTGCAGCACGCTGCCCAGGTCCTCGCTCACCGCACCACGCTCACGGGAGCGAGCCTACGTCCGGGTCAGGACACCCGCTTCAGGCGGGCGGAGGCGTAGCTGCGCATCGGGTGGCCGTCGGCGGCGACGTCCAGGGCCCAGAGCAGGTCGCCCTCGACGAGCCCGTACAGGCGCTGGGCGGCCGTGTACTCGTGCGCGGTCGTCGTGCGGGCGACGACGTCGGTGGCGAGCTCGATCCGCGGGCCGGTGGCGGAGCCGACGAGCACCTCCACCACGCCCGTGGGGTGCGCCAGCAGCACCTCGAGGTCGACGGGGACGGGCTGGCCGGGCGCGGCGACGGCCGTCACGGGCTGCGGGCGCCAGAAGCCCGTCTCCACGTCGAGCGGCGCGGTCGTCTGCCCGGACTCGTCCAGCGCCCAGCTGGTCGCGGTGTAGCTGAGGAAGTCACGGCCGTCGTGCGTGAACTCGACGGCCTGGCCGAAGCGGGTGTCCTCACCGCGGGCGGGGTGACCGAGGACGCCGACCCCCTCCCAGCGGCCGATGAGCCAGGCCAGGGGGACGAGGGAGAGCGGGGTGTCGGAGCTGAGCGGGACGGGCACGCCTCAGCGCTGTCCCTTGTAGAGGCGGTACACGACGAAGCCCGCGAACCACATGATGACGATCGAGACGACGATCAGCAGGACGAGGAAGAAGACTTCGATGGCGTGCACGGAGCCAGCCTACCGGCGCCCCGGCGCCCCGCCCGGTCACGTGTCCGGTCTCACGCAGGCGCCGCCGCGCGCACCCGGGGCCCGGTGTCAGCCGAGCAGCAGCCGGCCCACCACGTACGCGCCGGCCCCGGCCATGGCCACGGGCGCCGCGGCCACCGCGAGCGCCGCGGACAGCCCGTGCACACCGGGCAGCCGCTCCGAGTGCGCCCGCCAGCTCGCGCTGAGCAGCCCGGCACCGAGCCCCGCCACGACGCCCGCGACGCTCCAGCGCACGTCCGAGACCACGTCGCCCGCGCCCAGCAGGGCCGCGAGACCGCTGGCGAGCCACCCGGCGGCCGCCCCCGCGACGAGGCTCACCGGGCCCGCCACCCGCAGCGGCCAGCCGACGGCGCACACGGCCGCGGACGCGGCGAGGGCCGAGAGCACGACGGCCGCGAAGGCGGCGCCCGCGACCGTGCCGGGGAGGGCGACCCAGGCGGCGGCCAGCACGACCACCGACTGGCCGGTCACGGAGCCCGTCACCGACTCCACCAGGCGGGGCCGGCCGTCGCGGCGCAGCAGCTGGTGCACGAAGGCGAGGAGGAGCGCGAGCGCCGCGGCCGCGGGCAGCACCGTGAGCGGGTCCTCGCCGGTCGCGGTCCGCAGCACCACCGTCACGGCCGCCGCGGCCGCGGCGAGGGCGACCACCGCCGCGGTCCCCCGGCGCGAGGGCAGGTCGAGCAGCGGGGACCAGCCGACGGCCACGAGCAGGCCCACGAGCACGACCGCGACCGTGAGCAGGCCGGACGGCGCGAAGGCCGCGACGGCCACCAGGGCCGCGAGGGCGGCCGTGGTCGAGGCCGTCGCGGAGGTGCTCACGCCGCGCATCCTCGCGCACGGGGCCTGCACGTCGCGACCACGGCACGTGCGCACCCGGTTATCCTCGTGGCCTCGTGACCCGCCCCGGCGGTTCACCCTGGCGCGGAGGAGGGCAGCAGAGCCGGTGGCCCAGATCCTCGTGCTGACCAACGCGCTCACCCCGTCGACGGACGTGCTCCCCGCGCTGGGGCTGCTGCCGCACACCGTGCGGGTGCTCCCGGCGGAGGCCTCCGTGCTGGTCGACGAGCCGACGTCGGACGCCGTGCTGGTCGACGGCCGCCGCGAGCTCGCGGCCGCCCGGTCGCTGTGCCGCCTGCTGCGCACGACGGGTCTGTCCCAGCCCCTGCTGCTCGTCCTCACCGAGGGCGGCATGGCGGCGGTCGCCGCGGACTGGGGCGCCGACGACATCCTGCTCGACTCGTGCGGCCCCGCCGAGCTGGACGCCCGCCTGCGGCTGGCCTCGGGCCGGCTGCGCCGCAGCGCGGAGGAGGCCGAGGGCGCGGCGCCCACCGAGATCCGCGCGGGCGACGTCGTCATCGACGAGGCGGCGTACTCGGCGCGCGTGCGCGGGCGGCAGCTGGACCTCACCTACAAGGAGTTCGAGCTCCTCAAGCACCTCGCCCAGCACCCCGGCCGCGTCTTCACGCGCGCGCAGCTGCTGCAGGAGGTCTGGGGCTACGACTACTTCGGCGGCACCCGCACGGTCGACGTCCACGTCCGGCGGCTGCGGGCCAAGCTCGGGGTCGAGCACGAGCACGCCATCGGCACCGTCCGCAACGTCGGCTACCGGTTCGTGGCCAACGGCCGCGACACCGACGACGCCGACCTGGGCGCGCTCGAGGAGCTGGCGACGGTCGGCCCGGAACCCGCCGCCCCGGGCCCGGAGCCGCGCGAGCGGACCGCACC
>NZ_JAAALN010000337.1 GCF_009906795.1 Kineococcus siccus
GTCGCGCACCAGGAGCCCGCGGCCGGGCGGGGCCGCGCGCGGGACGTCGCGGGCGCGCAGGCCCAGCAGCGCGGCGTCGGCCCGGTCGGCCAGGCGCAGCAGCAGCACCTGCGCGGCCGCGCCGGCCACGGGTGACGTCAGGAGACCGCGGTCGCCCGTCAGGACGACCCGCACGCCGGCCGCGGACCCTTCGCGCAGCAACCGGTGCATCGCGTCGACCCCGGCGCCGAGGTCGACCTGCGCCAGGGCCGCCGACCACCCGTCCCAGCCGTCGACGAGCAGGACGAGGTAGGGCTCGGCCTCGTCCAGCGCGGTGCCGTCGTGCGCGGTGCCGTCGTGCGCGGTGCCGTCGGCGCTCGTCCGGGCCCGGTGCTCCACCAGGTCGCGGGCCCCGCTGCGGGCGAACACCTCGCGCCGGCGGTCGACCTCCGCCTGGAGCGCGGTCAGCAGCCGGCCCGCGCGCCAGAGCTCGTCACGGCCGACGACCGATCCGACGTGCGGCTGCTCCGCGAGGTCGGCGAGCGTCCCGCCACCGTCGAGGACGTGGACCTCGGCCGCGCCGCCGGTCCGCGCCGCCGCGGCGAGCGTGCGCAGGACCGTGCTGCGCCCGCTGCGGACGGTCCCCACCACCAGCAGGTGGCCGCCGTCGGTGAGGTCCCAGGCCGCCCGGGCCCGGCGCTGCTCGTCGGGCAGGTCGAGCAGCCCCCACGGCAGCGCCGTGCCGCCGGGAGGGGCGGGCCGGTCGTCCGCCGGCAGGTCCTCGGCGCGCACGGTGGCGGGCAGCGCGGGCCACCCCCCGGCCGTGGTGGCCGGGGGGTGGCCGGGGCGGCGCGGCGCCGCACCGCGTCCTCGACCGCGGCCAGCACCGCCGGGAGGTCGTCGTCGACGACAGCGGTGGCCGGTGGGGTGGGCTGCCCCGCCGGACCGGCGCGGCGCACCCGGGGGCCGCCGGCGCGGCGGGCCGTGCTCAGCGTGGCGACCTGGAAGGTCTCCAGCCCGGCGCCCCCGCGCCGCAGGACGGCGCGGCCGGGCCGCCGGGGGCTGATGCGGGCCGGGGCGGCATCGGCCACGACGTCCTCCGCGTCGGCACGGTCCTGCACGCGCAGGGCGATCCGCAGGTCGGTGTTCGCGCGGATCTCGGGGCTGACGACCCCGGCGGGGCGCTGCGTGGCGAGCACGAGGTGGATGCCGAGGGAGCGGCCCACGGCCGCGAGCCGCACGAGCCCGGCGACGAAGTCGGGCAGCTCCTCCGCGAGGACGCGGAACTCGTCGACGACCAGCACGAGGCGGGGCAGGTGCAGGCGCGCGGCGTCGCCGGCGGGCAGCGCCGCCACGTCGGCGACCCCGGCGCGGCGCAGGGCCGCCTCGCGACGCCGCACCTCCGCGCGCAGGCTGCGCAGGGCCCGGGCGGCCAGCTGGTCGTCGAGGTCGGTCACGAGACCGGCGACGTGCGGCAGGGCGGCGCAGCCGGCGAAAGCCGCGCCGCCCTTGTAGTCCACGAGGACGAACTGCAGGGCGTCGGGCGGCGCGCCCACGGCGAGGCTCACCACGAGGGCCTGCAGCAGCACGGACTTGCCCGACCCCGTCGTCCCGGCGACGAGGGTGTGCGGGCCGTCCACGGCCAGGTCGACCACGCAGGCCCCGGTGGCCGTGCGGCCCAGGACGGCGCGCGTGGCCGGCGTCCCGGCCGCCTCGCCGTGCCGCCAGGCGGCCGCGAGCGCCGCGCCGTCGGTCGCGGCGGGCGGCAGCAGGTCGAGCAGGCGGCACGCGGCGGGCAGCTGGGCCGCCGCGTCCGGCGGGGTCGCGTCCAGCAGCGGGGCGAGCGCCCGCGCGACGTCCTCCGCCCAGGCGGCCCCGGCCCCGTCGACCCGGAGGAGGTGCTCACCGCCCGCGTCGAGGAGGACCGCGCCGGAGGCGGGGCTCGAGCCCTCGGGCGCACCCGTGCCGTCCTCCGGGTCGGCCGGCGCACCGGCGGGCAGCAGGACGGCGCCGCACTCGGCGGGCAGGCGGCTGCGCGTCGCGTCCAGGCACACGACGTGCAGACCCGCGGCCGGGCCGTCCCGCAGGAGCTCCGTGAGATCGGGCAGCGTGCGCAGCGCCGCCACCCCGTCGAGGAGGAGGACGACGCGCGGGCCTGCCGGGGCTGCGCGGTCGGCGCGGCGCCGGCGCAGCTCCCGCACGAGGCCCGCCAGCAGCCGTGGCGCCTGCGCGCGGTCCGCCACGGCGGGCAGGTCGTCCAGCACCGCGGCGTGCGGGAGCCAGGACACCCACCGCCAGGCCGCGGGCTCCCCGGCGGCGCAGGCGACCGCGACGGCGACCGTCTGCGGGGAGTGCCAGGCGGCCACCTGGGCCAGCAGCACGCGGGCGCTCGCGAGCACGGCCGCCCGCGGTCCGGCGACGCCGAGCACCCCCACCGCCGGCAGCGCGACGAGGAGCGGGACGTCGTCCAGCCGGGCCCCGGGCGGCGGGTGCCCGCCCGACGGGGACGCCGCGGGCCCGCCGGCCGTCTCGACGCGGCTGCTCGTGGCCTCCAGCGCCCCGAGGCCCACGCGCAGCACCAGGTGGTCGGGGTCACCGGCGCCCCGCTCGAACACGCGCGTGCCCCGGTGCCGCACCTCGGCGAGCAGGGCGGCCGGGTCGGGGGACTCCTCGTGGCGCCGCGCGTGCTCGGCCGCCAGGGCGGCGCCGTGGCGGCGCTCGACCTCGGCCCGGCTCGCCGCCTCGGCCTCGCGCCGCACGGCGTCGTCGCCTCGCGTGCGCCGGCGCTCGCTCCACCACTGGCCCAGCACGAGGACGGGCGTCGCGAGGCCCAGCAGGAGGGAGAGCGGTGTCCAGAGCAGCGCGAGCACGACCGCGACCCCGAGCGGGACGAGGAGGGCCAGGACGGGGAGGGAGGC
>NZ_JAAALN010000338.1 GCF_009906795.1 Kineococcus siccus
GGACCACGGGTGGGCCGGCGAGCAGCAGTGGCCCCCGGCCCCGCCCGAGGCCGCCGCGGGGCGACCGCGGCGCGGGCGCGCGGCGCGCTGGGTCGGCGTCGGCTCCCTCGTCCTGGCGCTCGGCCTCGTCGGCGGGCTGGCCGGCGGTGCCCTGTACGACCGCCTCGACAGCCCCGCGGCCACCTACCCCGACGTGAGCCTGCCGGCCCCGCCGAGCGGGACCACCGCGCGCCCCGCGGGGTCCGTCGCCGGCATCGCCGCCGCGGCGCTGCCGAGCGTGGTGTCGCTGCAGGTCGAGGGCGCCGACGGCGAGGGGACCGGCTCGGGCTTCGTGCTCGACGAGCGCGGGTTCGTGCTGACCAACAACCACGTCGTCGCGGGCGCCCGCGAGGGCGGCATCACGGTCGTCTTCGAGGACGGCGTGCAGGTCAGCGGTGAAGTCGTCGGCGCCGACGCGTCCTACGACCTGGCCGTCGTGCGCGTGGAGCGCGACGGGCTGCGGGCGCTGACGATGGGCGACTCCGCGGCGGTCGTCGTGGGAGACCCCGTGGTCGCCGTCGGCGCACCGCTCGGCCTGCAGGGCACGGTGACCGAGGGCATCGTCTCCGCGCTCAAGCGCCCGGTCACGGCCGGCGAGGCCACCGGTGACGTCTCCTACATCCAGGCCCTGCAGACCGACGCGGCGATCAACCCGGGCAACTCCGGCGGGCCGCTGCTGAACACGCAGGGCGAGGTCGTCGGGGTGAACTCCGCGATCGCGCAGCTGCCGGGGCAGGCGTCCGCCGGCGGGAGCATCGGGCTGGGCTTCTCGATCCCGTCGAACCAGGCCCGCCGCACCGCGGAGCAGCTCATCCGCACGGGCCGCGCGGTCCACCCCGTCATCGGCGTCTCCCTCGACCCGGCCTACTCGGGCGAGGGTGTCCAGATCCTCGACGGCGACGCACCCGACGGCAGCCCGGCCGTGCAGCCCGACGGCCCGGCCGCGCAGGCGGGCCTGCGCCCCGGCGACGTCATCCTCGCGATCGACGGCCGTCCCGTGACGACGTCGGAGGAGCTCATCGTCGACATCCGCGCCCGCGAACCGGGCGACACCGTCACCCTCGCCGTCCGGCGGGGTGGAGGTTCGGTCGACGTGCAGGTGGTTCTCAAGGCCGACGGTTAGGCTGCGCTCGTGTTCGGAGTCAACGGTGGCGAGCTGATCGTCCTCATCCTGGTCGCGCTCGTGATCCTCGGGCCCGAGCGGCTTCCCCAGTACGCCGAGCAGCTGGCGCACCTCGTGAAGTCCGCGCGGCGCTTCGCCAAGGGTGCGCAGGCGCAGATGCGCGAGGAGCTGGGGCCCGAGTTCGACGACATCGACTGGCAGAAGCTCGACCCGCGCCAGTACGACCCGCGCCGCATCGTGCGCGACGCGCTCTCGGACGTGTGGGACGACGAGCCCGCCACGACGGGGACGGGCGGCGCCACGGCGGCGTCGAAGGCGTCGTCGACGGCCCGCAGCACCGGTTCCGGGGTCGACCTGGGCAAGAAGACGTCCGGCACGCCGGAGCCCGCGGCCTCGACCGTCCCCTACGACGAGGACGCCACCTGAGCCTGCCGCGCAGGCCCGGCGCTCGATCCCCGCGGCCTCCCCGCGGCCGGAGCGGGCGCCGCCTCAGGCGACGCTGACGCCCAGGGGACGGCCCGCGAGGCCGCGCGGGCGGCGCGCGAGCCCCCGGGCCACGTCGCGCAGGGCCACGGCCGCCGGGCTGTCCGGGTGGCTGAGGACGACGGGGACGCCGCCGTCGCCGCCCTCGCGCAGGGCGATGTCCATCGGCACCTGTCCGAGCAGGGGCACGCGCGCGCCGAGCTGCGCGCTGAGGGAGGCCGCGACGCGCTCGCCGCCGCCGGCCCCGAAGACCTCGAGGCGGCTGCCGTCCGGCAGCGGCAGCCAGGACATGTTCTCCACGACCCCCGCGACGCGCTGCTCGGTCTGCACCGCCATCGCGCCCGCGCGCTCGGCCACCTCGGCGGCCGCGGCCTGCGGGGTCGTGACGACCAGGACCTCCGCGCCCGGCAGCAGCTGACCCACGCTGATCGCGATGTCGCCCGTGCCGGGGGGCAGGTCCAGCAGCAGCACGTCGAGGTCGCCCCAGAAGACCTCCGAGGCGAACTGCTGCAGCGCGCGGTGCAGCATCGGCCCGCGCCACGCGACGGCCTGGTTGCCCTGCACGAACATGCCGATCGAGATGACCCGCACGCCGTGCCCCGTGGGCGGGATCATCATCGAGTCCACGCGCGTGGGGCGACCGGTCACGCCCAGCAGGCGCGGCACGGAGAAGCCGTGCACGTCGGCGTCGAGGACGCCCACGCTCAGCCCGTCCGCCGCCATCGCCGCGGCCAGGTTCACGGTGACGCTGGACTTGCCGACCCCGCCCTTGCCCGAGGCGACGGCGTAGATCCGGGTGAGGTTGCCGGGCGCGTTGAAGGCGATCGTCGGCGCGGCCGAGGTCGTCCCCCGCATCGTCGCGGTGACCTTCGCCCGCTGCTCGGGGCTCATCGTCGCGAACTGCACGCGGACCACGCCCGTCCCCGGCACCGAGCGCACGGCGGCCGTCACCGTCGACGTGAGGGTGTCCCGCATGGGGCAGCCCGAGATCGTCAGCAGGATGCGCACGTCCACCGAGGCGTCGTCGCGGACCTCCACCGCGTCGACCATGCCGAGCTCCGTGATGGGGCGGTGCAGCTCCGGGTCGTCGACGTGGGAGAGCGCCGCGCGGATCGCGTCGGAGGTCGGCGCGGTGGGGGTCTGGGGCACGGTTCCCAGGGTACGGGGCCGCCCCCCGGCCCGCCGGAGGGGCGGCTCCGGCCGAGAGGTGGGCAGCGAGGGTGGACAGCAGGGGTGGACAGCAGGGGGTGG
>NZ_JAAALN010000339.1 GCF_009906795.1 Kineococcus siccus
CGGCGAACTGGGCGACACCGGGTGGGACGCCCTGCTGAGCCACCTCGCCCGGTACTCCGGTTCCAGCACCCGCTGCCTCATCGCCGTCGACGACTCCCTGACCTGGGTGACCGGCGGGCCCGGCGTCCAGTTCTCCGGCGACCCCCACCACGTCGAGCCACCCCAGGACCCGGCGTTCTCCTCCTGGCTGCTGAACTCCACGCCCCGCCTGCGGGTCTCCTCGCGCAGCTACCTGCTGCTGACCGCCCCGCTGGACGCGCTGCGAACCTTCGGGCGGACCTGGCGGTACCAGGACCAGCGCTGGTTCGAGCGGCACAGCCCCAGCCTGCTCTGGCCCCTCGACCGGTCCTGGCTGGTCCTCACCGACCTAGACCAGGACTACACCTACATCGCCGGCCCACGCGTGCTCCTCGACGCCGTCCTCGCCGATCCCCGGCTCGAAGGCCAGCCGCAGGACACGACACCGCCGTCCTGACGTCTCCGCGCCGCTGGTCGCGAGCAGCGCGCTCGGGCCGCGGTGCTGAACGCACGGCCGTGCCGCGATCCGCGCGGCCACGGCCCGGCGGTCGTGACGACGATCGCGCCGTCGGCTCGGACACTCGAACTCGGTCTTCGACTCCGGTGGTGAGCCACGAGTGCCACGATGTTCCCAGCTCATCGCCCACCGCGTACCGCGCTCGCGTGGTCTCCACCCTGAGGAGCCCTCTCCCATGGACAGGCACGAACAAGCTCAGCGGTGGGCCGGCACCCGTCGAACCGCTCTGGCGGGCACGCTGCTGGGTACCGTCGGCGGGGCCGTCACCGGCGCCCTGGCGCTGGTCGGCGATCCCGAGCTGAGCACGGGATCCGAGCTGGCTCTCGGCGTGTTCTACGGGGCTCCCTTCGGTGCGCTGTTCGGTGCAGCCTCCGGCCTCGTCAGCGGCACGGTCGGCGGATGCCTGGCCGTCCACCTGGTGCGTGAGCACATCGTCCTGGCCCGAGCGGTGCTGGCGGTGTGCTGTGGCGCGCTCATCGCCGCCGCCGCGGCGTGGAGCCTGCCGCCAGGCCCGGTCCACCTGGCGGGCACCGTCCTCGCCACGGCAGCCGCGGTGGCAACGGCCTGGCTCAGCGCTTCCTGGTGCTTCCGGCCCCTGCGCACCGACGACGGGCCCACCGGCTGAGACCCGTTCACCGCAGTGCCCCTACCGCAGCTGGGTCACACGTCCAAGAAGCCGTTCCTGGCGTTCTCCAGCGGTGAGGTGCAACTGCGTCGCGGGCCGATCCCCGGTCCGCCGATCGACCGCCCAGGCGGCGCGTAGCCCCGGTCGGTCGCCCACGAAGGGGTTCCTCGACGGCTCCTCCCCGCCTCCACCAGCCGGGCGAGTGTCGCAGCCGTCGTGCTCGACGCTGCGGAGTCAGGCGCCTGCGGCGCCCTCGTTCCGCTCGGAACCTGAGCCGGTGATCCTCCACCACGAGACGGTGGTGGACACGCAGATCAGCGGCCCCTCGGCCTCCCGGTCGTGCCGCGATCCGCGTGGTCCTGGGAACCCGCGCGGTCGTGCGTGACGAACGACCGGGGATCGCGCGCCGCCACCGCGCCGGGCGTCCACCTCGACGTCATCTCGCGCCGACAGACTGGGCGTGTGAGCACTCTCCGCATCGCCGTCACCCAGCCCGACGCCAGCCCGGACCCCCACCGCAACGGCGAGGTGACCCGCCGGCTCATGCGCACCGCCGCGGCGGAGGGAGCGCGGCTGGTGCTGTTCCCCGAAGGCCACCTCTCGGGTACGCCAAGGAGCAGGTCCACGCCCTCGCGGACACGGACTGGCCGACGGTGCGGGCGGAGACGCAGGCCGTGGCCGATCTCGCGGCCGAGCTCGGAGTGTGGGTGGTCCTGGGTTCCGCCCACCCGCTGACGCCTCCGCACCGACCGCACAACAGCGTGTACATCATCTCCGACACCGGGCAGGTGGTGGACCGCTACGACAAGCGCTTCTGCTCGGCGACCGAGACCCTGCATCTCTACACCCCCGGGACCGAGCCGACGGTGTTCGAGGTCGACGGGTACCGCTTCGGCATCGCCGTGTGCGTGGAGATCAACTTCCTCGAGGTGTTCAGCGAGTACGCCACCCTCGGGGTGGACTGCCTGCTCCTGCCCACCTACCCCGTCGACGCGATCTTCCGGACCAGGGCGCGAGCCCTGGCCGCCATCAACAACTACTGGGTCGCCGTCTGCTCCGTCGCCCAGACCCACCACCTCGTGCCCTCGGAACTCTTCGGCCCCGACGGGACGTCTCTGGCGGCGGCGTCCGCTGGTGAGGAGATCGTCCTCGCCGACCTGGACCGCACGGACCTGGAGTTCCACATCGCGCTGGACCTGGCACGTCCCTGGCGCTCCAGCGCCCTCGACGGCAGCTTCTACAGAGGGCACCACGTGCGGGACCCTCGCAGCAGCGACAGGACCGCGCTCTGACTCGATTTGCTCTCCGTGTCAAGGCCCGGGTTCGATGGAGGGCGGGAAGCCACGCTGGTCAGGCACCAGCCGCGACGGGGTGAGTGCTGAACCGGGCCTCGTACTCCACGGGAGGGACCGTCCCGAGCTCCCCGTGCAGCCGGCGGTGGTTTTACCAGTCGATGTACTCGGCGACGGCGATCTCGACGTCGTCGATGCCGCGCCACGGACCGTCACGGCCGGGTAGGTGAGGATTGCGGACGCACTCGGGGCTTTGAACAACGAGTTGAACGCTTCGGCCATCGCGTTGTCGTAGGAATCACCGGTTGAGCCGACCGACGCGACCGCACCCTCGGCGGCGAGTCGCTCGCTGTACTTCACCGCAACGTATTGAACTCCCT